>JACPPP010000063.1 GCA_016190935.1 Armatimonadota bacterium | reverse complement strand
GCTTATCCAACAGTGGCATAGGTATTAGACTCTTGAACTTAGATATAGATACTTTCATAGCTTCTCATACGCATGTTGAGACGCAAATGTTAACTTTCGACAGTACTGATTTGAAATCCCCCCCATCATGAGGGTTCCCCGCCTCCCCATTTTCCCCGTCTCCCCGGTTCTGGAGTTCTTATCTCGGTGTCCACGCTTTATCTGGGCAATACCCGAAACTACGAAAGTAGCCCTTCACAGCTCTTCCACGACGGTAAGTTCGTTTTCTATTTCTCTCGCTCCGAGAGTTTGAGCTGCAACTCTGCCTGCGGCTTCCCACTCACCCGACGTCCTGACTACCCCACGCAGGGTCACCTTGCCCTGCTGCACATGCACGTCTATTCGCTCTTCATCTATCTCATCACTGGTTTCGAGCAGTTCTCTGACGTCTTCTGCAATCTGGTCATCGGTGCGGTAGACACTTGCCGCAGCCGGGCCGATTCGCTCCGTCCCGTACAGTCCTGACGGCGGAGCCCCGGCCTCCGGTGCGCTCGCGAGCCAAATAGCCCTTATATCTTCGGGCAATTGATTGGCAATAGCTTGCTGCGCCCCGTGAGTTATCTGCTCCCGCATGGTCATAAAGACCGCGCGGGTCACCGCCTCAGCGTGGTCTATGTTGGCAAGATGCGCCGCATTCTGCACCCGCGCAAGAAACTCGTGCAGGTCCATTCTTTCGACGCCGGTAATCGACCGCATAAGGTGCTCAACCAGCCCGCTTTCCCACAACTCTCTCAGCTCCTTCGGGAGCTGGTCTGCGACGTTGTCGCCGCCCCCGTGCGATATTCTGGCTCTCAGCGCGCCGAAAACCGCATCCACGGCCCTCCGCGCCTCTTCGTTGGTATCCAATCCCGACCTCTGTCTGACTTTTTTCAAGAATTCCTCTGGCTGCATATTATTTCCCTCCAGAAATCTCCCGGCTTTATTATTACCGTTTTACCCGTTTTTCGTAACCTGAGGAGGTGATCGTCGCTTGTAATAAGATAGTCGGCGTTTGCTGAAACGGCGCATTCAAGAAACTTCTGGTCCTCGGGGTCTTCCGTTCGCACGTCCACTTTGGCCTGAGCCGAGACTTGTTCCGCGCGGCCGATGAGATTGCTTACGGTCGCCCTGAACTCATCCCTGGCACGGATGTTTCTCATAATAAGCCAGAGTTCTCTTTCCACCTCGGATGTGTAGTATACCTGGAGATGCCCGGACAGGCAGGCCTCGATTATCCTGGCCGATGCGCTCCTCCTGTTCCAGTAGGCAGCTACGAACAAATTCGTATCCAATACCACTTTCAACTGCTGATCGAGCATTGTATTTCCAACCTCAGCTTGTTTGCTTGCCCCTGCTCGGTTAATGAGGTAGCATATATATAGCCCGGATTATGCATCAGCCGTTGCTTCGGACTGCTTGTCTGCCGAAGCCTGCTGATGCTCGTGAATAATTCGGGTTAAAAACCGGAGGTGCTCCAACTGAAGATTATACGCACCATATTTCAAGATTGCGAGTCGAGACACGATCCGTCGGTAGTCCAGCCGAAGTTTGTTCTGGTACTCGATATGGAGGACAAAAACCATATCACTTCGGCGGACATACCGAACATTCGCGAGAAGATGGAAATGGCACTGCCGGGGATTTTCCCGGACGAGGACAGCCCGCTCGTACACTCGTGTGGCGGCCGCGGCACGGACATCGAAAAGCATTCGTTCTACGAGGAGATAGAGCAAGGGACGAACATCCCGCATCTTCTCGAGCACGTGATTATACATCTTATGAGCCGCCGTTCCAACCAATGCTCGGCATACTGCGGCCAGCGGTCTGTCGACCTTGAGAACGGGGTGTCCACGCACTACTATCTCGTGATGGATTACCCGTCCAAGCTTGAGGCTGTAATTGCGGCGGATCTGGCGTTCCAACTGGTCTCCGCCTGGACCGAGGGACGGACGGTCACGATCGATCCCGTGACAGTTCTCGAAGGCATCCGAGGCATAATAGAGCCTATGGTATCGAGGGCGGCGTAGCTTGTGAGGGACCCGCGCCGGCCAGTTCCTGTCACTGCCGCTGAGCCTGAAACGTGATAATGGGGATTTCCATATATACTCTTGAGCCCTGCGAAAGTGGACATGGCAACATGCCAGTGTTCACGATTCTTGATCGCGTTCGTATATCACCTTGCCGGTCCGCCTGATCTCTGCGAGAAAACCGCTTCTGTCCACGAGGGAATCTATCAAGACCGGTTCTATCGATAGGTCAATATCTCTTCGCAGCCGGTAGAGCGCGGTGGAGGCATCCAGCCAGTCCTTTGCAGGCGTGTCAGTGATTACAGCTACGTCGATGTCGCTTTCGTCTCGAGCCGTACCCCTAGCATACGAACCGAACAAGATGATTTGTCGCACGTCCATGCTCTGTCTGACCCGCTCCGCAAACAAGCGCACACATTCTACAACGTAGCTCTTATCCATTGAAATAGTTCCTCGGTCTGGACGAGCAGTCTCCTGCAATAATCAGGGCTTAGTGTGCGGAAGATACGCTCTTTCTCTTCAGGATATCGCGCCTGGACGTTCAACGATTCGAGACCGTCTATGAGATCCTTCTGCCTATCATCCAACCTCTCGTATAGGCCGGACAATTCGGCAAGCTTGCTGAGGTTATGGATGTATGGCGGCTGTGCGCCAGCACTGGCTATCACTGCTTTAAGAGCCTTCTCAACGACCTGATGACACATAAAACCAACGTAGAGATAACGCCCGGTTTCGAGCATCGCTCTCGCGGTTTCAAGATCGTATTCTGCAAGTTCCAACCAGTAAGACGTCTTCTCGTCCAATCAGACCACCATTGAGGGAGTGTAGTCGGACGTATTATACCTCATCTCGTGAACTGGCCGCAAAGTTCGCACAATTGACTCTTGGTGGCAGTGGTCGGGGCGGGGAGATTTGAACTCCCGACCTCTCGCACCCGAAACGAGCGCTCTACCAAGCTGAGCCACGCCCCGAACAGACAATAAATTATACCACACCGCCGCCCAGTTCGCAAGCAGTTTAGAGCGCCCTTGGGCGCGTGTCAAATTTACGGAAATTGCTGCACGATCTCACCCTGACGGCGGTACTGTGTCACCCTGAACTTGTTTCAGGGTCTGCACCTCGCGAAGAGATGCTGAAACAAGTTCAGCAAGATATGGTACTCATGAGGCGGTACTAACCTTTTATCGAGACAAGGGTACCTTGATGAGACTGCTTTCCGCAGATTTGACACGCACTCAGCGCCCTTAAGCGGTGAAATTGCGTGTCGAGCGACCGATTTCCGCTGCTATCCTACTCCTCCTTCGGCCTGCGGCTGTAGATTATCTCACAGGGAGGATTCGAGAGCAGGTTCGGCATAACCTGGTTCACAAGCTCCACTACCTCCTCGTCAACCCGCGCAATCGAAACTACCAGCATCTGCGGCTTGAGAGCGCTGAGAATCCGCTGTGCTCCCTCCGCCGCCGTTCTGACCCGCTCCACGTGCCTGACGGAAGGAATTTTGCTCGATTTCGCTGCCCTTTCGGCATCGTCGAGCTTCCTGCGCGCCATAGCCTCCGCCTCCGGGAGGGGAGTCGCAAGCGGCATGGTCCGCGGCACTCTGAGCAAGTCCACTATGTGCAGTTCGTGCTTTCTCCTGTCAGCTACGCGGCATGCCAGATCGACTGCGCGCTCCCAATCACCTACAAGGAGCACCGCAACAACGTCGCGAGCCCTGCCGGCGGGCCTGGCAGCGAGGTCGGCAAGCCCGAGAGAAGCCCGCGCGTCCTCCACCGTAGGGGTAATGGGCAGTTGCGAGATGACCGCCCGGACGCCGCGTATTACGTCGAGCGCGTTATCGGGAAGCCCCGCGACGATTATCCTGGCATCGTGCTTCTGGATGTAGTTTACAGCGTCAAGGAACGTTTTCGCGCCGGCTTCGGTCACCTCAGTAAGCTGGCTGCAATCGACGATGATCCCGCTCGGATGCTCCGCCAAGAGCACCTTCGCGGCGGCATGGATCGTTGGCCACTCGTCCTCTGTTAGAGAACCTCTCAAAGTTATCACATCTCTACGCGCTTCGACTATCATTTCTACTTCTCCAAGTAATACCGAATATTGGCAACTATAATATCTCTCCTGAAGAGGAGAGCAAACTTGAGCATTATACCAGATTGGTTGTGCAGGATCTTATGCCAGAACTTCACCGGCACGAACTCGGGGATTACCACCGTCACAATATGCTTTGCCCGCTCCTCTTTGACCTCCTCCAGGTAAGTCAATATGGGCTGAACCAGGGAACGATAGGGCGACTCCAGCACTACGAGCGGCACATCCTGGCCCCATTTTTCCCATCTTTCCTCCACGAGCGCGGTATCGGCGGGATCGATCTCGATGTATACCGCCCTGCAGTCCGGAGAGAGCGACTTGGCATACTGGATCGCGGGAAGCACCCCCTTGTGAATACCGGGAACCAGGACCAGAACCGTGTTCTTAAGCTCTGGCAGCGGCGTCGGCTCTTCGGGCGCAAGTCTCAACTGCTCGGCGAGTATCCTATAATGGCTGTTGATCTTCAAAAGCAGCAACACCAAGGACGGGATGAGGATAACAACGATATAAGCGCCGCTTGTGAACTTGGTGACAGCAAGCACGAGCATGACGACGCCTGTCGCAGTCCCGCCAACAGCGCTGATCACCCACCCTCGGCCATTTCGCCTGCGCGTGTGAACGACCATCCCGTATTGAGATAGTGTGAACGAAAGGAACACTCCCACGGCGTAAAGAGGAATCAACGCATGCACTTCTCCGCCGAATACTATGATCAAAATAATCGCTAGCCCTGCAAGCGCTATAATCCCGTTTGAGAACGCAAGTCGGTCGCCGACGTTCGCGAACTGCCTGGGCATAAACCGGTCGCGCGCCAGAATCGACGAAAGGCGTGGGAAGTCTGCAAAACTGGTGTTCGCAGCCAGTATCAAGATCGCGGCGGTTGCATACTGAATTATGTAGTAAAACCAGTTACTCCCAAAGATGCTTCTGGCGATCTGAGATACTACGGTTTCAGCCTCGCTCTCCGATGGCGCCACCCCCAGATAGTGCGCAAGGCTCGAAATGCCGATGAAGAACGTACCAAGCACTAAAGCCATCCAGACAAGCGTGGCGGCGGCATTCTTTGATTCGGGAGGCCGGAACGCGGGGATGCCGTTCGAGATGGCCTCGGTCCCGGTTAGCGCGACACATCCGCCAGAGAAGGCGCGAAGCACCAGAAACAGTGTGAGCGGATGCACGGCCCGAACGGGCTCAACCGGCGCCGGCTGAAGAGTTCCGGTCATTGCCTTCACGGCCCCGACGCTTATCATAACTATGAAGCTGGCGATGAAAGCGTAGCTCGGAAAAGCGAAGAGAAATCCCGACTCTCTAACTCCCCTCAGGTTCGCGAGCATAACGATGACGATGGCCACCACACACATGTCCACCCGGTAAGGAAAGGTCTCCGGGTAGGCCGAATTGATTGCCGACACTCCCGCTGCAATACTGACCGATACTGTGAGTACATAGTCTATAAGAAGAGCGGATGCCGCCGTAAGTCCGGGCAGAGTGCCGAGGTTGTCCTTGGCCACGATGTAAGCGCCGCCGCCGGACGGATATGCGAATATTGTCTGCCGGTAAGATGTGACGACTATTGCGAGAAGCACAACGATCGCCAGGGTTAACGGCAGCACTCGATCCAGCGCGCCTATGCCGGCAAGGATCAGAATCCTCAGTATTTCCTCTGTTGCGTACGCATTAGAGGACATCGCGTCCGATGCAAAGACCGGCAGCGCCAGCACTTTCGGCAGCCGCTCATGCGCCGCTCTCCAGGTCGGAAGCGGCCTTCCCAACAACAGGCGTCTTATCGGGGTGCTCATACTATATGTGAATTACCTCCCGGTTTATTACCATTCCCGCACGCGGTAAGGTTCCTGTGCAAGAACAAGTTCGAGCAGGGCAAGCCCTGCAGGGTGTTGATAAGAAAGATTGAGGAATGACGCTGTTCGCGCATCATTCTCCCCTCACCATTACTTCGTGCCGATCAAGGGGGATTCCTCCTACAATCGCTCTCCGGCTCCATCCAAAAACTACTCAAAGAGACGGCACGATTCTGTTATTGACAAACTCGAGTCTGCATGCTACACTCCGATAGTTTAAAAGAAACCCGTCGGAAAGGAGAGGTTCGCAATGTTCGCCAAGAAGGTTGTAATCGTAAATCTGCTTGCAGCAATGCTGCTCTTGGCAGGGACTGCGCCGGTCACGGCAGACGAGACCAACTGGGTTATCAAGATCGACGCGACAGATTCTTCTTCTGGAATGAAAAGCAGTGGAGGGGTTCGTATCGGATGGAGGGCCGGGTACAGCAACTCTATAGACGCCGCTGAGACCGGAGGAATAATGGCGCCGCCGCCAGGCGCATCACTCGCTACAGGGGCTGACTGGCAGGACGAGTTTACGATGGGAACCGTAGACTATCGTCTACCTCTAGCTTCTGGAAATACCCTCCCGCAAGTCTGGGGCATCTCAGTCTGGTATCAGGACTCGGGGGAGGGTCCGATCGATCCGATCAAGGTCACAATCACACAGTCCTCGAATCCTGCTGTGCAGTATCCCTATTCATCGGCCTCGCCTTTAACGGTAAGATGGACGCCCGACGGAGGCCAAAGCTACGAAGAAGCGGTCTTCACTTCCGAGAGTCAGTTGCAAGAACTGACCTTCAACATCAACGGCAAAGCCACCTATGACTACAACAACCCCGACATCATCATAACGGCAGGAGAAGGTGGGGAGGGATTTGCGCCGGAGCCTCAGCCTCCGAGTTCCGGTGGAGAAGAGAGCGGGCCGAGTGCGCCCGACTCTCCTACTGTTGGGACAATCGCATGGGCTAAGACGTTTGCCGACGAGACTACTCTTACGTCCAGCTTGGAGAATAAAGTTGTATCAAGGTCTTTTCCCTCTCTGGGATACTTCTACATCCAGGAAGCCGACAGGTCTTCTGGCATTCGTGTGAACGATACTACGACAGCATCGTATGTGATACCCGGTGACTTGGTCTCTATTCCAGCGGACACGGCCCAAATTACATCTACGGATGGAGAAAGAGTCATTAACTCGGATCAGACTGCGATGGGCGGGTTAGCGGAACCTCCCAAGCCACTTGGGGTCAACAACCGCGACCTGGGCGGTGGAGCGGCCAATGCCTACACTCCTGGGCCTGCTGGTGGAGTAGGGCTGAACAATGTAGGTCTGCTTGTTGAGGTTTGGGGCAAAGTCACATCTGTTGGTTCTGACTACTTCTATCTCGATGATGGTTCAAACAAGACTGATGGTTCAGGAGCGACAGGAGTGCGTGTAGTAGGTGTTACCGGCTATATGCCTGCTGCCAATGACTATGTGGCTGTCACAGGCATATCCGGGCTTGCCACATACGGAACCGACTACGCAAGGACTGTTCGCTTGGCAGAACCACAAGATTTCTCTGCCATACTCCCGTTGTTTCCTCCGGCTGGATTGATGGTCTTGGCTACGGGAAGTGGCAAGATCACCTTGTATTGGGAAGGTGTGCCCGGTGCAACTGGCTATAACATATACCGTGGAACGACTTCCGGCGGTGAGAACTATTCAAGTCCAGTGAATGGTGGAACTCCGGTAAATGAGAAGAGTTATTCAGAGGGGAACTTCTACTGGTTTACGGATACCGGGTTGACCGATGGACAGGAGTATTTTTACACGGTGAAGGCTGCCGCCAACGGTGTCGAGAGCCAGCCTTCAGATGAAGGCAGCGACATTCCTGATGCCAGCGCTATCCCGTGGGACACGGCAGACGCTTATGCAATCACCTCCGCTGCCCAATCGGCTGCAGGGTACGGGGTAGTTGACCTCGTGCGCGTAGTTGGCCCGGATCGGCGTGTCTATGATAACATTGAAGGTACGTTGCCACCGGACGGTGAATTCATAGATGATGAGACAATCCAACTGCGTAACGGGACGGTAGTCGCCTTGTCCAAAGACGTAGACCCGGATCAAGACGACTTAGAGCCAACACCAGTAAACCCGACGGACGGTCCGATCCGTCGAGTGAGAAGCAATGGCGGCTTCAATGGCGTGAAGGGAGACTTTCGTGCTATTGATAGGAGCACCTTGAACAAGGCTCATCCGAAAGACCACATCTATATGTATTTGGGAAGCCACAAGAAAGTCGGTAAGACCGTTTATGAGTGTGATGCTGGTCTGCAATGGAGCACGCTGCACGGCGGAGCCTATAACCCGTATCTCTCAATGAACAAGAAAGGACCAAAAGAGCGAAAATATAAGGTCAGCGGCAAGTGGGTTCTTATAGACCCTTCCGACAAGAAGCAGTTCGGCGCTCCAGGAGCATCGTTTTTAGCATATTCAAGGCATCCTGAGCCTGTCGAAGGGTGCCGACTACGAAGCGCCGCACCTTTCGTGCTTCGACACGCTCATCCTTCGACAAGCTCAGGATGGCTCAAGATGCGGCGTATATTGCTC
>JACPPP010000068.1 GCA_016190935.1 Armatimonadota bacterium | reverse complement strand
TGGGAAGACACTCTGATACCTGTTACCTATCCTACATCATATAACTAACATCCTACATCCATCAGTGCATCCGTAGCAAAAGCCATCCCTACTATCGAGGTATCCTTAAGATTCGTGCTGTCCTGATTAGAACAGTTCCGGCTATGCCGGGTTAGGCAGGAATATCCAAATGGGTCAAATAGTCCGATCACTTGGGAAGTATGTGACCAGAAACAGGGTCTGGAAGTCCGTGTTCCGCAGCGAATCCCCGGTCACCGAGAGAGGACAGAGCGAATCGGTCTTCCACAACCTGTGGCTGCACATCCACCCGGTCAAGGTACGCAAGGACGCGCTGAAAATCAACCACACATTCTGCCTCGGAGGGCTGACGCTGCTCCTGTTCCTGGTGCTTGTGATCACGGGCGTGCCGCTTATGTTCTACTATGTGCCCTCAGTGGAGCGGGCTTACGATAATATGAAGGACCTGGAGTTCGTGGTCTCATACGGCGTCCTGCTCAGGAACCTGCACAGGTGGGCTGCGCACGGCATGGTCGTTGCCGTTTTCCTTCACATGGCCCGGGTCTTCTACACGGGGTCCTACAAGCCCCCCAGAGAGTTCAACTGGGTAATCGGGGTGTGTCTGCTGATGCTTACCCTGGGCTTGAGCTTCACCGGATACTTGTTGCCCTGGGACCAACTGGCCTTCTGGGCGATCACGGTGGGTACGAGCATAGCGTCCTATGTGCCGCTGTTCGGCCCGGCTTTCAAATACGTTCTGTTGGGAGGCAACGAAGTGGGGCAGAACGCGCTCATCCGGTTCTACGTGCTCCACGTCGCGCTTCTTCCGCTGGCAGCGGTACTGCTGATGGCGGCGCATTTCTGGAGAATCCGCAAGGATGGCGGCATATCTCGCCCCTTGTGATGTGATCGAAAGGAAGATACTCTGTGGGCAAAGAGGTTGAGCGACAATATGAAATTTTCCCCGACAACCCACACAAGACTTATGGCTTGATGGGATTGGTAAAGGGGAAGCCCCCCATCGTGGAAAAAGCCCCTGAAGACACGGTGAAGACCTGGCCGCACCTGCTGATAAGGGAGTTGATAGCCACGATTGTGGCGGTTGCCTTCTTACTGATAGTCAGCGTTGTCTTCAATGCGCCGCTCGAGGAGCATGCAAATCCGATGGAGACGCCGAATCCGGCGAAGGCGCCATGGTATTTTCTGGGACTTCAAGAGTTGGTGCACTACTCTGCCCTGGTGGGAGGAGTCATAGTTCCGGGCCTGACTGTGTTCTTCCTTGCGGCGCTTCCCTACATCGACAGGTCAGCGCATAGAAAGCCATCGAAGCGAAAGCTGTTGACGGTCCTGTTCACGACCGTCGTCCTGGCCAACCTTGCGCTGATCATAATCGGCACTTATTTCAGAGGTCCCGGCTGGTCGTTAGTCCTGCCCTGGACAGCGGGCGCCGGCCACTAGATAACGCCACCGATCCTTATTGGAAGGGCGCGGAAAATCTATGAGAGAAAGCAGCAGATTGTATAGTATATTTGCAGCAGCCAGTCTGTGCATGTTTGTTACAGTCGCATTTGCCGGTTGGGTTGACAGCAACAGGGAATGGAAGAAATACCAGCGGGAGTTCTACCGGATCGAGGCCGGACTTTCTTCCGATTCCGAAGAGGCTTCGGCGCGACTTGAGATCAAGCAGGTTGTGAGCGAAGACCTGGGAGTGGTGGACAGGTGCGTCACCTGTCATCTGGGTGTAGATGACCCACGGTTCAAGAACGCGCCGCAGCCGTTCCGCACTCATCCGAACCTCGACAGACACCCAGTCGATAAGTATGGGTGCTCGATATGCCACGGCGGTCAGGGAAGAGCCACGACCGCAACGGCTGCCCATGGGCTTGTGAAGCACTGGAATCATCCACTTTTGGAGCGGGAGTTTATCGAGGCTGCTTGTGTCAAATGCCATAAGTCATCGACTCCCGTCCTCGGCCCGGGTGTCAGGCTTGGAAAGAAGCTGTTTATGGAAAAGGCCTGCATCGGATGCCACAAGATCGACGGCCGCGGAGGCACAATCGGCCCTGACTTGAGCACGGTTGGGGAGAGAAGAAACGCTGCATGGATCATAAGACACTTCAAAGACCCGAGGAAAGTCGTCCCTGGCTCCAGGATGCCCAAGCTCAACCTGACCGAAGAGGAGATCAAAATCCTCACCACGTTTATGCTGAGCAGGGTGGCCCAGGACATCCCGGAGGAGTACTTGACTGTGCGGAGGCCTGTGGTGGAAGGAGAGGCCAATCAGCAGATTCTTCCGAACGTCGAGAAGGGAAGGCAGGCGTTCATCAGGTATGGATGTACGATGTGCCATGGCCCGAATGGCCGGGGCGGCATCCCCAACCCAAACGCCGCGGACAAAGAGGTTCCTGCGCTGACCTATGTGGCTGAGGGGCTGTTCTCAGACGAGATCTTGGAGAAGATTCTGCGTGGGTCGATCCCGGAGAAAAAGGATCCCAAGGGCGACGATCCTCTATATATCATGCCGGCCTGGAAAGGGATAATGACCGACGTCGAGGCAGAGAGCCTGACCAAGTATCTGAAGAGCCTGCTGCCGGAGGATGCGGAGGAGGGCTGGTAGACTGAGCCGGAGCTTCGCAGGAATTCCCAAAGGTGTGCACACGTGTGGGGTGGAATCGACGGGTACCAAACCGTTTGGCGCCAACAGCAGAATCGGTTTCCTCATGCGCAACATCCTGTTTGAGAACCTGGATGATGCGGCACTTGAGGATATGTCCGCCAGGTTCGTCGTTCGTGAGCACGACCGGCATCAGTACATCTTGTTTCAGGGGATGCCACCCTACGCACTGATGATTATCCAGGAGGGCTACGTCAAGATCGTCAAGGAGTCCGGGCAAGGAAAGGAGATATTGGTGGAGTTACTTGGGCCGGGTGACGTGATTGATGCAGTTGCGATAATCGAAGGAAGGCCACATCTGGCTACAGCCTGCGCGATGGACAGGACCACGCTCCTCGTGCTGCCACGTAACGAGTTCCTCAGCATTATCGAGCATAACCCCAAGGTGGCCGTGCAGGCGCTCATAGCAGTCGGCGACAGACTGAGGCACGCGTACGAGGTGTTGCAGCGGTTAGCCGCAAGGCGCATCGAGCCGCGCATCGCAAACGTGCTCTTAATGCTTGCGGGACGTGCCGCCGATGATAGCGCTGAGCGCGTGGTGCTTCAGATGAGGCTCACCAGGAAAGACATTGCCGACATGGTAGGCGCAGCCCCCGAAACGACCATCAGAATCATGAGCCGATGGGAGAAGGCCGGCATCGTAGTCCGCGACAATAATAACTATATCGCCATTGAGAAGGTGTCCCAACTCAGGCGAATCGCGCTGGAAGAAAATGTCTGTGAAAGTCAGGAACATTGTTTGTAGTCTGGCACGAAGTCCTTTGTCACGCATCCTGAGCTTGTCGAAGGATGCCGCAACGCACTCTTCGACAAGCTCAGAATGCGTTGCTACCGTTATCTCACCAACAAACGAAGCTCCTGCTGTGAAAGCACGTCAGGTTGCATATCCCGGTAGAGTATGCTAATTTGAGTTTAGAAAGAGCTTTTGTCGATCAGGAGTGCAAGAGGTACTCAGTGAGAGTCTTACTGGTCGAAGACGAAGAGAAAGTGGCGAGTTTCATACGGAACGGCCTTCGTGAGGAAGGTTACGCCGTGGATGTTGTTTATGACGGCCAGGATGGATTGGATATGGCCGAATCGTTTGACTATGACGTCATCGTGCTGGACCTCATGCTGCCGGGCCGCAGTGGACTTGACGTTCTGACAAAGCTGCGCCAGGATCGAATAACAACGCCGGTAATGGTACTCACTGCCAAGGATTCTATACAGGACAAGGTTAAAGGCCTGGACAGCGGATGCGATGATTACTTGACCAAGCCCTTTTCCTTCGATGAGTTTCTGGCAAGGATGCGGGCTCTCCTCAGGAGGTGCCACGATCGCTCCGCCACGAACCTGGTGGTCGCCGACCTTGTTCTTGATCCGGTATCGCACAAGGCTACAAGGGATGGCAAGCCGCTGAACCTGACTGCGAAGGAGTATGCCCTGCTGGAGTATCTTATGAGGAATGCAGGACGTGTCATAAGCCGCGCGCAAATTGCTGAGCACGTATGGGACATCAGCTTCGACACTTTTACCAACGTGATCGACGTTCATATCAACCATCTCCGGCGCAAAGTAGATGGTGAGTATGAGAAGAAGCTGATACAGACCGTCCGCGGAATGGGCTATACTATCGAGAACAAGTGATGTTAAAGAGTGTACGCGCAAAAGTCGTACTGCTGCGCACGGCAATCCTCGCTGTGATGCTGCTGTTTTTCGGCCTGGCCCTTCACCGACAAGCTTCCCATGGTCTGGAGGCAGTGCTGGACAACACACTCCGATGCCAGGCTGAGTATGCGGCATACGTGCTCCACGGTGGAGAAGGCGGCGGCGAGATAGCAGAGCTGGGCGAGCATATCGTCGCCCACCGGGACCTGCCCAGAGACCGCAAGCTAATTCGCATCCTGAACGCACAGGGTGACGTCTTATTCGAGTCGGGACCATCTAACTTCAAGCAGGTCAACGGCATGGCACCGGCAGCCAAGGCAGTCCGTTCGGGTGAACTCGTTTACGAGACTGTAGCCACGGGGCGCAATTCGATGCGATTGATAAGCCTGCCTGCAGTGGATCAGGAGCACATCCAGCACGTTGTCCAGGTGGGGACCTCGTTGGAGGCAAACCAGCACCAGTTGTGGAAGTTCAGCAGGATCCTCTTCCTGTGTGGTCTGGCTATTTTGACATTAGTCACGGCTGGCGGCTGGTGGATAACGGGGGCGGCGCTCAGGCCGGTAAGGATGATGGTGGGAACGGCGAAGCGAATCGGCACTACAGACACCGGGGACCGGCTGGAAGTGCCTGACAGCAGGGATGAGTTAGAAGAACTTGCCAGGACCTTCAACGATATGATCGACCGCCTGGAGAGCGCGTCCAAGCAGATGCGATCCTTCACCGCATACGCATCTCACCAGTTGCGCACTCCACTGACGATCATGAAGGGCGAAATCGAGGTTGCGCTTCGGAAGCCGCGTTCGGCGCAGGAGCAAGACCGGGTTCTGCAGAGCGCGCTTGAGGAGATCAACCTCATGTCCAAGATTGTTAACGACCTGCTCACGCTCGCTCGCGCTGATTCAGGAGAGGTCGTGCTTGAGACGAAACCTGTAGACCTGAACGACGTAATCCAGGGAGCTGTCAGCCATCGCAGAGTACTGGCCGAGATGCACGGATGCAGCCTGGCAGTCAATTCCAGCCGGGGACACAGAGTTTGGGCTGACAGAGACCGGTTGGTAGAACTTATAGAAAATCTGCTGGACAACGCCATTAAGTACACCCCCAGCGGCGAGAAGATAACGCTCGATCTGCGCAGAGATGGAAAAGGGTTTCTTATCTCCGTAACTGACACAGGGACGGGTATAGCGTCGGACGAGTTAGACAAGATATTTGAGCGGTTTTATCGCGGAAAAAACTCACAGACCCAGCGCATCCGTGGCAGTGGCCTGGGTTTAAGCATCTGCAAATGGATTACGGAAGCACACGGCGGGCACATTCGGGTTGTAAGCCGGATCGGTCAAGGCAGCACGTTTTCCGTCTGGCTCCCCTCACTGGAGGCCGCCAGCCAAATCGCTGCCAGGTAATGCCAGGTTCCTTCTTCCTTGTGGCGCCTGCGAGAAACCTGATACCACGCTGAGCCGTAGTTTCATCCTAACAGCCAAAGTTGTCAACACCGTGTTTGGCAGCGCCCCTTATTCCGGGTAGACTATTTACAAAGCAGAGATTACCAGCCCGGATTATGCATCAGCAGTTGCTTCGGACCGCATCCTGAGCCCATTACTACGCATCCTGAGCTTGTCGAAGGATGCCGAAGAAGCCTGCTGATGCTCGTAAATAATTCGGGCCAGGCAGAGTCTTCACCCGATTCTGTAAGATCTCGTTTTGGGGGTTGAAATGAATACTGTTGAAACCTTACAGGGGGACAAATGGCTGGGCCATCCGCTGCACCCGGCGCTGGTCGCACTTCCAATCGGCTTGTGGGTGTTTAGCTCCGTGCTCGACGGCATCGCCTCGATTACCAGGAGCGAATCCGTGCAGGAGGCGGCCGACCTCGCAGTGACAGGCGGGCTTGTAGGCGCAACCGTTTCGGCTGCTACGGGAATTGCTGAGTTTGCAAGGGTGCCCGATGGTCATCCCGAAGAGCATGCTGTCATTCATGGGGCACTGAACGCGGCGGCTACCGGACTATTCGCAGTAAACGCGCTTATGCGAAGCTCAAGACGAAGCCGACGCCAGCCGGTGGGAATCCTCCCAAAGCTGCTGTCACTCGTGGGTGTCGGAATTATCGGCTATACAGGCTGGATAGGCGGAGACCTTGTCTTCAAACACGGCATCGGGGTAGACCTCGGTTCCGCGCTGGAAGCGCATGGCAAGAGGGAGGCTAAGGAGAGGCTCGAAGCCAAGTCCGAAGAGAAGGCGCGCCGTGAAGAAGAGGCTAAAGCGCACATTTGAGCCGGTTGTACCCGAACTATGCATCAGCAGGCTTTGGCATCCTTCGACAGGCTCAGGATGCGGTAGTAAGTTGGCTCAGGATGCCCCCGTGATGGGGCCGGATTTCAAATCCGGCCCCATCACGGGGGTGCAGTCCGAAGCAACTGCTGATGCATAATTCGGGTGTATCTTGACCCGGCTGGATTTCGTTGCCTCGTCGAAATCGACCCAGATGCAGTTGTCGACAGCGTCGTGGACCGATTCGACGTGCGTAATGACCACTATCTGTTCGAACCTGTTCTTCAATGTCTGAAGCAGGGCAACTACGTTGTCCCTCCGAATGTCGTCCAGCGAGCCGAATATCTCATCGAGGATGAGGAGCGAGAGGTCCTGTCCAGCGCGGTCTGCGATCATCTGAGACACGGCAAGCCTGAGCGACAGGTTGACGATGTCCTCCTCTCCCCCCGATATTATAGGCTTGAGCTCTCCGTCATCGAGGATTGTGGCCTCGTAGTTTTCGTTCACATCGAGCGTCGAGTAGCGTCCGTCCGTCAGTTCGGAGAGCAGGTCACCTGCGGCCTCAGCAAGTTCGGGAGCCGCGCGGCTGTTCAGATCGAGACGCAAACGGTCGAAAGCCTCGGCAAGCGTCTGCAGATGGAGCCTCAGCCGCCGTTTTTCCTTTAGCTCCACCTCCTTTAGCTGATAGTTTTTCTCGTCGGCGAGCGCGGCGGCAAGCGCAGCCTGCGCGCCCTTCAGGTCGCCTTTTGCCCTTTCTACTTCAATCAGGGTGGCGCCGTGGGCGGCTGCGGCAGCCTCGTAATCCTTCATCAATCTCTCGTGTTCTTCCTTCGAGAACTCGAGCTTTTGGATTGCTTTGCCTGCTTCGGCGATCTGCTCACGGACACGCGCAAGAGCATCTTGTTCTCTCTTGAGATCGTTCTGCAGCGATGCCCGGCGGTCCAGAGAGGCACGGAGATGGATCGCCCGCTCGTTTACAGGTCTCAGCTTTTTGCCGATCTCGTGCAGTTCGCTAAACCGCTCCTGATCGAAATCGGAGGGTATGGTCTCCAGTTCAGCTTTGAGGGACTTGACAGCCTCCCGTCGCTCCGCAAGGTCGCGCTCGTATGCGGCAAGCTGCTCGTTTCTCATTGCAGCCGTCTCACGTTCGCGCCGCTTCTCCTCGCGTGTGCGCGTGAGGGTATCGAGCAGCTTTGCAAGCGCAGAGACGGCTTCAGGCTCCTTTTCAAGCTCTGCGATCCTCTGCCGGAGCTTCCCGATGCGGGAGTCGAGCCGGGAAAGCTGGGCATCGAAGCCCGCAAGCACTCTTGGGAGTTCCTCGGCAAGTGGGCGCTCACAGGTCGGGCACTTGCCATCCTGGCCGGCGTCCTCGATCGTGCGCTTCTTTTCCACGATCTCTTCCCGTTGGGCCGAAACCTGCTCAAGCTCTGCCTGAGCGCGATGCCTGGCTGATGACAGCGACTCCCGCTCCTTCCGCAGCCCGGCCTCGACTTCCTCTATCTGCCGCTCAAGATCGGCCAGAGATTTTTCAGCCCCGGCAAGGACCTCCGGCGTAGCGGCAAGCTCCGCAATCCGCTTCTCAAGGGACGTTTCGCTCTCGACAGCGCTCCGAAGCTGCCCCAGTATCTCCCTCCGCCTCGCTTCGTGCTTCTGGAGATCGGCAAGTCTTCTGTACTCTTCCCCGGCGGTTCTATACTCCTCGACCTGTGGCGTGATGGCGTCGAGTTCCTTCTCCGCCGCCGCCAGCCCCTCCAAGTCGGCGCCGATCTCTTTTGCCCGCGAGGCCGCCCGTGACTCTTCGGCCCTGTCGAGCTCCAACCTTCTCGACAGCTCTTCGTTTCGTCTGGCCTTCTGCTCCGACAGGTCCCGGAGCGGTTTGATCTTATCAAGAGTTTTTGCTGCGGCCTCCAGCCTTGCAGCAGCTTCGGCAACTGACTTCTCCGCCGCTTTGACCGCAACCTGCGCCTCGGCCTTCTCTTTCGATATCTCCTCCGGGTCGGCCAGGCCCCGCTCCAACCCTTCTATCTCGCGATGCAGCCCGATCCGGTCCTGGTTGGCCTTTTCCCTTGCCCTGACCAACCGCTCATACCCGAGCATCCTGCTTATCGCCCCGGCCCGCTGCCTCCCGTCCATCCCCCGCATGAACTCAAGCTCTTTCTGGCCCGTGAAGAAGCTCGTGAAGAACGCCTGATAGTCCATGCCGAGCAGGTTCGTTACAGCTTCCGTTACCTCTTTAAACCCTGTGCGCGCCGGAACGCCGTCTACAGACAGGTTGGCGACGCTTCTGCCGGAGGATTCCATCCGCCGCGCGACCATATACGTATGCGCGCCGAGCCCGAACGCGAGCTTTGCCTCCACCGCCGCGTTGCCCTCCGCGCCGCGCCAGCGGATGTGCTCGTTTGTGCCGCGAACCGCCACCGCACCGTAGAGAGCCCAACCTATCGCCTCAAGAATTGTAGTCTTCCCGGAGCCATTCTTGCCGATGATTCCGGTCACTCCGGGAAGGAACTCGATCCGCGTTTCATCGTGCTGTCTGAAGTTGTAAAGCTCAAGCGATATTAGACGCATTGCGAACCTCGATAGTGGCTCAGTCTGTTGTGATAAGTCTGATTTTGGAGTGCGGCGGCACGCCGCCGCTTTGAGCTTGTGCTGCAATTACAGCACAGGAGAAAGCGGGAGCTAAGCCGCTCCCGCACTCCAAATTACGCCCATCACGCTATGTTAGGCCACTGCCTGAACCCGTGACGTCAGCGAGATACTGGAGCCCCTTGCTCGTGAGTTCGGCTTTGTCTACGCCGGCAGGTATCTCAAAACTTCCGGCGAATTCTCTCCATTCGTCCTCAAGCGGGCGGGCTGTGCCGGCCTCGCCCGGCTCCCTGGTCCGCACGTCCTTCTTCGGCGGACGGAGCTGCAAATCGAAATGCAGCGCCTCTGCCCGGATGCGGCGGAGCGTCCGGTAGTCCAGGTCGGGCGTCACGCTCCTCGGAACGTTCTCGACGACCAGCCGCACTATCTTGTCCTGATGTCCGCCCCTTATTCCTTCTACTCTGAGCGCGATCAACTGGTTGATCTCCTCAGCGGAAAGTCCATCGCCATTGACCAACCTGAGATCAATCACTTCCCGGGTGGGCAGACGATGGAACTCCACCAGGCTCCGGTTGGCAACATCGAATTCGATGAACCCCTTCGGCTTTTCTGTCTCCTGCCAGATGTTAAAGCTGGTGTACTCGAGCGAGCCGGAGTAGTAGGCGTTGTCGGACAGCTTCTCGAATATGTGATAATGCCCGACAGCGATGTAGTCCCAACTGTCCTGCAGGATTTGCGACCTGCGGATGGGATTTCCGACATCATAGAAGTTGCGGGCGATGCCCTCCAGCGTGCCGTGGACTGTAAGGACGTTGTACTTTGTCTTCGGGTTCGGTTCAAGTTTGAGGCTGGACAGGGCGGGCACGGCCCGATGGCACAGGCAGAATATTGTGGTGTCAATCTCCGGGATCTCGATCCCCCGGTATTCGTGATGGACGACGTATACTCCAGGGATGTTGCGCAGAAGATCGACGATGCACCCGGTCTCGGCGGACCTCGGCGAGTCGTGGTTGCCCCCGATTATGACGACCGGCGCGCCGCACTCCGAACGAAACTTCAAGAACTCGCGGAAAGTCTGCTCTATGCACAGGTTGGAGGGACGAACAACGTGGAACAGGTCGCCGGCGATGATTACGAGGTCCGGCTGTATCTGGACGACCTTCGCCATTGCCTCCCTGAACACGTTGAACACGTCGGCCTCGCGCCAGTTGAGCCCCTGGCGCGTGACTCTATTATAAGCGCGGTATCCCAGGTGGACGTCCGCGAGATGGGCAATTCTCAACTGCGGCATTTGGCTCCTTCATCTTGATTTAGCAGGAGCGTCGTTTGCTGCGCCGGGAGCGCCAGCGCCGCATTCTGAGCTTGTCGAAGAATCGGCGCTGGCATCCTTCGACAAGCTCAGGATGCGTGGTAATGTAGGCTTCAGGATGCGCGGTTATTTACGCTTCCGCCATTCGCAAACGATGCTCCTGCTTTGATTTGGGTCTCTCGAATCTCTCTGCCTTCGGAAAACAGGCGACAAACAGCTTCCGAGTCACCAGACGCGATATCTTCCCTTATCCCGGCAAGCATCTCTTCGAACCGCTTTATAACAGATGTAAGCGCCTCCGTGCTCGACATGCAAATGTCGCGCCATATCTCAGGCGGGCTTAGGGCGACTCTGGTCATATCTCGGAAACTTCCGGCGGCAAGCTCGAACACTTTTCCGGACCTGTTCTGCTCCTCAGCGGCAAGCCGCAGTATCGCCGCCGAGAGGACGTGCGGCAGATGGCTGATCACTGCGGCGCTGCTGTCGTGCTGCTCAGGGCTCATCAGTATCACCTGTGCGCCCAGCCCTTCGGCAAATCCCACAACCGTCTGCAGCGCCTTAAGATCGGTCGAAGGGACAGGGGTGACGGCGTAAGTAGTGTCCAGGAAAAGATACGGCAGCGCAGAATCCACTCCGGCTGTCTCGAGTCCAGCCATAGGGTGCCCGCCGACGAAGTATCTGCCCTCCGGGAGGGCCGCTTCTGCATCGCGGGTGATTTGGGCCTTGGTGCTGCCGACGTCGGTGACTATGGCTCCTTCCTTCAGGGAGCCTGCTATCGCCTGTATGACGGGGACTATTGAGAGCACGGGCGTGCAGACGAAGACGAGATCAGCCTCCGCCACGCCGGAGCGGAGGTCCTTAGTTCCTGTATCGATGGCTGCGAGTTCCCTTGCGCGCTGAAGTGTTTCTGTGCGGCGGCTGACGCCGACAACCCTGCGCGCCAGGCCCTTCGCCTTTGCCGCCATTCCTATCGACCCTCCAATCAGGCCGACGCCGATGATGGTGATTGTGTCTACCACAAATGCGTTCATAAGGTGTTGGGTGTTGGGTGTTGGGTGTTGGGTGCCAGTGATTTTGCCACACCGTTCCTCAATGCGTAGAGTTGTCTTGCCAGCGACATCGCATAGTTCAGGGCTTCGCTTAGCTGTTCCTGCGACAAATAGCCCAAGCGGGCAGCAATTTCAAGCTGTGTTTGCAGCTCGGCAAGTGATCCTTGAGCCATTGAAATATGGTTGAGATACTCTTTACCGTGTTCGCGAGTGTGGCCTTCTGCGATATTAGATGGTATCGATACAGCCGAACGCTGTATCTGCGACGCTAGTCCGTACAGTTCCTGGCTAGGAAAAGTCTTTGTAAGCCGGTAGACTTCCTCAACTAAATCCATTCCTGCTTGCCACACTCGAAGATCTCTGAAACTCTTAATTGTCGCGCTCATACCTCCCTCCAACACCTAACACCCAACACCCAACACCCAACACCTTCACATCTGCCGTCCTACGGCTTCCGCGCACGCCGACAGATCCCGCATGAGCTGTGCAAAAGTGTCCGGTTTGAGCGACTGCGCGCCGTCCTTCAGAGCCTTCTCCGGGTTGGGATGGACCTCGATCATAAGCGCATCGGCGCCTGCTACGACGGCGGCCTTGGCAACCGGGGCGACTAAATGCCACTTGCCGGTCCCATGGCTCGGGTCGGCCATAATCGGCAGATGCGAAAGGCCGATTACAGCGGGGATGGCGCTGATGTCGAACGTGTTCCTGGTGAACGTCTCGAAAGTGCGTATGCCGCGCTCACAGAGGATTATCTCGTAGTTTCCACGGTTTGCTATGTACTCCGCCGCCTGCAGCCACTCCTCTATCGTGGAAGACATGCCGCGCTTCAGAACCACCGGTTTCCTGGCAAGTCCCACTTCGCGGAGCAGCGAGAAGTTGGTCATGTTCCTAGTGCCGATCTGCAGGATGTCGGCATATTGCGCTACAAGCTCCACATCTCGCGTATCCATGACCTCGGTGACGATCGGCATGGCCGTGACTTCACGCGCCGCCGACAGCATCTTGAGCGCGTCCTCTCCCAGTCCGTGGAAGCTGTAGGGCGACGTGCTCGGTTTGAAGGCCCCACCGCGCAAAACCGCCGCTCCCACCGAGTGCACAGCCTTCGCCGTCTCTATTACCTGTTCCTCGCTCTCCACAGAGCAAGGCCCGGCCATAACTACGATCCTCGCGCCGCCGATCTCAACTCCTCTGACTGTGATGACCGTCTTGTCAGGATGGAACTCCCTGCCTACGATCTTGTAAGGCTTAAGGATGGGGATTACTCGCTCGACGTAGTTGAATGACGAAAGCTGCTCGGCGATGGTCGCTTTATCCTCGTCAGGAGCGCCGATTGCGCCCACTATGGTCTTCTCGACCCCCCTTGAAAGGTGGACGCCGTAGCCCCGGTCTTTGAGGTTCTGAACAAGTTCCTGCAGGTCGGACTCTGTGGCGGACGGAGTCAGGATGATTATCACGCCAGTACCTCTTCCAAGGCTCCGATAAACCGTTGATTCTCTTCAGGAAGCCCGATGGTTACACGCGCATAAGTGGGGCAGCCGAATATGTCGCCAGTGCGGATGATCACGCCGCGCTTGAGGAGTTCACCGAACACCCACCTGCTGTCTTTCTTGAGATCGACCCAGACGAAGTTGGCGTCGCTTGGGGCATAAGGCAGCCCGAGCCGGTCGAACTCGCTGTAGAAGTAATGCTTGCCTTCGGCGTTAAGCTTTCTGCTCTTCTCCACATGCTCCTGATCGGCGAGCGCCGCTATGGCCCCCGCCTGAGCCACCGAGTTGACATTGAAAGGCAGCCGCACCTGCTCCATAAAGCGGATGATCTCCGGTTTCGCGATTGCGTAGCCCAGCCTGAGACCGGCAAGTCCGTAGATCTTCGAGAAAGTGCGCAGCAGCACTATGTTCCTTCCTTCAAGCACCCACGGAAGGGCCTTAGGAAAATCCGGCCGGTCGACGTTATACTCATGGTATGCCTCATCCAGCACAAGTATGGCCCGCTCGGGGAGCCTGTCCAGCAGTCGCTCGACCTGCGTATGAGTTACCATCGTGCCGGTCGGGTTGTTCGGATTGGCGACGAAGACGAGCTTGGTCCTTTCGGTAATCCGATCGGCCATCGCGTCAACGTCGTACGAATAGCTGTTCAGCGGAATCATGCGGCACGGGCACTCCATCAACGTGGCAGCCGTTTCGTATTGTGAGAAAGTTGGATCCGCTTGAACCACATCGTCCCCGTCCTCAAGAAACGCCACGCCTATTTCGTGAATACATTCATCCGAGCCGGCTCCAAAGGAGAGGTAGTCAGGTTCTACGCCCAAGTGTTCGGCCACAGCCTGGCGAAGGGCGAAGCAACTCCCGTCGGGATAGAGTCCTACCCTCTCACAGGCAGATTTCATCGACTCAACGGCCTTATGCGACGGCCCAAGGGGGTTTTCGTTCGACGCGAGCTTGATAATATCTGTAAGCCCGTACTCCCGCTGGACTTCTTCTATCGGCTTTCCCGGTATATATGGTCTGAGTTTCAGAATGCCTTCTCTACAAAGTCTCGGCGTCACGTGAAGAATCACTCCTTTTGCACAACTAGAGAATATCACAAAGGAAGGTAGGAGGGCAAACGCTGAAACCCGCAGGTGTGCATTCCGAAGTTAAGTCTTATTTCTACGGAAACGCGGAAGGAAGAGGGAACAGGTAACAGGTAACAGGTAACAGAGGGTATTCTCATGACCCTTGACCCTTACCAACACCCAACACCCAACACCCAACACCTGTCTTCCGTCCTTCAGTGCTTCCGTAGAAAAAGTCCCTTCCCAATACCTAACCGAAGAAAGTCGCTCTCGTACGCAAAAAGGCGAAGCCATATCATGACTCCGCCATTCGGTACGGTAACAAAGGATTCTATCTTCTGTCTGTTCCGATGTCGATAACTCGCTCAGCCGCGCCGTCTGTTTCGTCTGGC
>JACPPP010000067.1 GCA_016190935.1 Armatimonadota bacterium | reverse complement strand
TCCGTGATATTTCAGAGAAATTTTACAGTAGGTGTCGGGGGCTGGAGATTTTATATTTTAGTTTTTAGATTTTAGATTTGAGATTTGAGATCAGGAGGGGTGGAATGTTGTGTCTGATAGTAGTGAACGGAATATGATGGTGACATGGGTTGCGCAAGATGTGATGCGAAAAAGGGGGGTGGCAGGAGGAAGTTGTCACAGATGGTCACGGAACTGTTTGGAGGTTTGGGGATGGATTTTGAGAAAGAGCGAGGAAGTAATGCCTTCTGGCTGCGGGAACTGGCGTGTGCGTTTACGACAACTCGGTGGAAGATTGACGTTCCCGCAACAGCGTACGCGAATTGTGCCAAACCTGCTGTCAGTAGTCAGACATCAGCCGTCAGATTCACGGCCCTTGCGGGGCCGCCGTCGGTTTCTCTGTATTGTAATGTGGTAGGCGGTACCTACGAAGGTACGTACTACCGTACTGATACAAATGTGCAGACCTGCAAATACAGAAAAAGCAGTCCGGCGGAACAAGCGGATGAATATCCGCCACACCTGGCCGGGGATGGATATCCCCGGCCATCGTACAGCTTTGATCGCCGGGGAGATTCCTCCCCGGCGCGCGTGTCACGGACATTCGTCCGCCCCCTGGCCCCTGACTCCCGGCCCCTTTCGGCGGACGCGTTTCAAGCAACCCCGACAATTCTGCATCTGACTACTCGCCCGGCTTGATCTCCAAGGTAATCGGCTTGCTCTCAGCTATAGGATCACCTTTTTCGGACAGCTTCCAGAGCGCCCTGACCTGGTAAGTCCCAGGCTGAGAGAATGCAGCCCAGTTGTTGATCTGCCCCTTCAGCAGAATTGCCTGGCCCGGCGGGACAGCCGCTTGCTGACTGCCGGCTCCGGATTTAGGAACCTCAGGCGGAGGAACTGGCTCCCCGTCCTCCCCTAGCACCTCTATCACATAGCAATTGGCTTTGAGAGGAGAGCCTGCTCTCATTCTGTCCTCTATCCCACCGTCGAACCGGATATATCGGTCGGATGTGTTTGTTATCTTCAGCTCGTAAGGTATCGGTTCACCAAGCCTGAAAGAAGAGGCGGGGGTGGATAGCTCAAGCGTCAGATCACCGATACGGGGACTCACCGTTCCTGACGAGCCTCCCTGCCCGCGGGAAAACCTCATCGTTCGGGCGCGCTCGTCGGGCAGTACTCGGCCACCCACGTCCACTGTTGCCTTTATGCTCATTTCCGCCGTGCTATCCTCCAACTCGACAGAGCCTACAGCTACTGTCGTAGGCGTGCGGGGGACAGCGCGCGCATCAAGGCGAAAAGGCATGTTGATCAACATTTTGCCCAGCCTGTAGGCTATGATTCCGCTGCCCGACAGGGAAACTGTCGTGATCTGCTTCTTCGACGCAGATGGGTTCGCTGCTTCCGAGTATACGACTACGGGTGTCAGCATCGCGCGGAAATTAAACGGACTCGGCACATTATCAACAGTGGTCGTGTCCGCATTAGATCCCGCAATCTCCAACAGGAGAGGTTCTCTCTCAGCGCCGACTCCCTCCAGAGACATTTCATGTGTGACAGGCTTCTTACCTTTGTGGTTCGACTTAATAGTTGCATCGAGTCGAACACGAACCGCACGCGGAAGGTTGCTTTCCTTGTCCAGTTCTTTGATTATCCGCACTGCGTCGTCTACATATCGTTCCCCACGTTGCATCACAGTAGTAATAATCAGCGTGTTGTTCCGGTCGCTGTGGACACCTACGCGTAGATGTGGAAGCACTCTAAGGGCGTACTCTGGCGACAAGTAGCGCAACTGAACCACTTCATTGCGCCAACCGAGAGAACTCTGCTGGTCCGGGTCTTGACCCTTGCGATAGATGATAACCACGCCATCTTCTACTCTGTATTCGGCGCCTGCGACGCTGAGCAGTGTCTTTAGAGCAGATTCCAGCGGGATATTGCTGATCCTGACCGAACTAACATACAGATCGTTGACGCTGGAATGAGTAGTGTAGCTCAAGCCTGTATTCTTGAACAAGTCCGGAAGCACCTTTACAAGGCGTTCGTTCCTGGCCTCGACGTTGACAATCCTGTTCCACTGTGCCTCAGGATTGGAAAAGACGACAATTACGCTGTCCTCAAGCCGGTAGTCGGCCCCGGCTGCCTTGAGCAGCATCTTCAGGACAGTCTCGAGAGGGGCATCCTTTGTATAGGCCGTCACTTTGATCTCGCCTAACTCGGTCTGCTCGAGCACGTAATTAAAGCCGATATTCTTACAGATGGTTTCCAGGGCGTTCCGAAGCGGCGTGTCGCTAACATTGATGGTAATGCGCTGTTGCGTTGAATCCCTGGCCGGGCTGGACGCGCACAGGGCCAAGAATGTGACGGAGTAGAAAACCAGGCTAAACACAAAGATTCTTCTCATAGTTTATCCTCTCCTTCTCTGTTGTCAGTCTCGCTTCGCGCAAGATGCAGACTGATCGTGTTTCCTTTCCTCTCGGCTGTACAGGCAACCGTCTCGCCCGTGGTTGGATCGTATATCGTCGAACTGTAGCTAAAGTCTGCAGGCTCCAGTTCTGCTTTCACTGCGATACTTATGCTTCCAGTCGTCCCTTCAGTGCTCGGTGTATCGGGCACAGGCGCTGGAGGCGTGCTCTGGGCGAAAGCAGCCTTTTCCGGCACTGTTGTAGATGCCTGCGCCGTGGGTAGCATCCTCTCGTCCGGCTGCACCCTCGGCTGCGCGGCCTTTGGGCGGGGCCTTTCAGCCGTTCGCTTCACATCCAGCGCGGGCGGCGATGGAATATCCACAGGCTGCGCGAACGCGATACGCTTCGGAACCTCCGGTGGGGTGGGGCGCGTCACGGCGGGTGGCGGAGACTCAGCGGCACGCTCTGTCCGTACTATCCTCGGACGCTCAGGGCTTTGGCCTGGCTCCGTCAGAACGATCCCAGCCACAACCACCACAGCGGCTGTCGCCGATGCGCATACGTAGGCCCAAACCGGCCTTCGCCGTCGCACGGGCTGGATTCGTGCCATCACCGCCGCCCGGCAATCCGGAGCGTCAGGCGCAACAGAAACATCCCGCACCACCGCGCGCGCGCGACGCGCCTCCTCCACCGACCGCCGGCAGTCGGCGCACCGCTCGATGTGCCTCCGAAGCTCCTCCGGCAATTCATCCTCCCAGCCCGCGTCCTGGGCCATCCTGCACTCATGCTTCATTAACTCTCCTCCAACAATGGCCTGAGCCTATCCCTGAGCAGCCTCCGCGCCTTGCACAACCTGCTCCTGGCGCTCTCTACCGAGCATCCAAGGATTGCTGCTATCTCCTCGAACGGCCTTTCTTCCATATCTCTCAACACCACGAGCACCCTGTAATGGTCCGGCAGCCCGGCGAGCACCCCCCTCACTATAGCCGCAGTCTCAATCTTCTCCATACAGGATACGGGGCTGGTCGATACGCGCGTTTCCACGTTGTCATCGGGCACGTTACATACCGTAATTTTCTTCCGCCGCTTGTGCGAGAGGCACATGTTGACGGTTATCCTGTGCAGCCATGTCGAAAACGCCGCGTCGCGCCGGAAGCGCGACAGGCTGCGCCATGCGAAGATAAACGTCTCCTGCTGAACATCCCTTGCGTCTTCTTCGTGCTGCAGGATCCGGTACGCGAGGGAAAAAACGCGATCTTGATGCAGCAACATCAGCCGGTCGAATGCACCGACATTACCCGTTTTGGCCGACACTACCAGTTCATCTTCTGACGCAGGCAACAGGCGCACCTTCTTATAGTGCTCTAATTAATTAGACGCAGCGATTCGTTCTCGTATAAACGGATTCTTCTCCAAGTGGGCGGGTTTTACCTGCGCGGTGACCGGGCGAATAAATTCACGGCAACAGGTACACGAAGTCGGCCTGCGCCGATCATAGATTAGTCCACCTTCTGACAGGGCCGGATTTATAGATGTTGATTAAATAATATGGTGAGTATGTTATGGCATGTTGAAACACGAAACACACGAAGAAGCTCGAAAGACACGAAAGTCTAGGCTGACTCACTTATTCAGTCTTTCGTGAACTTCGTGCTTCTTCGCGGCTTTCGTGTTTCAACATGATACACTCATTGCAATATACCCGATTAATTTATCAATCTCCATGAATCCCTCCCCATCAGGGCAGTCCACGCAGGATGACTTTGTGCTTCGTTACCGTGAATTCATTCGCCGGGAATGCGGGTAAATCATAGATACTTCCAACTTTTTTTGCAAAAAATGTTGGAACCTGAAAAGTCGAGCGGCGTCTTAACGCTTGATAAGTGCTTAGGAGGGTCTTAGGATGAAAGGATGGATATTGACTGGACTGATAGTCATGCTGGTTAGCCTTGTTGCTTTGTCTGTGGCGTCGGCACAGCAGGACGCCAAGACCTTGCAGCAGGAGATCAAGAACCAGAAGATCACCCTGGAGCTTATGGATACGCCCATTCGCTCTGCATTGGAGTCCTTGTTTAAGGGCACGGGATTGAACTACGTGCTCGATGCAAGTGTAGCAGGGATGGTAAGAAGTGTGGATCTGAAGGATGTTCCTTTCGATCAGGCGCTCAAGATACTGCTTAAGATTGCCGATCCACCTCTTGTTTACCGCAAGGATGGGGATGTATATCTGATCTCCGTAAAGAAGGAACAGCCTGTTGATCTGACCCCGAAGCAGCCTGATGCGAGTGCTGAGGTCGAGCCTGAGGCGCCTGAGGATGTCTCAATAGAGAAGATCCCACTGAACTTTGTAGATGCTTATGATCTCAAAGCTCTGATTGAGGGAGGAGACTCAAGAGGCTACGGTGGCGCAGGTGGCTTTGGCGGCGGCGGCTACGGTCTGGGCGGCGGCATGGGTGGCATGATGGGCGGCATGGGCGGCGGCATGGGTATGATGGGCGGCATGGGCGGCATGATGGGCGGTATGGGCGGCATGATGGGTGGCATGGGCGGCGGCATGGGCGGTTTTGGCGGCGGCCTCGGCGGCGGCGGATTCGGCGGCGGCGGCTTCGGCGGTGGTGGTGGTTACGGCGGTGGCGGCTATGGCGGCGGCGGATTCGGCGGCGGCGGTGGCTATGGCGGCGGCGGATTCGGACGCTACGGCGGAGTACGCGGCGGTTATTAGCCCAAGATTATGCGTCAGCAGTTGCTTCAGACTGCTTCCTAAGCCAGCTTGCCTGCCGCATCCTGAGCTTGTCGAAGGATGCCGAAGCCTACTTACGCTTGTGAATAAGTCGCGCTAGAAAGATTTAAGATTTTACCGGGGATGCTTCTGCCCAACCTGAGGAGGAATAATATGTCATTTGTGCATAGGTGGGGATGCGATAGTGTACCAAGAGCGATTGTTACCGCAGGCATAGTCGCTGTTCTTACCGTGCTTTCAACTGCGGTCGCTTTTGGCGAACCCGACGGAGGAGTGCTTCTTGATGTTCGGGATGCCCCACTTACTGATGTCGTGATGCTGTTGACTCAACAGAGCGGGGCCAACGTGGTCGTCAATCCCGATGTTGCAGGCAAACGCGTCACGGCTTATCTGAACGGACTTACGCTTGACAGGGTTCTGGACCACGTGGTCAAGAATACTGCCGGGATAGAATACTGGAGGGACGAGGACGGCACATATATCATCGGAAGTCAAAAGCCGGTGGAGGAGAAACCCGTGGTTGTGGAACCAGCGGTCCCAGCCTTACCGGTTGAGCCTCCGAGGAAAGTTACGACTCAGATCATAAAACTTGTCAACAGCGATCCCAAAGACTTGCTGATCACGCTCGGACTGCTCGCGCCGGAGCAGAGCAGCAACAGCACCTTCCTTGGACTTAAGAACGGCGGAGTTCTGGGCGTACTTGATGAGGACCGGTTTCAGACCGGGCTACATATTCCCGGCAATCCAAGAGGCCACGAACAAGTTGGTGGAGTATATTTAGATAGTGTGCCTCCGGCGATAGATTCAGGGGCCAGAACATCCGTGGGCGAGGCCGGGCGCGCGGCAACTCCGGATACCGGAGCAGGGCAGTACACGGGATCCAGCAGGCGGCCCACTGCTGGTGCTCCAAGCTCGAGGGGTCCCACAGCCGGCGCTCCCGGCGCTCCCGGCGCCACGGGCGCGGCGTCAAATACCCTTCTTCCTGATGGTGTGGACCTCGTGATGCCGTTCTCGTCTGACAACTCCATTATCGTTCGCGGCACTGAGGAAGGTATCGCGGAGTTTAAGGAACTAGTCCATCTCCTTGATGTCCCGCCCAAGCAGGTCAGCATCAAGGCCGAGTTTATCGAGGTCAGCACGAACGATGTCAAGAAGCTCGGCATCGACTGGAGCCTGGAGAGACTGAACGAGACCATCAATACTAACTTCAACCCTGCGGGTAACGTCGTGGTCGGTGTGACCACCGGAAATCTTGCAGCTTCGCTGCGCGCTGAGTTGACCCGCAGTTCCGGCAAGATCATCAACTCGCCGATTATCTCGACCATTAATAACGAGTTTGCGATGATCATGATCGGTTCGCAAATCCCGTACTGGACCACAGTGCTGCAGAGCACGGGTATCGGACAGGTTGTCAGCAACCAGATAGTTAACTCCCTTAATGTGACCACCTATCTGCAGGTGCTGCCGAGGGTGAATGGGGACGGAACGATAACTCTCACTCTCACTCCAAGCGTGCAGGACACGGGCCGCATTTACACGGACCCGACCGGAAATTCTGAAATCCCGGAGACGAGGTTCCAGTCACTCTACACCAGGCGGCGGGTTATGAACGGCGAGACGATCGTCGTCGGCGGGTTTATCAGAAAGGACGAATCGGTCACACAAACACAGATTCCAATCCTGGGCAGCCTGCCGATCATAGGCCCGCTTTTCAGGTCCACGTCCAAGACCGGGCAGGACAGGGAACTGCTGATATTCGTCACCCCGACGATCATAGGCGAGAAATCGGCCGGGTCAGCGGTTGGTGTAGTGCCATACTGATGCGTTGTGCCTGAACGAGAGCAATTTCAAACCTTGTGTCCAATCTTTATGGGGATTGCAAAGGAGCAATCCCCTTTGCCGTTCGTGAGGAGGGTGGATTGTTTCGTTTCTTGACTGCCGGAGAGTCTCATGGTCAGATGCTGATGGCCGTGATAGACGGCGTTCCGGCGGGACTTGAGATAAGCGCGGAGCAAATCGACCGCGATCTGGCTCGCAGGCAAAAAGGCCACGGTCGGGGCGGCCGGATGAAGATAGAGCACGACACCGCGCGGATAGTCTCCGGCGTCCGGCATGGCAGGAGCCTGGGCGGCCCCATCGCACTGATGATCGAGAATCGCGACTGGCAGGCCTGGTCGAAGAAGATGGCTGTGGAGCCGGGTGAGGTGGAAGCTTCTGATCCGACCGCCGTCTTTGTACCGAGGCCGGGTCACGCCGACCTCGCTGGAGTCATCAAGTACGGGCATGCCGATATGCGGAACGTCCTGGAGAGGGCAAGCGCCCGTGAGACGGCGGCGCGGACCGCGGTCGGCGCTGTAGCAAAGCGTATTCTGGAGGAGGCGGGCGTCGGGATCGCAGGCCACGTAGTCGCGATAGGCTCTGTTCAAGCGCGGAAGACCTCTTTGTCCCCGCAGGAAATCAGGGCTAAGTCCGAGGAGTCCCCCGTCAGGTGCGTTGACCCCGAGGCTGAATCGCAGATGATACAGGCGATAGACGCGGCCAAGGAGGAAGGAGACACGCTCGGCGGTTTGTTCGAGGTCATTGCTGCGGGAGTGCCTGTGGGCCTCGGCAGTTATGCACAGTGGGACCGGAGGCTGGATGGGGAAATCGCGCGAGCAGTTATGAGTATTCCCGCGATCAAAGGCGTGGAGATAGGTTTGGGATTTGAAGCGGCAAAGCTGCCGGGTTCCGAGGTTCACGACGAAATCGGCTACGAGCAAGGCGGCTATTTCAGGTTCACCAACCGTGCAGGTGGACTCGAAGGAGGGGTCACGAACGGTGAGCCGGTAGTAGTCAGAGCCGCAATGAAGCCAATACCTACTCTGATCAGGCGGCTCAGGTCGGTCGACACTCGAACCAAGGAGCCTGCTCCGGCGCATGCGGAGAGGTCCGATGTTTGTGCCGTTCCCGCGGCTTCCGTGGTGGGCGAGGCTATGGTGGCTATTGCGCTCGTCGGGGCGCTGACTGAGAAGTTCGGCGGAGACAGCATGCGAGAACTGAAAGCCAACATGCAGGCGTATAAGAGCATGACAGAGTGATTATGAAGAACATAGTTCTTATTGGATTCATGGGTACCGGGAAGAGCCGCGTCGGACATATGGTCGCGCGGCGGCTGGGGCTTCGGTTTGTGGACACGGATGATCGGATCGTCGAGAAGCTGCAGATGCCGATAACGGAGGTTTTCGCGAAGCTGGGGGAGCCGAAGTTCAGGGAGATCGAGCGCAACGTTGTAGCCGAAGTTGCCTTGAAAGAGGGGCAGGTTATCGCTACCGGGGGTGGAGTGCCGCTTTTCGACGAGAACGTCCAGAACCTGAAGAGGAACGGAATAATAATCTGCCTGACGGCGAGCCCGGAAATCATCTACCGGCGCACGATGGGGAGCGATGCCAGGCCGCTTCTCAGTGTGAGCGATAAGCTGGAACAAATCCGAACTTTGCTGGACAGGCGGCAGGCTTACTACGCAGTGGCGGATCACCAGGTGGACACCTCATCCTGCCCGGCGAGCGTGGTTGCGCGCAAAATAGTGGAGCTTTACAAAGCCGATGGCAGTAGTCAGGGTTGACCTCGGCGAGCGCGGTTACGACGTTGTAATTGAGAGCGGCATTCTGCCGAGGGTTGGGGAGGAAATAAGCGCAGTCTGCCGTGGAAGGGCCGCGCTCGTTGTCACTGACCCCTCTGTTGGCGATCTGTATGCGCGCGAGGTCCTGCCAAGCCTCGAACAAGCAGGATTTCAGGCTTTTCTGGCCACCGTTCCAGGAGGCGAGGAAAGCAAGACCCTGGCCGGAGCCGCTGCCCTTTATGATCGACTCCTCGACGTCCGGATAGACCGCACGGGCGTGCTGGTAACGCTCGGCGGCGGCGTCATCGGCGACCTCGGGGGATTTGTGGCCGCCACCTATATGCGCGGCATCGACTTCATTCAAATTCCCACCACTCTGCTTGCCCAGGTGGACGCCAGCATCGGCGGCAAGGTTGCAGTCGATCTTCCCAGGGGCAAGAACCTCGTCGGAGCCTTCTACCAACCTAAACGAGTGCTTATAGACCCCGATGTCCTTGCAACCCTGCCGCGCCGCGAGATGGCGGGGGGCTTGGCCGAGCTGATCAAGTATGGTATAATATTCGACCGAGAGTTATTTGAATTCTTGCAGTCGCATATTGAGGATATCCACCGGCTGGATAGAGACGTTCTCGAAGCCGCTATCTCGCGTTCCTGCGAGATAAAGGCAATGGTGGTCACTCAGGACGAAAAGGAGTCCGGCCTGCGCGCTATATTGAACTACGGCCATACCGTCGGGCATGGGATTGAAGCGGCAACTGGTTTTGCGAAATATTCGCACGGCGAGGCCGTCTCTATAGGGATGGTGACTGCCGCTCTCATTTCTGAGGCGGCTGGCCGCGCGCCTGGTGGTATTGCCCGGCAGATAGCGGATATGCTGGCCGCCGCAGAACTGCCTGTGGCTCCTGACTGCGAACTCGATCTTGACGCGGTGATAAGAGCAATGTCCTATGATAAGAAGTCGGCCTTCGGCAACCTAATGTTTGTGCTGCCGGTGCAGATAGGCAAGGTTGAGATAACAGACACCGTGACCGAGGCCGACGTTCGCACCGCCCTTGCCCAGCAGATGAAACTGTAGGTGTGACGATGGGCGTATTGGCAAGAGTTTGGGGATTAGTTGTAGCGGCGCTGTTTTTTGCGTCGTTTTTCTCGCGCTCTGCCGCATCTCTGGAGCCTTACGGCCGTTATATATATGTGGTAGTTCTTGCAACGTGTTTAGTGGGAGTCGCGCTGGCGCTGGTGCACGGCAATGAAAAAATCTAAGGTCGCTGTACTGAAAACTGGCCCTGAAACAGTCGTTGAGGATTATGCGCGCCTGATGAAGATGGCGGACTTTGAACACCATCTTCCGAAGGACAAGGAAACGATCCTCAAGATCAACATTTCGTGGCACTACTATTTCCCCGCGTGTTCGACCACGCCGTGGCAACTGGAGGGCGTGACGAAGGCGCTCCGCGAGGCCGGCTATGAGAGCCTGATTCCGGCACAGAACCGTACGGTTGTCGTCGATCCCAAGGTGGGTGCAATAAACAACCACCTCGAGTCGGTAGTCGAGAAGTACGGACTGGATTTTATTTATCTCTATGAGCCCGGTTCGGAGTGGATCAAGTACGAGCCGAAGGCTGAGATGCTGGTGCTGGACAAGGTGTTCCCGGACGGTATACTGATTCCGAAGCTCTTTCTGGACAAGAACGCGGTTCATCTCCCCACACTCAAGACCCATGTCTTTACCACCATGACGGGGGCTATGAAGAACGCCTTCGGCGGGCTGCTGCGCGAAAACAGGCATTGGACTCATTCCGTTATACACGAGACCCTGGTTGACCTGCTTGCAATCCAGCAGGAAATACATCCCGGCATATTCGCGGTAACGGACGGCACGATCGCGGGCGATGGGCCGGGGCCGAGAGCGATGGTACCGCATATTAAGAATTATATCCTTGCAAGCGCCGACCAGGTTGCCATCGACGCCGTCGCAGCCAAAATTATGGGATTCGATCCGATGAGGCTCAAGTTTATCAGGCTGGCGCACGAGCGGGGCCTTGGCTGTGGAGAAGTGCGAGAGCTTGAGATAGTGGGCGAGGATATATCTGAGGTCAATTTCCATTTTCACGACAAACAGAATACGCTTGCGTCCCGCGGACAGAAGTTGATCTATCACGGCCCTCTCAAGCCGTTTGAGAATATTTTGCTGCGCAGCTTCATCGCGCCGTGGTCTTACTACGCGTCCAGACTATACCACGACGTGTTCTGGTATCCGTTCGTCGGCAAGCCCAGGGTCAGGAGGATTCTGGAGACCGATTGGGGCAAGCTGTTCCAGCGGTATGGGGGATCGCAGAATTGATCGGAAAAGTAGTTAACTACAGATATGAGGTTTTGGAGAAGTGCGGGGACGGCCACTTCTTCTCGGTATATAAAGCTCGGGACAAGGTTCTAAACCGCCTGGTTGCGGTGAAGATGCTTGGTTCAAAGTTTGCGCAGGTCCCCGGCTTCTCGGATAGGCTCGTGGGCGTAGTACAGACGCTTACGGACCTCGACCATCCGAACATCGCAAAGGTTTTCGAGGCAGATGAACAGGACGGGAATCAGTTCCTTGCGGTTGAATACGTTCGGGGCATCAACCTGAAAGACAGGATCAAACGAACAGCTCCGTTCTCTATTTCTTACGCTGTCGATGTTGCCATCGCCGTCGCTGAGGCTCTTGATTACGCCCACCGAAATGGCATTGTTCACGGCGATGTCAGACCTCACAACATCCTCACGAGACCTGATGGGCAGATCAAGCTGACGGATTTCGGGATGACGGCTGTTCTTTCGGCCCACCCGGCCGTATATGAGGAGGCGATGGCGCGCTCTGTGCATTATGCGGCGCCCGAGCTGATCCACGGAGAGGCTCCGGCTCCTGAGAGCGATGTCTACTCACTCGGGGTCGTGCTCTATGAGATGCTGACCGGCTCGGTGCCCTACGACGGTTCAACATCGACAGCCGTGGTCGCAAGGCTCCTGCAGAATCCGGTTCCGTCGCCTCACGACGCGAACTCGGGTGTCCCTCAGATTCTAAACGAGATAGTGATGAAGGCAATGCAGAAGGACCCGGCGAAACGCTATGCCGGTGCAGCGGAGATGGCAGCCGCGCTCCGCAGGGTCAAGGAGTGGCTTAGAACCGGCGAGACGCCCGCCTGGCCGCCCAGACAGAAAGAGGAAGAGGTTGAGGATGTGCGCTACGATCACAGCTATCCGACGGAGTACCCGTTGAAGAGCGCTCTCGTCTATCTGCTCACTGCCTTTGTGGTAATTATTGTCACCGCCGTTTCGGTGGTGATGCTGAACGGCGGATTCCGCACAAACGAGCTTGTGGTGCCCAACTTGGTGGGAATGACCTGGGAGCAGGCGAGCGAAATAGCGGGCAGGACAGGACTCGAACTGCAGGAACACAGACGGGAGTACAACGACAGGTTCCCAGCCGGTCAGATCTATATGACGAACCCAAGAGAGGGCAGCGCCGTTCCAAAGGACAGCCCTTTCATAAAGGTGTGGATCAGCAGAGGGCCGAAACTTCTGTTGGTTCCCGATGTAGTAGGTCTGCGCGATACGGACGCCAGACGCAGGATAGCGGATGCCGGACTTGTGCCCGGACGGACTGCATCCGAGTACAGCGGCACGGTGCCCGCCGAGAGAGTTATCAGCCAGTCTCCTCCGGCGGGACAGAGGCTTGAGCCGCTGAAACCGGTCGATATTGTTGTCAGCCTCGGTGAGGAACCTCTGCCGACCCCGGAGATGCCGGACGTGTCCCAGCCTGACCTCAGTCAGCCGCCGGCGCAGCCCCAGGGTGAAACACCCCCTCCGTCACCGCAGGAACCCAAGGAGCGCGAGTATTCGGTTGATGTGAGCATACCCGCGCGGGCGAGAGGGCCACAGCTTGTGCGGATAGAGGTCCTGGACGCTTACGGTGAGGTGACCGCTTATGAAGACACGCACCAACCGGGCGAGAAGATCAGCAGGACCGTACGGGGATTCGGCGACCCGATTGAAATTAAGGTCTACGTAAACAACGCGCTGATCAAGGATATAGTTTACTCAGGGGGCCAGAAGCTCCGCGACCAGGCAGGGGAGCGATGAGCAGCGAGCTATGAGCTATGAGCTATGAGTTGTGAGTTGTGAGTTGTGAGAGTGATCGATGGCCTCGATGGCTGGGGATATTGAGATTAGGATGGCCGGGGAGATTCATCCCCGGCCCCGGTGCCGCGGATATTCATCCGTTGAGGGCCGATGACCGATTGTTGACCGGCCTGCTCATGCTGAAACGCGAAGACGCGAAAGACACGAAAACCGCGAAAGGCTTGATGCCACAACTGTGGAGACTATTTGAAAGCTTGTCCCAATGTGGACGATACGCCAGCAACAAATCTATTGGCATGCAAGCATAGCTTGTTGGTACGGCCTTTCGTGTCCTTCGTCGTTTCGTGCCTTCGTGTTTCAACATGCGCTGGGCAACTTTCGACAGTAGTGATTCGAGGTCCGGCCCCGCCAGGAGGACTTCGGACTTTGGACTTTGGACTGAAAAATGGATGTGAGAATCGCACCGTCGCTTCTGTCGGCTGACTTCGCCGACCTTACCAATGCTGTAAGAGAGGTGGAGGCCGGAGGGGCAAAAGTATTGCACTTCGATGTAATGGACGGCCACTTTGTGCCGAACATCACCTTCGGGCCTATGGTAGTCCGGGCCTTAAGGCCGCTGACGGCGATGGAATTCGACGTGCATCTGATGATCTACGGCGCGGAACACTACATCGACGAGTTTTCGGAGGCCGGGGCCGACTCGATCACCGTTCAAGTTGAAGCGTGCACGCATCTGCACCGGGTGATCCAGCAGATAAAATCCACCGGTGCGAAGGCCGCTGTTGCGCTCAATCCGGCTACTCCGCCTTCTACCCTGGAATACATCATTGGTGACATCGACCAGGTGCTGGTGATGACCGTAAATCCGGGTTTTGGGGGGCAGGAGTTTATAGAGGCTCTGCTTCCGAAGATTACCGAGGTGCGCAGGCTGGCTGAGGCGTCGGGGCGTGAAATCGACGTAGCGGTTGACGGAGGAATCGACCTTGACACCTGCGGGAGAGTCACTCGGGCCGGCGCAAATCTACTGGTGGCGGGAAACGCGGTATTCAACAGTCCTCTGGGAATAGCGAGGGCTGTGCGCGGGCTCCAGGAGTGTGCCGTTTCCAACTTCGAAGGGGCACGGTGATTTCCTTTGGCGCTACAGATCGCGCTCTATGCGCTGATAGCAATGGTGGCAGGCGCGGCCTTTTTGGAAGTACGAAGCTGGCGGGCGCGGGCAAGGCAGGTGACAGCGCGGCAGAAGGTCTACCGGATCGGTGCGGCGGTATGCCTGGAGACCGTGCTGGTGATGCTGGTTTTCAGGTGGAGCATTGAAGCATGGGAGCATCCGATTCTGTGGGTTTTCTATTGGACGGCCGCATTCGTGTTTGCGCTTGCGCTGCCGGTGTTCGCTCTGCTGGATGTCCGGGAGACGCTCTCTGCCTACCGCGCGCGCCGGCGGCAGATCGTGAGGGACCTGTTGGACGATAAGAGGTTGGAAGAATAGGCGCGGAAGTTTTCATGCGGCGCGCGCTTGCGCTTGCGCGGCGCGGCAGGACCAGTCCTAATCCGATGGTGGGGGCGGTGGTAGTCCAAGAAGGCCGAATAGTCGGTGAGGGCTATCACCGCCGGGCCGGTGAAGCGCATGCGGAAGTAAAGGCGCTTGGGCGGCGGGAGAACTTGCGCGCGGGGCCGAGATTTATGTTACACTGGAGCCCTGCTGCCACTTCGGCCGGACCCCGCCTTGCACGAAGACCATAATTGCCTCCGGGGTGAAGTCCGTCTTCGCTGCGATGGTCGATCCCAATCCGAAAGTCGCGGGAAAAGGGCTTGTCGAGATTGAGTCCGCCGGGATAGAAACGCACGTCGGAATTCTCGAAGAGCGCGCCCGTAAGCTGAACGAGGCCTACATCAAGCACGTAACCACCGGCAAACCCTTCGTTACGCTCAAACTCGCCACCACGCTCGACGGCAAGATCGCCACAAGGACCGGGGACTCCAAATGGATAAGCTGCGAGGCTTCGCGCCGAGTCGTACATCGACTTAGAGGCAGAGTCGATGCTATACTAGTGGGTGTGGGGACGGTTCTGATCGACGACCCTGAGCTGACTGCGCGGGTCGGCCGGCGCGTGACGTATCCTGTGCGCGTTGTGGCCGACAGTCTCGCTCGGACTCCGGCTGGCGCCAAGGTGTTCGCGCAGCCGCAGGGACTGACAGTCGTAGCTGTAACCCCCAGGGCTCCGGTCGAGAAAATCAGGAAACTGGAAGAGGCCGGAGCGCGTATATTAACCGTGGGTGAAGCAGACGGGCACATGAGCCTTCCCGAACTCTTGGAACAGCTTGGCCGGATAAACGTTACGAGCGTGCTGATCGAGGGCGGAGGGCGTATTGCCGCGAGCGCGCTTGGCGCTGGGGTTGTGGACAAGGTAATGTTCTTCATAGCGCCGAAGATAGTGGGAGGAGAGTCGGCGAGGACCTCGGTCGAGGGGCCGGGGATTAGCAAGATGGCCGATGCGCTCCAGCTTAGAGAAGTGACTGTGCGGAACGTCGGATGCGACCTGTTGGTCGAGGGATACACGTGTTCACGGGACTTATAGAAGAGATCGGAAAAGTAAAGGCAGTGGTGCGGGGGACTGGAGCTACGGTTCGAGTCGCCGCGCCGAAGGTTGCTGGCGGCTCCGGGGTCGGGGACAGCATTTCTGTGAACGGTGTCTGTCTGACTGTTACGAAGATATCAGAAGATGAAATCTGCTTCGACGCGGTGGAGGAGACGCTTGCGAGGAGCACACTTGGGGGGCTTAGGCCTGGGGACCCTGTGAACCTGGAGCGGGCTGTATCCGCGGACAGGCTGTTCGGCGGGCATTTCGTCCTGGGGCACGTGGACGGGACCGGTACTGTGCAGAGCTTCGACAGGAGGCCGGCAGAGGCCGTACTCTCTATAAGCGCGCCTGAGGAGGTTATGCGCTATGTTGTGCCGAAGGGGTCAATTGCGGTGGATGGTATAAGCCTGACAGTGGCTTCCTGCGACGAGAGCCGGTTTAACGTAGCAGTGATACCTCACACAATAGAGAACACTAATCTGCCCTGGAAACGACCGGGAGAACAGGTCAATCTTGAAGCGGATATAATCGGCAAGTACGTGGAAAAATTCGTCGCCGCAAGGGCCGGTGGCGCCGGTGTGACGGCAAAACTCCTTGCCGAGGCCGGTTGGCTGGAGGAGTAGACTGCAAATGTCCGAAGGTCCATTGTTCAGCAGCATTCCGGAAGTAGTTGAGGACTTAAAGTCCGGGAAGATGGTCATAGTCGTCGATGACGAGGACCGTGAGAACGAAGGCGACTTCATCATGGCCGCCGAGTCGGTCACCCCGGAGGCGATCAACTTCATGGCCAGGCACGGCCGGGGCATGATCTGCGTTCCGATGAGTGTGGACCGCGCACAGCGCCTTGAGCTCTCGATGATGGCCGAGCGGAACACTTCCAAGCTCGGAACGGCCTTTACTGTGACCGTGGACGCTGCCAGGGGCACTACAACGGGTATTTCGGCTCACGATAGGGCGGTCACAATCAAGATGCTTTCAGACCCGAAGGCTCTGCCGGAGGACTTTTGCAGGCCCGGCCATGTGTTCCCACTTAGAGCTGAGGATGGTGGAGTGCTGGTCAGAGCGGGCCACACGGAGGCCGTGGTGGACCTTATGCGGCTTGCCGGAATGAATTCGGTTGGAGTGCTGTGCGAGATAATGAGCGAGGATGGGACTATGGCGCGTGTTCCAGAGCTTTCATTGGTTGCCGAGAGGCACGGCATGAAGATGGTCACAATCGCCGACCTGATCAAGCACCGCAGGCGCAATGAAAAGCTGGTCCGCCGGGTTGCAACCGCCGTAATCCCGACTACATTCGGGGAATTCGTGGCGCACGGATACGAAACTACAATTGAGGCGAATCCGTATATCGCATTGGTGATGGGCGATGTGGCGGATGGAGAACCGGCGCTGGTCCGCATCCACTCGGGATGTGTGACTGGAGATGTGCTGCACTCGCTGCGCTGCGACTGCGGACAGCAGCTTGAGCTTGCGATGCAGAAGGTGCAGGAGGCGGGGCGTGGAGTGGTTCTCTACATTTACCACCATGAAGGACGTGGTATAGGTCTCGTCAACAAGCTCAAAGCCTACGCCCTGCAGGACCACGGAGCAGATACCGTCGAGGCTAACGAGATGCTGGGGTTCCCTGCTGACATCAGAGACTACAGCATCGGCGCGCAGATACTCGTCGATCTCGGGCTGAAGAAGATCAGGTTGATGACCAACAATCCCGCCAAGTATGTTGCCCTGCACGGGTACGACCTGGAGATCGTCGAGAGGGTGCCCCTCGTCTGCGAGCCAAACGATATCAATAAGAATTACTTGATTACGAAACGCGATAAACTCGGACATGAATTATAGTATCTAACAACTGAAATTGCGTTCAATCTGCACGCAACATGAGTAGTCTATGC
>JACPPP010000078.1 GCA_016190935.1 Armatimonadota bacterium | reverse complement strand
GCCCCCAACCCCTCCTGAAAGCTGATAGCTGACCGCTGACAGCTTTCAGAGACATTGCGTATAAAAAACGTGAAACGAATTAGACCGACAATAGTCTTCATACTGGCCGCGTTTTTGTTTACCTCGGCGGCATGGGCAAAGGAAAAGGTGGTTTTCTGGTACGGGGCGACCCAGGACGAGCGGGCGGCCTACGAGCAGATGATCGCCGATTTCAACCGGCTCCATCCCAATATCGAGGTTCGGGGCATGCTGGTCCCTCAGAAGTACGTCGAGCGAAAGCTGATCCTGTCAGTGGCCGGGGGCGTGCCTGCCGACGTCGTCCGCTTCTATACCCACCTGGGAGGAGAGATGATGTCGCGCGGAGGGCTTGAGCCGCTCGACGATCTCATCGCCCGCGATAAACTCGACCTGTCGGACTTCTACCCTGTGGGGATCGAGCAGAACACATTCAGTGGCAAGCTCTATGGGATGCCCTGGGTGCTCTCACCCGAGGCGCTTTTCTATAATAAGAAGCTTTTCCGCCAGGCTGGGATCGATCCGAACCGGCCTCCGAGGACCTGGGAAGAGATCGAGGATTACGCTATGCGCCTTACCGTTCGTGACCCGGAGGGTCGCATCGAGCGGGTGGGATTTGCGACTTTCACCTATAACCCGCCGGATTTCCACCGTTACCTGTGGCAGCTTGGCGGGGAGCCGCTTAGCGCGGACCTGAAGCGCACGGCCTTCGATGGTACCGAAGGAGTGGAGGCCCTGACCTGGATGCGGGACTTTCTCATAAGAGAGGTAGGTCCGGCTGAGGCCGGAGTTCCTGTGGAGAAGGCGGCGGACGATGCTATAAAGAACCTCCAGGTGTTCCAGAGCGCGTACAAGGGGGCCACACAGGACCCATTCGGGCTTGAGAAGGTGGCAATGCGCATCGAAAGCCCCTTCAGGATTCCGGACCTCAGGAAGTACTTCCCGGAACTCGATTTCGGCATAGCGGCTGTGCCGTACGGCCGGGTGAGAGCCGTCGAGGTAGTGGGAAACTCGCTCGTTATCCCGCGCGGAAGCAAGCACAGGGATGCAGCTTGGGAATTCATCAAGTTTGCATCGAGCCGCGAGCAGATGCTGAGGATATGCAAGGTGGCCGGGAGGATTCCGGCGCGTCGGAGCGCTGCGAAGTCGCCGGAGCTATATGGCAACCCGACTGTGCGGCCGTTTGTGGATCAGATAGAATACGGCCGCACCACCCCTGTGGCTCCGGGCTACAGAGAGGTTGGCGCCGCTCTTGCGGAAAAGATCGAGCTTGCGCTGAAAGGCCAGTTGACTCCAGAAGCCGCCCTCCGGCAGGCTGCTCTGAAGGGGCAGATCATACTTGACGAGGCAAATGAAGACCTTAGCCGCTACCCACAGGTGCCGTGGGCGGCTGTGGCGGTGGTCTCGGGAGCGGCGCTGGCCGCGACAGCCGGAGCGGGCTTCTGGTACGTACTCTACCGAACGAGGAGGAGCCGCGTAGCCCGGCGAGAAGCCCTTACGTTCTACGTGTTCCTTTTGCCATGGTTTGTCGGATTTCTCATCTTCACGTTCGGCTCGACTATTGCTTCGCTGCTGCTCAGCTTTTCCCGCTGGGATATACTAAGCCCGGCCAGGTTCGTCGGCTTTGCCAATTTCGCCGAGCTCTTGCGGGAGCCGCTGTTCCTCAAGGCGCTCGGCAACACTCTGTACTACGCGGCGTTCAGCATTCCACTCGCAATTGTGGGCGGGCTTGCCATCTCGGTGCTTATGAACCAGAAGCTCCGTGGCATAAGAATGTTCAGGACGGTGTACTACCTGCCGGCCATAGTCTCAGGAGTGGCAACTGCCGTCTTGTGGCAGTGGATATTCGATCCGACGACCGGGCTGCTGAACAAGCTGCTCGCGGTGACTGGTCTCGACCACGCTTTGGCGCTGATAGGAATAGAAATGCCCGCCCGCTGGCTGCTCTCCCCCGATCTCTCGAAGCCGGCCTTTATCATTATGAGCTTGTGGGGCGTGGGTGGGGCTATGATCATCTACCTCGCAGGCTTGCAGGGAATACCCGAAGATCTCTACGAAGCGGCAAAGATCGACGGCGCAACGGCCTGGCAGAGATTCAAGAAGGTAACCCTTCCGCTGCTCACGCCCACAATCTTCTACCAACTCGTCATCGGCACGATGGCTGCGCTCCAGTTCTTCACCCAGGCCTACATAATGACCGACGGCGGGCCGCAGAACTCGACACTGTTCTATTCTCTTTATCTCTTCAAGAACGCTTTCGAGTGGATGAAGATGGGCTTTGCCTCCGCAGTGGCATGGATTCTGTTCGCCCTCGTTCTTATAGTGACTATCATCCAGTTCAAAATGGCCGGAAGATGGGTCTACTACGAGGGCAAGGCAGAGGAATAAGAAAGGGTCTAGGGGCTGGGGGTTAGGGCCTGGTAGAGGCTGATGGGGTAGGGGACACCGGCTACCCGGTCTCCCCTACCTCCGAACCGTGTGTGCGCTTCTCCCGCACAAGGCTCTCCAGTTGGTGGTTTTACCTTATCAAGGATTGACAATACCTCGCACGGGCTAGACGTGCCGTGCCCGGATCCTCCACCAAGTTTTTGTTAGCCAGGCATATTGAGGGGGAAAAAGGGCAGCAAGCGTCGAAGTAGTAATCACCAGAGAGGTGAACAGATGCG
>JACPPP010000073.1 GCA_016190935.1 Armatimonadota bacterium | reverse complement strand
CCTGAGTGCGGCTCGCCACGACTCGCCCGCCCTAGTCTCGAATAGAGCGGCAGGCAGCACCGTTGCAATTACAGCCCCTTCCTTCAATGCTTTCGCAGCTTTCCAAATGAAGGCCATAGCCTTATCAACGCGCCCGCTCGCCAGCTTTCCAAGCACCTCTTCTACAAGGAATCTATCGGCTTGGCGCATAACTTCCCAAGATACGAACGGCGGGTTCATCACGATCACGGTTGGGTGGCCCCAGTCCTTCTCAAGAGCATCACCCACCTCCACAGTAAAGTCGACACGTATTCCATGCGATTCTGCGTCTCGCTTTGCCCTTCCTATACAGAATCTCGCCATAGCGCAAGACACCTCTGATACGTCCATCCCACGGAGGCTCACCCTGCCTTTGTAGCTCCTCTTCTGCAACTCTCGGAGTACTTCTATCAGAAACACGCCAGAACCACAGGCAGGATCAAGTGCATCAAGATGGTTTCCAGACTCGATTTCGCCACTGATCTGGTCAAACGCCTGCTGAACCAAGATCCGCGCCAAGGTTGCCGGGGTGAATCGAATGTCTCGTGGCATAGTGCCATGTGGCTGCCGGTTCCCGATGAACTCTGGGATAACGAGTTGTGGCTCTCTCTCCAATATCAAATGTGCTTCTTGGTAAAGTTGGCCTGCAGCATGGCGCAGCAACAAGTCAGGCTCCAGTGTCGTCCCGCTAGCTGGCTCTGGTTCAAGGAAGAAGTTGAGAAGTCTACGGACATCAGCGTTCCGTACGCCGGGAAGCACCTCCTCGACGCCTGTGTCCGAAAGTAGACCCTTCTCCTCCAAGACTTGCTGAACCTCGGCAACAGTAGCACATCTCAACCATTCCGTTTGATTCATTAGACCAAGTCTTGCAGCCTCTGTCCCAATCAGCAATGCGTTGAACACTCTGACTGCGTCTACTGCGTGATCTCCCGGTAGCGTAGCCCGGAGTCGTCGAAAAGCCCGAAGTACGTGGAGTATTACGTCAGGTCCCCGTGGCCCAGGCGCTCGTTCCATAATGTGCAGTAATTCCGTTGCCCCCTCCGCTCCTTTGGGAAAACGGAACCTCTGGGTCGGACCCAAGTCCCACCTCCTTAGCAGCATTTCACTATTATTTTCGTTGAGGATAAGCGCATGCTGGAGATTGGCCGACCAAGCCCAATTAAGTGGTTCTTGTGCCTCCTGCAAGTGTTCGTCCTGCGTTGAGCATATTGCAAAGCTACCTTTTTGCCCATCGAGCAGAACAGTACATCCCTTGATTGCTCGTTCGTTCCGTTCCTGCCCAAAGAGCGGAACGGGTACGAGACCAAGCACCCATGCCCAGGCCTGATGATCATTAGCATTCCATTGTGTGTACACGTCAGTCATAGCCCTTTGCGTTAAGCCTGTATATTATGTAATCGGCTAAGTACTTGTTTGATACTTTAGCGAAACCAGCCGTTGTACAGACGGAGGTCTCTTTATCTTCGCTCGCTGGGTCGTAGCCATTGTCTTCGGCTACAGAAAACTTTACTTAACCCAGCCGCACGAAAGCTGCCGCGACCCTTCTATTGTCTGTTATTTCCGCACGTGCGGTTCTATTTCCTCCATTACGAACGCTTGTTCTAGACTAATAGACGCAGTTCACAGACAATAATTGCTTTCTTACTAACTAACTATAGATTAACTGGAGCTCCTAGGCCGAATTGTGCATCAGCATTCCCGAATGTCCGCTGTTCCGAGCAAACTGTTCTCGTACCGTCTTAGCGGGTGTCCGACCCGCCATCTGAGTGATCCTCCGCCTCACTCTCCACAAAACCCGCCAACTCCACGCACTCTGCGTTTCAGCAACACCCGGCCCCTGCCGACGGCTGATAGCGTTGCTTTGAGCTTGACAACAGCTTGGGCCAATGAGATAATTTAGGTAGTAAGGTTAACAGAAGCTTTAACGAAATTGACAGTGACCGCTGCTTATTGTGATCTCTCTCGAACTACGACAGGTTTCTAAAAGCTTCGGCGCTCGCCAGGTGTTCTCCGGAATCAGCGCATCGATCGAGTCCGGCTGCCTGGCAGTGACGGGCCATAATGGTTCCGGTAAGTCTACTCTGCTCAGGATAATCGCCGGGCTGCTCGCGCCGAGCAGTGGACAGGTTGTCCTGACGGACGGTGGGCGACAGTCGCCGGTCGAACAGAGGCGCGACCTGACAGGCATGGTGGCGCCCGACCTGGCGCTTTATGACGAGCTGTCGGCAATCGAGAATCTGCGGTTCTTCGCCCGCGTGCGAGGATTGAAAAAGACGAACGATGAGCTGCGCGCTCCCCTCGTCAGGCTCGGGCTCGAAGGCCGGGAGAATGACCGACTCGGTTCTTACTCGTCGGGCATGCGTCAGCGGGTGAAGTACGCCTTCGCGCTTATGCATAACCCGGCTGTGCTTCTTCTTGACGAGCCGTCTACTAATCTCGACGAGGCCGGTATACGGGCCATAGGCTCGATCATCGAGGAGCAGAAGCGGCGCGGGATAGTCGTTCTGGCTACGAACCATCCGTCAGAGTTGGCATACGGCGACCACGTGCTGGAATTGGGAGCCTGAGTTATGTTAGCGGCAACCCGTTTCAAGCCTTCATCGACCGAGTCTCCGGCGCACTCCACTGCGCCGCCGGGGCCGACTGAGATGCTCCGTCGTTCCGCGGCGGTGTTTCAGAAAGATGTCACCTGCGAGTTCCGTACCCGCTACGCAGTCAACGCCATCGCGCTCTTTGCCATAACCACCCTGTTCGCTGTGAGCTTCGCAGTCGGCGGGGCAGGAATAAGCCAGACTGTTCAGTCTTCCCTCCTGTGGATCATCATCTACTTTTCCGGGATGTCGGGGCTGTCGCGGGCATTCGTTCGTGAGGAAGAGGCGCGGACGGCAAGCGCCCTGCGCTTGGCTGCGGCTCCCGGCGCGGTCTTCGGAGGCAAGCTGCTGTTCAACCTCGTGCTGCTTGCGGGGCTTGAGGCTGTCACGGTGCCCCTGTTCGTTGGAATGATGGGCCTGCAAGTGAGCGGGTGGCCGTTGTTCGTTTCGGTGCTGGCCCTGGGGAGCGCGGGGCTCGCTGTTGCGGCGACCATCGTCGCCGCCATCGTCTCCAGAGCTAACGCCAAAGGCGCTCTTTTCGCTGTGCTGTCGTTTCCAATACTGCTGCCTCTTCTCATAGGGGCGATTCATGGCACTCAGGCGGCGCTTGAGTCCGCGAAGTTTTCCGCCGGGATGCAGGATGTAAAACTGCTCGTATCCTATACCGGTGTGATGTTCATCGTTTCAATTCTCGTATTCAAATTTGTGTGGGAGGACTGATGCTCCTTAAACTGTTGCTTGGAATCTGGATGGTGGCCGTGATTGTGGCGGCGTTTCTTTTTGCGCCGCCGGCGCAGGGGTTCGCCGAGCCGGAGGCGGCGCGCATAATCTTTTTCCATGTGCCGCTTGCGATGGTCGCCGCGCTCGCATTTGTCATTGCGATGGTCTACGCTGCTAAGTACTTGAGCAGGCGGGATTTGATGGACGACATAAAGTCTTCGATCTCCGCAGAGCTTGGGCTTGTTTTCGCGATCCTTGCGACCGCCACCGGGTCGCTCTTTGCGCGTGTCCAGTGGGGCAGTTGGTGGAATTGGGACCCCAGAGAGACGTCGATTGTGATACTCATGCTGGTCTACGCAGCCTATTTCGCGCTCAGGGCGGCGACCGAGAGTGCTGAGAAACGAGCTGCGCTCTCGGCGGTCTACGCGATTCTGGCCCTTCCGCCGATGATATTACTGATATTCGTCGTGCCGCGGGTGATGGCTTCGCTCCACCCTTCGGACACACTGACAAGCGGCGGGCTGAGCACTCAGTACAGACTCGTGCTCTATCCGGCGGCTCTTGGATTTCTGGGACTTTACGTTTGGCTCTTTAAGATCAAGACTGCTCTGGCCGAAGTAAGGCTCAAGCTTGGGAGGTATTGATATGTCTGCACTCGTAGCGTTTATGATAGCGCCGCTTATCGTATGGGTAGGGCTGTTCATCTACCTGCTGTCGATCGATAGGCAGGTGAGGGAGCTTAAGAAATGAAGAGCTATTATTTGATCGCGGCTGTAGCGGTGGTTGCTTTTGTCGCGCTCGGCGCGTCATCGTTCCTAAATTCGATGACGCCTTATGTCACTACATTTGCGGAGGCGCGCGCGGCAAAGCAGGACAAGGTCCAGGTGCCCGGTGACATCGTGAAGGGCAAGACAACCTATGACAAGAAGGCCGCAGCTTTGGTTTTCTACATCAAAGACCCGGACGGCGAAGAGATGAAAGTCTCGTATCGCGGTGTCCGTCCTGGGAACTTCGATCAGGCGGACCGCGTCGTGGCTATTGGCAGGTATGGTAATGGGGAGTTCAAGGCCGAGCAACTTCTGGTTAAGTGTCCGTCGAAGTATCAGGCGGAAAGATGAGGGCGCAGTCCAAAGACTCTCGGCCCCTACGGGACCGGCTTCGGCAGACAAGCAGGCCGAAGCAACAAGTGCAGCAATACAAAGACTCTCGGTCCCTTCGGGACCGGCTTCGGCAGACAAGCAGACCGAAGCAACACTCATAGCTCATAGCTTATGTGTAGAAGGTGTAAATAAGCAAATGCATTTAGGTAACGTCTTACTGGTCGTGATGCTGACCGTTACGCTGAGCGCAGTGGCGGCTTATGTTGCTGCGGGAATCGGCAGACGTGAGTATATAGGCGCCGGACGCGCGGCATATATAGCCTCCACGGTCCTGGTCAGCGTCATATCCGTTTACTTTATGGCTCTGATATTGGGGAATCACTTCGAGCTGGAGTATATTTTCAACAACAGCTCGAAGGCGCTCTCCACGTATTACAAGGTATCGGTGTTCTGGGCCGGACAGCAGGGGTCGTTTCTTTTCTGGGCGCTCTGCGCCGGGCTTCTGGGCATATTCGTTATGCTGAAGGCGCGGGAGTTCGAGCCGTGGCTTATGACCTTCTGGAGCAGTATGCAGGGGCTTTTCCTGATACTGCTTCTGATAGACAGCCCGTTCAAGCTCACACAGGCGGGGATGGAGATTGCCGACGGCCAGGGTCTGCGCGAGCTTCTGCAGAACCCATGGATGGCCATTCATCCTCCGCTCGTCTTCATAGGCTATGCGGCGATGTCGGTGCCTGCGGCATTTGCCATTGCCGCGCTCATCAAAGGCCAGTTCGGGTCCTGGTGCCGCACTACTCTAGTCTGGACCGTCTTCGGCTGGATCACCCTCGGAGCGGGAATCATAGTAGGAGCTTACTGGGCCTACGAAGTCCTCGGATGGGGCGGCTACTGGGGCTGGGACCCCGTCGAGAATGCCTCGCTCATCCCCTGGCTGACGGGAACCGCGCTCCTACATGGGATGGTCGCCGAAAGATACCGCGGCAGCTTCAAGCGCGCGAACATCATTATGGCGCTCATTACGTTCCTGTTCGTGTTCTATGCGACGTTCCTGACCAGAAGCGATGCGCTCAAGGACTTCTCGGTCCACACCTTCGGCGACGCCCGGATCGGAGGGCCGCTCATGTTCTTCATGGGCTTGTTCCTGATCGTATCGGCCGCGCTTTCCATTTGGAGATGGAAAGCCGTCCAGTCCAAGCCGAGCTTTACGACGATCAAGTCGAAGGACTTCGCCATTTTCCTTGCCATAATTACGCTCACAGCTTCCGCGATGTTCGTATTTGTCGGGACATCCGCGCCGATCATCGGTAAGATGGCCTCGCACGTGCCTGTGCTGAATAACATAATCCCCGCGCAGGTCAAAGTGGACCAGGCCTTCTATAACAGAACGAACGCGCCGATTATCCTGATCGTGCTTACCTTGATGGCGCTTGCGCCGATAGTCGCCTGGAGGAGGGAAAACGTGCAGGAAGACCAACAGGGCTGGGGCGTGATAATCGCTGCGCTTGTAGTCGGTCTCTCCATTCTGGCGCTGCGGCTCAACCTTATGGTATTTGCTGTCGCTATTGCCATTGTCGCTCTTGCAGGTCTCATCACAAACGCCTACCACGTGGCCCGCACGTGCAAGTTCGGCCTCCGATTGATAGGCGGCTTTGCCGCGCATGTTGGAATGGGCATACTCTTCCTCGGGGTCATATTCTCCGCTGCGGGCGGGAAGGCAAAGACCATCGCGCTCGTCAAGGGAGGCAAGCCCGTATCCTCCCATGGTTATACCTTTACCTACAACGGCACGAAGGACCTTGCAAGCAACACAAAGGGCATGATGATCCGGGTCGATGGAAACGGCCGGACGGTGAAAGCCATGCCGACGATGCAAATTACCAGAGATAAGGAGGTAATGGCCAAGCCGCATATAGTCAAGAGCTTTGGCCGGGACCTTTATATAGCGCCGAAGTCGATACCTGGGCCTGAAGAGAAGGTTCTCGCGCGCGGGGATTCGGTTCAGGTGCAGGATTTTCAGCTTAAGTTCGTCGATTTCACACCGCACGATCACGAGCACAACCACGCCGGCCCAGAGGAAATAGGCGCGAAGCTGGACGCCATGATTGATGGGAAGAAGGTGTCTGTTGCTCCGGTCATGGAGATCCACAGAGGAACCATGACGAAGGGCGCGGTCGATGTCCCCGGTATGGATGCGAAGATCGGGGTCGATCGGATCAGCGTTGAAGAGCGGGCCGTGCAGGTCACTGTTTTCCCGGAAAAGGGTAAGTTGCAGACGGCCACATTGAGAAGGGATCAGAAGGTGGCGGCTGGAGAGTATGAGCTTACGTTCAACGGCTGGCGGCTTCCCGATCAGGGGCATGCAGGCGGGATGCAGGTCATCGTCAGCATCGGTGTGAACTACAGAGGCAAGACAGTAACGGTTGAGCCGGTGTACGAGCCCGGTCAGTCCGCAGACGTTCATACGGTGAGCAAGCCCATCGCTATTCCGGGCGCTGATGCCACAATTAAGTTGGATGCTGTGGACTTCGACAGTGGAAGAGTACTTGTGACGGTGACGTCGAACACGGAAACGGCGGTCGTTGATGTGAGCGTAAAGCCGTTCATCAGTTTGCTCTGGATCGGTTCTATCCTTGCGCTGCTTGGAGCTGGCATCGCAATGTGGCGCAGAAATGCCGAGAGCTACGAGAAGCCAGTACCCAACGCGGAGGGCGCAAAGGCGAAGCGAAGGGAAAGGTAACAGGTAACAGGTAACAGGTAACAGGTAACAGAGGGGCTTCCCATGACCCATGACCCATGACCCTTACCGACACCTGGCCCCCGGCCCCTGAAACCTGACCCCTGAAAAAATGGCTTATTATCCGATAGCAATAGATTTGACCGGCAGGAAGGTTCTTGTGGTCGGCGGAGGGACGGTGGCGCTGCGGAAGGTCGAGACGCTTCTCGAGTTCGGAGCGGAGGTTACCGTAGTTGCGCCGCAGATCGTCCCGGAGATCGAGCGGCTTGCTGAGTCCGGCAGTATCACCGTCGAGCGTCGGGAATACAGGTCGGAAGATGCTGCCGGCGCTGTTGTAATAATCACCTCCACTGATGATGAGGCTGTGAACCGGCGGGTGTCGGAGGATGCCCTGGCCAGGAACATCCTGGTGAACGTAGTCGATGTGCCGGAACTCTGCGGCTTTATAGTGCCGGCTACCGTAAAGCGCGGGGACCTGACTATAAGCATCAGCACGGCAGGCAAGAGTCCTGCGCTTGCGCGGCGCGTGCGCGAGAAGATCGAAGAAATCTTCGGACCGGAGTATGGTGAATTCGCCGATCTGCTTGGGGAGATGCGTGAGATGGCGAAGAGTCGAATAAAGAGCCAGCCGGAGCGAGAGCGCGCTTTCAAGCAGATGTTGAACTCGCAGATTCTTGAACTGCTGCGCGCCGGCAGGGATCAAGAGGCCCGAAGCCTTGCTTTAAGTATTGTTAACGAGTCGAGTAATGGATAGCAGGAGCACCCTTTGTGAACGACATAAGGCCGAGTCATCATGCATTATGAGCCCGTTACCACGCATCCTGAGCTTGTCGAAGGATGGCGCAACGCACTCTTCGTGCTTCGACAGGCTCATCCTTCGACAAGCTCAGGATGGCTCAGAATGCGTTGCCGGTGTGAATCCGCCAACAAACGTTGCTCCTGGTAATGACAGCATGGCCGGCCCCCGACCCCTGATATGCACTTAGTAGTCATCGGACTCAACCACAAAACGGCCCCGGTAGAGGTCCGGGAGAAACTGGCGGTTTCGGAGACTCACCTGCCAGAGGCTCTGGAAGTTCTGAGCAGATGCGGGTGCGTTGCCGAGTGCTGCATCCTCTCGACCTGCAACAGGACCGAGATATATGCCGTCACCGCTAAGCACGATGACGAAGAGGTGCTGATCGATTTTATCAGCAGCTACCACGCCATAGACCGCGAGGGCTTCCAGGAATATCTCTACCGCCACCGCGGGCACAAGGCCGTTCAGCACCTTTTTGCCGTTGCTGCCGGAATAGACTCGATGATGGTTGGTGAGACACAAATCCTCGGGCAGGTAAAAAACGCGTTTTGTGTTGCCGATGGGGTTGATTCCACCAAAGCCGTATTGAACAACCTGTTCCAGCAGGCGCTCAACGTTGGAAAGAGGGCACGGTCGCAGACGGATATTTCTCGCGGCGCCTTTTCCGTCGGTTATGCTGCGGTTGAGCTCGCCAAGTTGATCTTTGGTAACCTCCAGGGACACAAGATATTGATTCTGGGGGCGGGCAAGATGAGCGAGCTTACAGCCAAGCACATGCTTTCCTCCGGGGCTACGACCGTTATGGTGGCCAACAGGACGCTCTCCCGCGCGGAGGAGCTTGCAAAGAGGCTCGGCGGGCGGGCCGTTCCGTTCGATTCGTTTCCTGAGGCGATAGTCGAAGCCGATATTGTTATCGGCTCCACCGGGTCACGTGAGCCGATCATAAGGCGCGATCAGATGATCAAGATCATGCGCCAGCGGCGCGAAAAGCCGATCTTTTTGATAGACATAGCGGTGCCGAGGGACGTCGAAGCCGGCGTCGGCGACCTGGACAACATCTTTCTTTACAATATAGACGATCTCGAACAGATGGTGCAGCAGTCGATTGCTGAGCGGGAGAAGGAGATCGAGAAGGTTTGGGAGATCGTTGCGGAAGAGACTCACAGATTTGCCGCGTGGATGCGGACGCTTGAGGCCGTGCCGCTGATTAAGCTAATCAGAAACAAACTCGACGGTATCAAGGATGCGGAATGGGAGCGGTATGGCAACAAGCTGTCACACCTCCCGGAGAACGACCAGGAGACGGTAAAGGTGATGATGCAGTCGCTCGTGAACAAGATCACCCACAATCCGCTGATAAAGATAAAGGAATACGCGACGAGCGGCAACGGCTATGACAAGATGGAGATTGCACGGGAACTGTTCGGAATAGAGGTGGATGCTGAAGAAGAAACAGACGTGTCCGGCGGGCAGGCCGGACCTGCTGACGCGGAGGATACAAAAGCATGACTTCGACTCTGCTTGGTGCGAGCCTGGTGGCCTACTTCGCCGCCTCGGTTCTCTACCTCGCGAATCTACACATAAGGCACAGATATTTGGCCGCCTACGGCACTGGGGCTACAGCAGCCGGCTTCGCGCTCCAGACTGCAAGGCTCGTGCTGCAGACGCTGCACGCGGCGACCCCGTTTGCAAACGCCTCGGAGGCGATATTCTTTCTTTCGTGGGCTATTGCGGCGCTTTATCTCGTGATCCATCTCAGGTTCGGGCTGCCTTCGGTGGGGGCTCTTGCAATGCCGCTGTCGGTGATTGCGCTCGTGTTGGTCTACAGGTTTCCCACCCCGGCCGGCGAGCAGCTTGCGAACGGGGCCTGGCTCAGAGTACACGTAGTTGCGATTATAGCCAGCCTCGCGCTGTTCGTGCTGGCATTCTGTGCAGCCGTATTCTACCTCGTGCAGAACAAGCTGCTCAAGAGCAAGAATCTGCACGGGATGTTCCGGAAGCTTCCGCCGCTTGAGATGGTCGATTCACTCGGTTACCACCTTGCAGCAATCGGGTTCCCGCTGCTCACGCTGGGAATTGTGACCGGTGTCGTCGGCGTTCAGCTTGCAAACCTTAGAGAACACGACGCTGAGTTTAGGCTTCTAGCCTCCGGCGTCACGTGGGTTGTATATGCGGCATATCTTCTTGCCCGCGCTGCCACCGGTTGGCGAGGCAAGCGCGCTGCTTGGGTCCTGATAGCCGGCGCGGCGCTCGTTGTTGTCACAACTGCTCTGCACAGGTTCGTGTGACCAGGTAGATGTGCTATAATTGATCGGCAGCGGTAAGGGGAAAATGAAAAGTGAAAAATGCAAAATGAGCGTGCCCGGCCATCAGGGGGATTCTGTTTCGGGCGCGATGAGGATATCGCACCCGATCGAGTAGTTTATTG
>JACPPP010000014.1 GCA_016190935.1 Armatimonadota bacterium | reverse complement strand
TCCCATGACCCATGACCCTTCACCTATCACCCAACACCCAACACCCAACACCCTTACCGGAGGTTAGTTTGAAGGAATACAACATAGCGCTTTATCCCGGGGATGGGATAGGAACAGAGGTCACCGAGGAAGCTGTCAAGGTCCTGCGCGCGCTGGAGAGGCTCTACGGCAACTTCAAGATCAACTTGACCGAGTTCGACTGGAGCGCGCGCTACTGGCGAAAGACCGGCAAGATAGTTCCGGACGATTATCTGGACATCCTCAAGGAGTTCGACGCCATAATGCTCGGTGCGGTAGGTCACCCTGCTCTGATCCCGGATCATATCTCACTGGCTCCGTTAATCGAAATCCGACAGGGGTTCGATCAGTATGTTGGGCTTAGGCCGGCCAGGCTGCTTCCTGGTATCACCTCACCTCTTGCCGGCAAGTCATTTGGCGACATAGACCTTATAGTGGTAAGGGAGAACTCCGAGGGAGAGTATGTTGACCTTGGGGGCCGGTTTAAGGTGGGCAAGGAGGATGAGGTCAACGTCCAGACGGCCCTTCACACCAGAAAGGGCGTCGAGCGGATACTTCGTTTCGGATTCGAGCTTGCCAGAAAGCGCGGAAAACACCTTACAATGGCGACCAAGTCAAACATTCTCAAGTACGGCATGGTCTTCTGGGACAGTGTTCTTGCCGACCTGTCGCCGGAATACTCAGATGTCGCCGTCGATAAATATCACGTCGATGCCCTGACAATGAATTTCGTCCGCTGGCCTGAGAAGTATGACGTAGTTGTGGCATCGAACCTCTTTGGAGATATTCTGAGCGATCTCGCAGGAGTGATAACAGGAAGTCTCGGCCTTGCGCCTAGCGGGTGTATCAACCCGGAAAGAGACTATCCTTCACTTTTCGAGCCGGTCCACGGCTCCGCGCCCGACATAGCGGGCCGGGGCATCGCGAATCCGATAGCGGCCATCAGGAGCGCGGCCATGATGATGGACTTCCTCGGCGAATCTGAAGCAGCAGAGCGGGTCGAGCAGGCCGTAATAGAAAGCCTGGCCGATGGATCAGTGCGGACTCCGGACATAGGCGGCTCCGCAACGACGGCAGAGGTCGGAGACGATATAGCAAAACGGGTCGAGAGGGCGAAGAAGCGCGAATAAGGCGAAAAGGGGCTGGGGGTTAGGGCTGGTTGTCATCTACCGATGGCCCGGCCCGTCTCGCGCCAGGCCAGATATGCCGCACGTCCCCGTGCGGCGCCTTGGGCGGTATATAACCGCTGACGGCTGATACGGATCGCCCGGCTCGTCACGCACCGGGTGGGATATGTCGTACGTCCTCGTGCGAAGATGGGTGCAAATCTTCACACTCCGCCGCACCAGGAGGTGCGGCATAACCCGGACCGGCGCGGGACGAGCCGGTCCATCGGCGACCGGCCTGATTCTTACCAGCACCCAACACCCAACACCTGACACCAATTATGACTAAGCGGGTTCGCGTGATGGTTAGAGGAAGAGTACAGGGAGTCGGCTACCGGCACTTCGCAATGAAGCGGGCCGCCGGCCTGGGACTGACCGGCTGCGTCAGAAACCTGCCGAACGGTGATGTCGAGGTTGTGGGTGAAGGCGATCAGGAGAAACTCGAGAAGTTCGTTGAACTCCTGAAGCAGGGGCCATCGGGCGCGGACGTGCGGGACGTCGTCCTTGTGTGGCTGCCGGCTACAGGTGAGTTCCGGGAGTTTGGTGTCAGCTTTTAGCCCCCGCCCAGCCTCGCGGTCCTCACTATGCCCAGAACGCCCTCACGTTGTTGTGAACTGGAACCCGCGCGGGCACATCCCGCCGGGGATTTACGATACGCCGCATTTCGACTTCCACTTCTATATGATCAGCGAGACAGACCGTAACAAGATCACGGCGGTCGGCGATGATCTGGTTATAACTGAGAAGCCGCCGCGCCAGGAACACGTTCCCAAAGGCTATGTGCTCGCGCCGGGCGGCTCCGAACCACGGATGGGCGCGCACTGGATAAACCCTGAAAGCTCTGAGTTCCACGGCCAGCCGTTTACCAAGACCTTTATCTACGGCTTCTACGACGGCAAGATGGCATTCATAGACGCGAAGAAAGTGCTGCTTGTTATGGTCGGTTCAATTTGCTCCTGAGCAAAAGGCTGAGTCTCGTTATCCATGTGCCAGCAGAGACCTCAGCCCCAATTTGACCTGCACAATCCGTACAGTGAGCAGTGTCCCTCGAACCACGCATGAACCGCAAGTGAAGCGCGCGGCACACCCGCTCGCACGAACTGCACGCGCCACCCTCGCCGGGCAGAAACTTTACAGCACATATTGAGCACTGTAGCTGGTCAAAATGCGGCACGTTTGAGCTACCTCCACGAGTTTTGGCAAACGCATATAGTTGACCGGCAGTTGGTTTCGGGGAAGGGGTTCCCCGAAACAACGGAAAATGAACCGTATTGGCTTTAGCCCGACTTATTCACGAGCATCAGCATGCTTCGGCATCCTTCGACAAGCTCAGGATGCCTTAGAAGGAGATTTCCTCTGCAATGGTTTCAGGAGCCACATTAAGATCATCGAATTCTACGATAGCCGTCCGTCTACCTCCGCTGCGATCGCGTTTGCTGCTGCGGTAGGGTCGGCGGCGCGGGTGATGGGGCGGCCGATTACGAGGTAATCCGCCCCTGCGCGGGCGGCATCGGCGGGGGTCATTACGCGCTTCTGGTCACCCACATCCGCACCGGCTGGCCGGACTCCGGGGGTCACAATCAGGAAGTCCCGACCGGCGGATTCCCGGATATACTGAATCTCCTGCGGCGAGGCAACCACGCCGTCCAGTCCGGAGGATTTCGCGAGCCTCGCGAGGTGCACGACCTGGTTCACAAGTCCCGATGCCACCCGAAGCTGCTCAGAGAGCATCATCGTGTCTATACTGGTCAGGATAGTGACGCCGATGACCTTCGGAGGCTCGATCCCGACCTTTTCAGCCTCTTCCCTCGCGGCATCAGCGGCTGCTTCCATCATTTCGCTCCCGCCGGAACAATGGACGTTCAGCATCCATATCCCGCGCCGGGCCGCCGCCCGCACGGCTGACGCTACCGTGTTCGGAATATCGTGGAACTTGGCATCGTAGAATATTTTCTCCGCGCCGGCCGCCCTAAGCGTCAAAAACACCCCTGGGCCGGCTACGTTGAACAGCTCCAAGCCCACCTTAAATGCCCCGACCTCGCCCGCAAGCTTCTTCACAAGCTCAACGGCCTTCTCTTCGCTGTCCACATCCAGCGCAACGATGATTCTGTCCTTGCTCAAACCACTCCTCCGTCACAGGTGTCAGGTCATGGGTCATGGGGCATGGGAAGTCCCATGACCCTAACCAGCCCCCAATCCCCAACCCCTAACCCCCGAAACAAGCTCGCGAACGTCCTCAACCTTCATCTTCTCCATATACTCAGCAATTCCTTCGATAACATCGATGGTTGCGGCGGGGTTTATGAAGGTGCCTGTGCCAACCGCGACCGCATCCGCCCCGGCAAGCAGGAATTCCACCGCGTCAAGCCCCGTCACGATCCCTCCCATCCCGATCACTGGCACATCCACCGCCTGCGCCACCTGCCAGACCATTCGGAGCGCTACCGGCTTGATCGCAGGCCCAGAAAGCCCTCCCGTGACGTTCGCAAGCTTGAAAGTCCGAGTCCAGGGGTCGATGGCCGTCCCGAGCAGCGTGTTGATCAGTGAAAGCGCGTCGCTTCCCGCCTCAACAGCCGCTTGCGCCATCTGAACCACATTGGTCACGTTAGGTGAGAGTTTCGTGATAATCGTGAGCGAGGTGGACTCGCGCACGGCCCGAACGACTTCAGCAGTCCCCTCCGGAGTCGATCCGAAGACCATGCAGCCCTGTTTCACGTTCGGGCAGGAGATGTTGATCTCGATCCCGGCGACCCCCTCCGCCTTATCCAGCCGCCTGGCGACCTCGGCGTACTCCTCGACACTCTGCCCGACGACGTTCACTATGACCGGCGCATCGAACTGCCTGAGGAACGGCAGCTTGTTGTTGATGAGATCCCTGGCGCCCCCGTTCTGGAGGCCGATGGCGTTCAGCATACCCGCCGGTGTTTCGACCGTTCGCGGGTACGGATTGCCCCTCCAAGGCTTGAGCGATGTGCCCTTGACCACGATCGCACCGAGCCTGTTCAGATCGACCAAATCGGCGAGTTCCTGGCCGAAACCGAACGTGCCGGACGCGGTCATCACCGGGTTCTTCATCTTGATCTTACCGATTTCAACAGTCAGGTTCATTCCCAGGAAAGCTCCATTGCGTTGTAGACCGGGCCATCGGTGCAGATGCGACTGTAGTACCATTCGTCACATGCGGCCTCATGCTCCGGGCAGGCCCTTACCACACATCCCATACACACCCCTACCCCGCAGGCCATTGCGCGCTCCAGCGAGAGTTGGCAGGCATAGATGCTCTGCTCGTGAGAGATTCGCGCCACCTCCCGCATCATCGGCATCGGACCACAGGAATAGACGCGCGTCTCGACCGACAGGTCTCGCTCCGCCAGATGCTTCTGCAGCAGTTGAGTGACCAATCCCTTGTATCCAAACGAGCCATCCTCCGTCGCCACCTTGACCTTGACCCCATGGGCAACGAACTCGCGCTCGCAGAGCAGGCCCGTTCCGGTTTTCGCCCCGACCAGCACAGTGACATTGTCACATCCGTGCTCCCTGCAGATCCAGTCGGACAGGAAATGTATCGGCGCAGCGCCACATCCTCCCGCGACCAGGACGTGCATGGCGCCTCTGTTCCGGCCGACGTCGAACGAACTCCCCAGAGGCCCTACTATGTTCACTGTGTCTCCTACGCGCTTATTCATCAGCAGCGTTGTTCCTCTTCCAACCACGTCGTAGAGGAGCGAAAATGTTCCCTTTTCCGGGTCCACTGCGTGGACAGAAAACGGCCTTCTAAGCAGCGGATCATAGCAATCGCACACCCTGACGTTCACGAACTGACCCGGCCTGGAGACGCGCGCGATAGCAGGCTCGACCAGCGCGCTTCTGAACACGTGCGGAGCTATCTCAGTTTGTTCTATTATCTCGCAGTCGGCGATTACTCGGTTTTTGGGCTTACTCATATTAAGTCATCGCGAAAGGGATCGGTTATCAAGCTTCAGACGACTCTTACCGCTCACGTCGGACGACGGCATCCGCAAGCTCGGACAGGCTTACAAACTCAACATTCAGCTCTCCGTAAGTGCGGCGGAATGCTCGTGTAACATCGTATGCCACCACGAAATTCTCACCTCCAGGATACCTCCTTCGGAACGATCTGAGATTCGCCGGGTTGAACCCGTCGGCGGACCACTTGCATTCGATAGCAATAGGCGCGCCGCCGTGAGGCACCAATACAAAATCGACCTCATGCCCTCGCTTGTCTCGCCAGTAGCTAATGCGGCGAGTCTGCAAGCGCGCGTGAAGCTCATTCAGCACATAGTGCTCCCACAGGGCCCCGAGGTCTTCCTGCCGCAGATCGCGCCAGCCGCGGTGATAGCATACGAAGCCTGTGTCGAACGCATACACCTTCGGCGCTGAAGTTATCTCGCTCGCCGTATGGGAGCTGAATGGACGGACAACGTGCATCAGAAAAGTCTCTTCCATGACGGCCAGGTAATTCCTCACAGTGGGCCGACTTATCTCACAGGTATCGGTGAACCGGCTCGCCTCGAAAATGCCGCCACTTTGGGTCATAAGCAGCTCGGCGCATTTCTGAAACGACTGACGACGTTCCAGTCTGAACATCTCTTGGATGTCCTTAGCCCAATAGCCGTCTATCCATTCCTGGAACTCCCTTTCTGGGAATTCCGGGGCTAGGAAGAATGGAGGGAGTCCACCGCGAACAAGGCGGTGGCTTATATCCGGTTGGCCGAAGTCCTCCAGATATTGGGAAGCCATAGGTGTCAGCCAAATCTCAGTCTTTCGGCCGGTCAGTGTGTCTCGGAACTTGGTCGAGGCCCCCAGCGTGGAAGAGCCCGTTGCAAGAACCCGCGTGTCCGGGTAATGATCGGCTGCAATTTTCAGGAGTTCTGATGGATTTTCAAGCCGGTGTATCTCATCTAAGACAACTCGCTTCCCTCGCGCACTGTCCAGAAACGCATGAGGGTCTTCCAACCTCCTCCGAGTAGCGGGCAGTTCGCAGTCGAAATACTCGATCTCAGGCAGGTCCAGACACAGATAGGTCTTGCCGACCCGCCTTACGCCCGACATCCACACAACGGACCGGCGCTCCCATGCCCGCTCGATCTTCTCTGTCCAGAACCTGCGGTGTACCATTTGCAGCCAGTCTAGCATATTGCGAGACCAAATGCAAGCAGTATTGCATTTGGTGGCACTATTCGTAAATCTGGTTGCATCTGGTAGCGCCTCCTGAAACGCGAATTGCACGAGTTATACGAATCTTGCTAATGCTGACTGCCGAAAGCTAGACTAACAAGCCGATCAGTCGCCAGAACACAAATTGTTCGGACAAGCCCATTCGTGTTATTCGTCCCTTTTCGCGCAATTCGCGTTTCAGAAGATGAAGGACGGATGTCCGGGAACGGGGCCGTAGATGAATATCCACGGCCATCATACGCTCCGCGTCTTTCAGACTGGAAGATAGACGTTGTGAACTCCAGAGCCCTTCTGGTCATACGGAGAGAACTTTATACGTTCGTACAGTTCCGGCAACACCCTGCCTTGCCACTCATCCGGGCAATCTGGGCAGTGCCTGCCCCTCATATTCGTTTCACCGTAGAAGTAGATAAACAGCAGTCGGGCCGGTACGTTGTGCTCGCGCAGGAAGTGAAGAGCAGCCAGTCGATTGCAGTACTGATAATAAGGCTCCAGCCAATCGTCCACTTTGGCCGCCAGCCCGAATGCCGATATGGTGCTCTCAAACGCACGGCAGATCATGTCTCTGCCTCCGTGCGGTTTGGCGGCACAGGCGCTTCTCAACTCCTCTGCATGAGCTTTTGCCTCGACGAGCAGGAGTTCCATGTTAGATCCGAACGTCAGCCAGCCGACAGCATCCCAGTTCGGCACATTGCCCGTCTGCGGCCAGAAGGCAGCCCATGCACGCTTCACGTCGGCATAGGAGTCCGCTGTCAGAAAATTCAGACCCTTCAACTCTGAATCAAGGAATCTGCTTCTGTCGAAACCAAAATCCAGCCAATCGACGACGCGTCCGCCGGTCTCCTGCTCGATTGCCTGGTTCAGCGCGTTGCGATGCCGTCCCAAATACCGCAGCAAGTGCCATTCGCTGCCATAGCCGTGTCCTATCCTAGCCATGTATTATCTCCTTTCTCCTCGTGCGATCGCCGGTATACGTGAGGATCATCCCCAAATCCAGACTGGAGTAGTTAGGTCGTAGTCCCACCATCGAGATGTGGGCACAGACGGTAGCCTGTCTTAAATCAGCTCGAGTTCTTCCCTTCCGGATCAGTGTCAAGAGGAGCTATCGAATCAGCTATAATATCCTTTTCTCGCTGAGTTAGCTCTCGACCCACATATTTACTATAATCTTCTATTGCTTTGTCGATCTCTTCCTCATGAGCTAAATAATTCGCAAAAAGCCACTCATCGCTATCATTCTCATCGCGACCCTCCATAGCTCTATCATAAAACGGTTCTTCACCGTCAGGGTCACGAAAATCATTAATATCAGACTTACTCTTACTCATTACTATCCCTACTTCAAATACTTGATTCTATTCCAATCAGAACCGAACATTAACTTCTTGCCCAAGTGTACCTTTTCCCCTAATTAATACGAAATGAAGAGTCATATTTTAAAGAATCGTCCTGTTAAAACACGTAGCTGCGCCTGTGAAGGACTGCCTAAAGTCCAGACGGAATAGCATCCCATCCAGGGTTTTGGCGTGAACGATTAGAAGAACACGTCACGCCGCAACCTCTATCTGCTGCAACCCAACGAACTTCGGCAAATCATCAACCGGACCTTCGTATTCTTCCAGACACAACTCCAGAACTTCCTTAAGGTTGATCTGCAGTTCATCCAATGTCGCTGCCTGTGTGTGAGCGCCGGGAATTCCGGGGACGATGCCAACATACAGCCTAGTCTCCGGGTCCCACTCGATGTACGCGGTAAAGATTCTCATAATAGGCTCTCCTGTACATTTCCGGCTATAGTTTACTCCGCCACAGAAGTCCGGTCAATGCCTGCTCCCCTTTCCTGACCGCTGACCGCTGAAAGCTGATCGCTGTCCGCTTCGCCTCGGCCATTCGTCAGGTACCTCTCGATGGTCAAGCACTCGAAATGGTCGCCGCAGCGCTTGGATTCGAGCGCGCGCAGCAGCGCGCGGGCGGTGTCGAGCGACGTGAGACAGGGAATCCCGTGCTGGACGCTCGCCTTGCGAATCGCCGCCGCCTCCATCTCGGTCTGCCTGTCCTTCGACATCGTGTTGACAAGCAGGTCAACCTTCCCTCCCCTGATCAGATCGAGCAGGTTGGGGCTCTTTCCGTCGCCCAGCTTGTAGACCTGTGTTGCCTGGACCCCGCTCGATCTCAGGAACGAGGCCGTGCCCTCCGTCGCATAAATCCTGAATCCGAGTTCGGCAAACTCTCTGATGATCGGAAGCGACTCCTCCTTGTCTTGGTCCGCGATCGTCGCTATCATACGGCCCTTCAGAGGCACATCGATCCCGGCCGCAACCATCGCCTTGTAGAGCGCCCTGGAGTAGTCCGTGTCGATCCCCATAATCTCGCCGGTAGACTTCATCTCCGGGCCGAGGGTGATGTCCACCTCCGTAAGCTTCTGGAAGCTGAAGACCGGGGCTTTGACGGCCAGGCTGGGCTGCTCTCTGTAGAGCCCTGTCCCATAGCCCTGGCGCACAAGGCTCTGGCCGAGGACCACGTTCGTCGCCACCTTGATCATCGGCACCCCCGTGATCTTTGAGAGATACGGAACCGTCCGGCTCGCACGTGGGTTCACCTCCAAAACCTGCACCACGTCGTTCTCCACGACATACTGGATGTTCATCAGCCCCTTTACTTCAAGCGCGCCCGCCAGGCTGATCGAATATCGCACTATCTGGTCGATCACGTTCTGCGACAGCGACTGCGGCGGACAGACCGCCATAGAGTCCCCGGAGTGGACACCAGCGCGTTCGATGTGCTCCATAATCCCAGGGATCAGACAGTCCACGCCGTCCGAGATAACATCTACCTCCACCTCTTTGCCGACTATGTACTTGTCCACCAAAATCGGCGCCTCAGGAGACACCTCGACCGCGTACTGCATATAAGACAGTAATTCCAGCCGGTTGTAGACTATTTCCATCGCGCGCCCGCCGAGCACCCAACTCGGCCGCACGAGCACCGGATAACTGATCTCCTCCGCCACCTGAACGGACTCCTCCACGCTCGTGACAGCCCTGCCCGGCGGCTTGGGGATGTCGAGCTCCCTCAGCACCCGCTCGAACTTGTCCCTGTCCTCCGCAAGCTCGATAGACTCGTAGCTCGAACCGAATATCGGCACTCCAGCCTTGTGGAGCGAACCGGCGAGATTGATAGCGGTCTGCCCGCCGAACTGCACTATGACGCCGTCCGGCTGCTCCTCCTCTATAATGTTCAGGACATCCTCAGCCGTAAGAGGCTCGAAGTAGAGCTTGTCCGATGTGTCGAAGTCGGTCGAGACCGTCTCCGGGTTGTTGTTGATGATGATCGACTGGTAGCCCGCCTCGCGGAGCGCCCAGACAGCATGCACGCTGCAGTAGTCGAACTCTATCCCCTGGCCAATTCGAATAGGTCCGCTGCCAATGACTACTGCCTTGGGGCTTGCCAGCGCCAAAGCCTCGTTCTCCTGTTCATAGGTGCTATAGAAATATGGGGTCTGGGCCTCGAACTCCGCGGCGCAGGTATCCACCATCTTATACAC
>JACPPP010000066.1 GCA_016190935.1 Armatimonadota bacterium | reverse complement strand
AGGTAACAGAGGGGCTTCCCATGCCCCATGACCTATCACCCAATACCTGATACCCGGCCCCTGGCGAAAGAGGAAAAAGCAGTGGCAAACCAGGCTTTGAGAGAAATAGACGAGCAAGTGATGCAATCGCTGAAACCGCCGTCGGCAGCTTATCGGGGGCTGCTTGCGCTGCTGCTCCTGTTCTTTGACCTGGGAGTTGTGGCCTTCACGTTTCAGTATTTTATCGGAATGGGAGTCGCGGGGCTGAACGTTCCGGTCTCGTGGGGGGTCTACATAACCAATTTCGTCTTCTGGGTCGGAATTGCTCACTCCGGCACGCTTATCTCGGCGATCCTTTTCCTGTTCCGCACTAGATGGAGGAACGCGATTTCTCGGAGCGCCGAAGCGATGACCGTAATTGCCGTGATGACGGCCGGAATGTTCCCTCTGATCCATCTTGGCCGCGTGTGGGTGTTCTATTACATACTGCCGTACCCGAACTACAGGTATTTGTGGCCGAATTTCAAGTCTCCTCTGGTCTGGGACGTAGTTGCGGTAGGGACGTATTTCACCGTGAGCGTCATGTTTTTCTATCTCGGACTTATCCCTGACCTTGCCACTGCGAGAGACAGGTCGGAGGGCCGGCGTAGAGCTTTGTATAACTTTCTTTCTTTAGGTTGGACAGGCAGGTATGAGCAGTGGCGGCACTATGCACGAGGCTACGTCGCCCTTGCAGCGCTTGCCACTCCCCTGGTCATCTCTGTCCACAGCGTTGTCTCCTGGGACTTCGCCATGTCCATACTCCCAGGCTGGCATACTACCATCTTCGCTCCATATTTCGTGGCCGGTGCGATACATTCAGGACTGGCGATGGTCATAACGCTCCTTGTGCCCCTTCGGAAGGTCCTCGGACTTGAGCGGCTGATTACTCTGAGACACCTGGAGTCGATGGCGCAGCTTATGATCTTCACGGGCCTTATCGTCGGCTATGCCTATGTGACTGAGGCGTTCATCTCGTGGTACAGCGGCGATAAGTTTGAGAGACAGTTTGTCGTATGGCGCGCTATGGGCAGCTATGCTCCGTTCTTCTGGCTGATGCTCTTCTTCAACGTCGTCGCGCCGCTTACGTTTTTCTTCAAGAGGCTTCGGACGGACATCGCCTGGCTTGTCGTCGTTGCAATCCTCGTTAACATAGGGATGTGGTTCGAGCGGTTCGTCATCATCGTGACTTCGCTCTCGCACGGGTTCCTTCCTTCATCGTGGGGGCTCTATGCGCCGAGGCTTGTGGAGTATCTGATCACGTTGATGTCGTTCGGGTTTTTCTTCTTCCTGTTCCTGAGCTTCGTGAAGCTGTTCCCGGCGGTCGCGATGAACGAGCTCAAGGAACTGGCTTTAGTCAGTAGTATTCACGAGCATCAGCAGGCTTCGGCAGACAAGCAGTCCGAAGCAACTGCTGATACAGAATTCAGGTTAGAGCAGAGGGAGGAATCATAATGCCTGAGAATCTGATAATAAAAGCTCGGTTCGACGATTATGGGAACTTTCGCAGGGCGCTGAGCGCGCTTAAAAACGCCGGATTTCAAGAATACGAGGCGTACGGGCCCACGAATCTTGACGACATCGGCCCGCTCATGCCGAGCCGGAGGAGCATAGTCCGCGGAGTCGCCACAACCGGCGCCCTGATTGGCCTGACCACTTTTTTCTATGTGTGCGTTGCAACATCTCTCATATACAACCTGATCGTCGGCGGAAAACCTCCGGTGTCGAACGTGCCGTTCGTGATCGTGGGGTATGAGGGCACGATACTCCTCGGCGCGATGGCGGCCCTGTTCAGCGTCCTGACGCTCGCGAAGCTGTCTTCGAGCGAGCCTCCCGTGGATCACGACCCGAGGCTCACTGGAGACACGTTCGGAATAGATGTGATAACCGATGAGGAACGACGGGAAGAGGTGGTCGAGATACTTCGAAGCGCCGGAGCAACGGAGATTACAGGAGGCCCGGAGTGAGCGAGCCTGTGGTTGAGCGCGGAGTTGTGCAGGGCCGCCGTCTGGTTCCGCCCAGATGGGTATGGATCGCATGCACTGTGGGGGTTGTGGTCGGCCTTGGGGGACTCGCGGTCGGATTCGTGGGGCCGTCGCCGGTGGATGCCTGGCTGTGGCTGGTGATCTGGTTCCTTCTGTTCGGAGGATTTGCCTACGGAATACTTCTGTGGTCGGCGGCGTTCCGCGTGGCGCAGGTACGGTGGACGCCCGTGGTAAGCAGGCTCGGCCATGCGGGGATCGCGTTTGTCCCGGTGGCGCTTCTTATTCTCATCGTTCTGCTTGCGGGAATCCGGGCCTATGTTCCCTGGACCGCACATACGGTTCCTGAAAAGGAAGCGTGGCTCAATGTGCCCTTCATGGCCTTACGGCAGCTTGTGCTGGTCGGCCTGCTCTCGGCACTGTGCTATCTGATGGTCAGATGGTCGCTGACCGCGGACGCGAAGACAAGAGAGGGTGGGGGACTCGCGCAAAGAGACCACTATAGGTTGAATGCTGTTTCTGTCGCTATTGTCATTACCTATGCAATCACATTTTCCGTCGTTGCCTATGATTTTGTAATGTCGCTTTCGCCGGAGTGGTTCAGCACGATGTTTGCGCCGTATATTTGGGTAACCAACATGTACGCCGGGCTTGCCGTGCTGATCTTGCTCGGTGCGGCGCTTCGCGGGCCGCTTGCTGTAGTAAAATACTTGGAGCCGGACCAGTTCCGCGACCTGGGCAACTTGATGCTCGGATTCTCGCTCTTTTCCATGGGGCTGTTTTTCGCGCAGTACCTCACTATCTGGTACGGCAACGTTCCGGAGGAGACATTTTTCCTGATAGAAAGGTATCTTAAGGGGCCCTGGCCTCCGCTGGGATGGACGGCTTTTGTGCTGGGTTATGCGATTCCGTTTCTGCTTCTCCAGAGCCGCGCGCTTAAGCAGAGGCCGAGGCTCCTTTCGATTGTCGCCGTGCTTGCGCTCATTGGAATTGCACTTGAGCGGTATGTGCTCGTTGTCCCGTCGGTCAAGCCTGATGATTTGGCGCTTTCGCCGGTGTCGGCTCTCAGCGGGCTTGCGTTTTTTGGCGCCTTCATCCTTTCTATTGTTGTTTTTCTGATGTTCTATCAGCCGGTTTCGTCCGCGCAGGAGGCCCTGCGGGAGATGGACAGTGCGGAAGAAGGGGCGATCTGATGCTTTTTATCCCTAGAGTGACTCTGCCGGTCAAGATTGCCATCATTGTGCTCGTAGTTCTGGGTCTCATCTTTGCGGGGGCCGGTGTTATTCTGCGAGCTGTGGACTATGGCCCCGCCCAGCCGGTTCCTTTCAGCCATCGAATCCATGCCGGAACGAAGGATATAAGCTGTTTCTTCTGCCACCAGTATGCCACGGTATCAGCGAACGCGGGTATCCCATCGGTGGAGAAATGCCTGCTGTGCCATAACGTCATTGTCCCGAGATGGAGACCTGTCGAGAAGATCCATGAGTATGCCCAGCGGAACGAGCCGATCCCGTGGGTTCGAGTAAACCGAATGCCTGAGTTCACACACTTCAGCCATCAGGCCCACCTGGCAAGAGGCTTCGATTGCAGCCGCTGCCACGGGAATGTAAAAGAGATGGATCGCATAAGGCCTGTGTATAAGTTTGATATGAAATTCTGCGTTAACTGCCACTGGGAGAATAACTTCTCCACCAACTGTTACATTTGCCATTGGTGAGAGTCGAGTGAACGAAACAGATCGTGAGGTTTCTATTTTGCCATTCTGGAGGAGGAAGGACAGCGCCGCGCTGGTTTTTCTGGTGAGCGGAGCGGTCTGGATGGTCGTTGGCACGTTTGCGGGTCTTGCAAGCGCCATCCATCTGGTAGCGCCTGACTTCTTCGCAAACATCGCCTGGCTGCAGTTCGGCAGGGTTCGGGCGGCGCACACTGGGTCGGTGCTCCTCGGTTTCGTCACCGCGATGTTGATCGGAGGAGCGTTCTACATACTGCCGCGCGTGCTGGGCACGAAGCTCTACAGCGAGCCTATGGGCAACCTTGCGGCTTTGTTCTTTAATGCCGGAGTGCTTATCGGGGACGTTGCTCTTCTCGGAGGTCTCAGCCAGGGCCGCGAATATGCCGAGTATATATGGCCGGCGGATGTGCTCATCGTCATCGCATTTCTCCTGCTATCGATAAACTTCATAACGACGATCATCCGCCGCGAAGAACCACTGCTCTACGTATCGGCATGGTATTTCGTAGGAGCGATCATCTGGACTTCGGTTGTGTATCCGGTCGGAAACGTTATGTGGCATCCTGACACAGGTTCGCAGTCCGGCATAATCGACGCGATCTTCCTGTGGTTCTACGGGCACAATATCTTAGGGCTTCTTGTCACTCCGCTTGCCGTGGGAATAGGATACTACATGGTGCCGCGCATTGCCAGAGCGCCACTCTACAGCCAGATGCTTGGGATAATCGGATTCTGGACACTCCTCGCGTTTTACACGCACATCGGCGCGCATCATCTGATTCAAGCGCCCATACCTACCTGGCTCAAGACAGTTTCCGTTATAGACAGCTTTGCGATGATGCTTCCGGTGGCCACAGTGCTCATCAACTGGTGGTACACTGCGCGGGGCAGGTTCAGCAAGTTTCTGGTAAACCCGGCGGCCAAGTTCCTGCTTGTGGGAAGCATCTGGTACGCGATCACGTGCGTTCAGGGGCCGGTGCATTCTCTGGCCTCCGTCCAGAGAGTTACACATTTCAACAACTGGGTTGTCGGCCATTCGCACATTGCTGTCCTCGGCTTCACCGGGTTCATCGCACTGGCCGGGATGTATTATGTCCTGCCCGGCATCACTGGCCGGCGGATATACAGCGAAAAGCTGGTGAACGTCCAGTACTGGCTTGTGCTTGTCGGCCTGATCGGGTTTTTTGTAGTCCTTTCTGCTGCGGGCTTGATTCAGGGGCAGGCCTGGCTAAACGGCGCAACCGTCTACCGAGTGATCCCTGAACTCAAGGCGTATATGGTGTTGCGTCTGGTAAGCGGACTGCCTATAATTGCAGGGGCTATCATCGGCCTTTATAACGTCATTATGACTTTGTTCAGAGGGGAACTGATCGAGTCATGAGAAAGTCCGACTCCATTATCATAATCGGGAGCTTGATGGTCGTATTTGCCGCTACTCTGGCGGTTGTCTACTGGCCGGTGTTCACGATCCCAAACAGGCCGTCCGATCTCTGGCGCCCGTTGACGGACCTGGAGGAGAGGGGCCGCAGACTGTATATCGCGAACGGATGCACCAACTGTCATTCGCAGTATATAAGGCCGCAAGATTGGGGCATCGGCGCGGAACGGATTTCACAGGCGGGGGACTACTACAATCAGCGGCCGCACCTTTTGGGATCTGAGCGGACGGGCCCCGATCTGGCCCAGGAGGGCGGGGAGCACTCCGACGACTGGCACATCGCGCACTTCATCAACCCGAGGTTTACCAGCCCCCGCTCGCTTATGCCGAGGTTTGCTTATGAGGGGATGGACAACATAAAGGCTCTGGTGGCATACGTCCAGAGCCTGGGAGGGGACGATGCGGACGCCAGGATGGAGATACAAAGACGTTTTCACAAGGAAGCGGTGGCAGCTTACGAGAGGGGACCTGATGAGAACGTCAAGTGGCTTCACTCCAGGGTGCCGAAAACCTGGCGGGCTATGCCGAGTGAAAGCCCCGCCACTGAGGCGTCGGTCGCAAGGGGCGAGAAGATCTACCAGGACTTCTGCATCGGGTGTCATGGGCCGGTGGGAGACGGCAACGGCCCTGCGGCGGAGCATCTGTATCCGCCTCCCCTGAACTTCACTATCCTCAGGAGGCATCTCGTAGACGGCAAATACATCGGGGGTATACTCTACTATCAGATAATGAACGGCATAACCGGCACTGCAATGCCTTACTTTAAGAAGCACCTGGAGTCGGCGAAGATCTGGGATGTTGGGAATTATATTATGGTCAACTTCATCAACTGGCGTGACGACCAACTGCCGACCGAGGGTATACCGGCATCGTATGAAGGGAAAGAGGCGGCCCCGGTAAGCGAACAGCCGCAGCCTGGGCCGACGGAACCCGGCAGAGGAGGAGCGCGGTGACTTTCATAAAGATATGGATCGGCTATGCTGTGGTGGGAATCGCCATATTCTCCGCGGTGTTCCTGTGGGCTGTGCGGAACGGGCAGTTCACCGATTTCGACCGCGCGCGATACATTGCGATCAAGGATGTGCCGCCCGGAGATACCGATAATCAAGACCGCAGAATGGGGAGGATCGACGCGCTCACCTGGGCCGGCATACTGTTCTTAGCCGCGGCTGTGCTGATCTGGGCGGTCGTAATCGGAGCGCGGGGAGGGTAGTCGATGGAGCTTAATCCGCTGCTGGCGAATATAATGGCGGTTGTCGCGATCATCTCCGGAATCATCATTGCGGCGTGGTGGGTCATAGGTCTCTACTGGGTCCACAGCCGCAAGACGGAGGAGGAGTTGCCGGAGATCGATATGCCTTCACATCTGCACGAGGTGCTGACCGGCACACCTCCGTTCCTGATTATTTTCTATATATTCATCGGGATATCGCTTGTGGCGTATGTGCTTTACATCTGGATTGGAGGGCTGAACTATTGAATGCTGAGGAACGAGAACATTTTCATCCTGAAGTGCCGCGAGGGATTCATCCGGAATCGCCGGAGGACCGTGAATCCCCGAGGTTCAGCGCGTGGTGGGTCGGCGGCTGGATCAGTCCGATTTTGGTTGTGGCCTTCACAATTCTCTGGACTCTGCTGATCTATGCGTTGATCGGGGACAGGCCGAGAGACTGGCAGTTTGGAGTCACACCTTATGTCCCGGCAGAGTCGATATTCTCTATAGAGCAGCCTCCGCCTGCAGCGCCTCCAAACCAGGTGGAACTCGTTGAATAGTGTCAAGTGACAAGTGACAGGTCCAAAGTCTAAAGTCAAAAGTCATAGGCTCTAACTTACTCTGAGTACAGCATCATGTGGAGTGCGAGGGCTTGACCTCGCTTTGTTTTACGACGACAGAACAGGTTCTTCAAGTGTAAGATGGGCATGTAATCGATAAACAAAGCGGCGTCGAGCCGCCGCACTCCATATCAGATCGTACCTGAGACGAATGACATGACTCATCGCTCATCGCTCAAACGAGGACTGGAGGTCCCCAGTGCATAGTTTTGGCCGGATACTAAGAATCGTGATAGCTTGTGCCTGCGGGTTTTGCTGTGCCTCCTGTGGGCCGCATATGAACATCCAGCCGTCGATTCAGCCCTACGAACGGGAGATGCCGGAAATGCCCGCCGTTACCGTGCCCTTTACTGGCAGGCTCGAAACTCGGACGCTTGAGGCTTCACAAATCGTAGCGAACCCTTTATCAAGAACTCCTGAGAACCTGGAGAAAGGACGCATCTATTACGGCTATTACTGCCGGATGTGCCACGGCAAGGAAGGGGACGGACATGGGCCGGTCGGGCAGAGCTATGTGCCAAAGCCCGCCGATCTTTCCTCTCCGGCTCTCGCGGGTCTTACTGCGGGTGAGCTTTACTATCGCATGCTCTACGGCACGGGCCACGAACCGGTTATGGATCAGACTGTTCTGCCGGAGCACCGCTGGCCTCTGGTCATGTATGTCCGCACATTTCAAAAGGCAGAAGGGCGGTGATTTGGGGGCGGAAGTTAGAGGTTAGAGGTCAGAGGTTAGAGGTTAGAGGTTAGAGGTTTGATCACAGGGGAGATTCCGATGTTTATTGATCGGAGATTCCTCCCCGGCCATCATATACACTCCCTACCAGCCCCCAACCCCCATCACCCGACCCCTGATCTGGGCCCCTGCCGAAGGCTGGTAGCTGACTGCTGACAGCTTCTTTCGCGCTTCTTCGAGTTCTTCGCGATTCAAAAAGCAAGGCATTCCTACAACCTAGCGTCAATCCTACCCCCGGCTGACCAGCCAACGGATTTCTGTAACATTCTGATGGACTGATCGCGTCTTATATTCAGATGTCGAATACTGCGAGTGTCAATGCGGATGGAGACTGAAGTCGAGCTGGCCACGTTTGAGAAGCGCAGCGAACTTCGAACCAGGAGCATCGTTTTTAGCATATTCAAGGCATCCTGAGCCTGTCGAAGGGTGCCGTCTACGAAGCGCCGCACCTTTCGTGCTTCGACACGCTCATCCTTCGACAAGCTCAGGATGGCT
>JACPPP010000065.1 GCA_016190935.1 Armatimonadota bacterium | reverse complement strand
GTCCAGGGGAGGTGATGTGAAGATAAATTGAATTGGATTTGCCAGACTCGAAAAACGGGTCCAAGTAGTCCGCATTATCCATCAGCAGTTGCTTCGGACTGCTTGTCTGCCGAAGCCGGCTGATGAACGTGAATAATTCGGGCTAGAAAGTGAGACACTTAGAAGGGAGAACAAAGATGAAGTATTTAGTATTTGTGTGTATCACACTCTTAGTTGTCAGCGCCGGTGCGGCGCTGGCTGAGTATTCGACGCAGTGGATGTCGGGGTACTATGGCCCGCAGGACAGTAATGTCGTGTCACTGTGGCATATGGACGAGGACGCAGGTGATTCGCCGGACGTGCTCGATGCGACACATATGTTTAACCATTGGTACGACCCGGCGCACGCATCCGGTGTGTTCGGAAATTCGATGCCTTTCAACGGTTCCAATGATTGGGCGCGAAACGAGCCCTGGGATGGAAGGCTGAACGCTACCACCGGTGGATTCACTGTTGAGATGTGGATCAATCCAGCGCGCAGTCAAGGCGGATATGCGAGTCTTGCCGACAACGCGGCGGGATGGCTGTTAAGGTACAGCGGCGATACAGACGGCCTTCAGGCCATCATGTGGTTCCAGAACGGTGGAGCTACCGCCATAATGGATACTCCAGCGAACGTCGTTACACCGGGTGTTTGGCAGCATGTAGCTCTGACTTATGGTGGCGCCAACGACCGTAGAATCCGCATATACGTTAATGGTTCAGTTGCGGCGGAGCAGGCTCAAGAATGGATGATAGATCCTAATCAGACCGAAGGCAGAGTGAACTTCGGCTGCAATAAAGGCGGCGGTTACTTCTGGGCCGGAGCAATGGATGAAGTGCGCATCTCGAAAGTGGCTCGAACATTTTCACCCGTCAGATTGGGACCTGTAGGCGACTGGAAGTCGCTGCCGGACGGCGCGTCCATATTCGCCTCGGATAGGCAGGTCAGCGCAATCTTTCCTGCGGACGGGTTCTTCTACGTTGAGGAGATCGACCGTTCGGCGGGAATCAGGATCGTCAGCAGCAAGCCCGTTGTGGTCGGAGATGTGTTGAGTATCAATGGAACGCTCGGCACGAATTCGGATGGAGAGAGGTTGGTGACTGCCGATGCTGCCGAAGTGACTGTTTTGGGACACAACAGTACGCTTATCCAGCCTGTGGGCGCATCGGGAAGCTCTATCGGTTCGTCTGTCGGCGTCGATGCCTGCGGGCTGCTGGTTAAGCTGTGGGGGATTGTCGGCTATGTGGGACCAGATTACTACTACGTGGATGACGGTTCGGGGATCGAAGACGGCTCAGGTCATCTTGGTATCAGAATAAGAGCGGATTCAGGCGAGTTGCCTTTTTCAGGGGAGTTCGTTACGATTCAGGGCGTTCTTAGCAAGCTCGGAGGAAAGCCGGTAATGCTGCAGTGAAGAATACGGATACCAGTTGTTGCACGGAGCACGGAACATGACATCGAGAGAGCGTGTATTAGCTGCGATTGACCACAAGCCTGTGGACAGAATCCCGCGGGTCTTCAAGGGTACCCCTGAAGTGGAAGCACAGGTCACGAGGGAACTCGGCCTGTGGAGCATCGATGATGTCAAGGACAGGTTTTTGGTGGAGAATCTGCACTGGCCGTGGTACTGGCTTACGTGGTCCGACCCGAGGTCCAGGGAGTTTCCCGACGGCAGCACTGTGAACTGTTGGGGTATCCGAACGAAGAAGGCAGACTACGGACAAGGGACTTATGACGAGATGGTCGGGTCGCCTCTTTCCGATGCTGAACTGGTATCTGATATCGAGTCCTACGATTGGCCGGTACCAGACGAGTTGGACTTCTCATCTGTATCCGAGCAACTGGATAGTTACGCTGACAAAGCGGTCTGTGGTCCCCGCGCCCAGATTTATGAAGTAGCAAACTGGATGCGGGGGTGCGAGAGGTTCCTCGAGGATATCTTGTTGAACCCCGATCTTGTGTGGGAGATGCTTGCCAGGATCGAAGGCTATTGGACGGCCTATAATGAGAAGCTATGGGAGTTGGGCAAAGGGCGGATGCAGATTCTCATCTCGACCGATGATTTCGGCACGCAGAGGTCCATGGTAATGAGCAGGGAAACCTGGAGAAAGTTCTTCAAGCCGGTATACCGGAGGATTTACGGCTGGGCCAAGGAACGCGGATTGCGGACACAGCTTCATTCGTGCGGCGCGATCAGGGATATCATTCCCGATCTGATCGAGATAGGGCTTGACGTCTTGGATCCTGTACAGCCGACTGCCGCTGGTATGGACCCGTACCAGATAAAACGTGAGTTCGGCAAAGACCTCTGTCTCCACGGAACTATCGATGTACAGGGGCTTCTACCTTTCGGGAAGGCAGCGCAGGTCAAAGATGAGGTAAAGCGGCAGATAGAAGTATTGGGGGAAGGCTCAGGGTTTATTCTCGCGCCGTCGCACTGCATACAGCCGGGCGCGCCCATAGAGAACATAATCGCGATATATGAGGCGGCCGATGAGATGTGTTGACCGGCCTGTGGAGGTTAATCAATTGACGTCGAGGGACCGCGTCCTGGCCGCACTGAGGCACGAAGAGTCCGACAGAGTTCCCATAGATATGGGGGGCATGATATCAACCGGCATTACGGCGTCCGCCTACATCGCGCTGAGGGACTACCTCGGTTTGGATGGGACGGCGCGGGTCTATGATTGGTGGCAGCAATTGGCGGCCGTGGACCCGGACGTGCTGGAATATTTCCATGTAGACAGCGTGGACCTGGCAAACACTCGTGTGGCTCCGGGAGGCAATTGGCACAAATGGACTCTGCCTTCAAATGGGGTAGAGGTAGAGGTACCCGATGAGTTTTGTCCTGAGAAGGAGCCGGACGGTGGATGGATCGTCCGAAATGAGGATGGTGAAATTGTCGGGCGCATGCCGCAGGGCGGTTTGTATTTCGACGGCACGGAAGCATACCATGAACTCAGACACGCAACTTCGGTCAATGATGTCGAGAAATGGGAGATTCCACCTGCAGCCGATACTGCGTTGGACTCGATGGCCGAGCGAGCAAAATGGCTGTATGAGAACACAGGCTGGGCTATTTTAGCGATGAGTCCCGGAAGTGTGTTTGGAATCGGACAGGCGATGCGGGGTTGGGAACAGTATATGGTCGATCTGCTTGCGGATCCGGCCCTTGCATCAGCGATCATTGAAAAGGCCGTCGCCTGTTTTAAGCGTGACATCAAGCGGCTTTACGATGCGGTTGGGGACTATATTCAGATCGTAGTCTTCGCGGATGATCTGGGGACGCAGGCCGGTCCGCAGATTTCGCCTGAGACATATCGTAAGATGATTCTGCCAGGCCAAAAGGATCTGTTCGGCTATGCAAAGCGGCTGAGGCCGGAGATATACGTTTTTCTGCATTGCTGTGGGTCCTGCTACGATTTGGTGCCGGGTTTGATCGACGCTGGAGTAGACATTCTAAACCCGGTGCAAACCTCGGCAGCGCGGATGGACCCGAAGGTCTTGAAACGGGAGTTTGGCAAGCATATTACGTTCTGGGGAGGAGGCTGCGACACGCAGCGCATACTGCCTTGGGCCACTCCCGAACAAATCAGGGCACACGTGAAGGAGCGAATCGAGATATTTGCTCCGGGTGGGGGTTTTGTGTTCAACCAGGTGCATAACATACAGGCTAACGTTCCTCCGGAGAACATAGCGGCTATGCTAGAGGCCGCCTATGATTTCGGAATTTGTTGATGGAGGCAATCAAGAGGAAGACAAGATGGATGTGCAAAACAACGAAATACGCATAGGCATAGTCGGGCTTGGTATGATAGGCTCGGCACATTTGTCGGCGCTATGCGAAAGCAGAATCTGCAAAGTGGTGGCGGGAGCGGATGTCGATCCGACAAGGCGTCAGAATGCCGTGTCGGAATTCGCCCTGCCGAGGTGTGTTGAGGATTATCGAGAGCTGCTGGACTCGCCGGAAATCGATCTCATTATAGTCGGCACGCCGCACCAGACGCATTGCGCTGTTGCCGTGGACAGCCTGGAGGCCGGAAAGCATGTAATTGTGGACAAACCACTCGCCGGCTCGGTCGATGATACCAGGGCAATGCTGGATGCCGCCGAGCGATCGGGAATGCGTCTTTTCGTCGCTCACAATCATCGGTTCATGCCCAGCAACCAACTTGTCCGCTCGTTTATCAGGTCAGGTGCAATTGGGGACGCTTTTCTGGGAATGAGCTGTTTTATCGGCGACGAGTACGAGCGTATGAGCGATCCGAACAGTTGGAAAGGCTCGCTTGATTGTGGCGGCGGTGTGCTGCTCGACAATGGAGTTCACATGATCGATATCTTGCGCTCATTTTTTGGCGACGTTAGCTGGGTAAATGCGGTCGGCTACCAGGCTGTCGTCAAGCTGCCGGCTAAAGGCGAGGACACAGGTATGATACAACTGGGCTTTGATTCCGGGCCGGTCGTGAGTCTGGTATCAACTTTCGTCGCTCGCTACAATGGGTTTCCTTCTGACTACGTTGGCGCTGGCATCAGGCACGATTTCTACGGGGACCGAGGGTCCTTGCACGTCAGCTCAAAGCAGCCCATCACGCTCTGTGACAACACCGGACAGCATATCCATGAACACGGGGACGCGGGATGCAATACTATTCTCACTGAGGACGAGCATTTCATAGAGTGCATACTCGATGGACTGGACCCGATAGTGACCGCGGTCGATGGATTTGAGGCTATACGAGTAGTCGAAGCTGCGTACGAATCAATGAAGACCGGACGCAGAGTCAGCCTGGCTGGTCAGCCCCTCAGTCTTCTTTGAAAAGAGAGGTGTCGAGTGAAGATTTGCATCTGTCTAGCGGTTTTTATTGCAGCAATGGCAGCGCCGGCTCACGCTCGTGAGATGGCAAGGATTGCGGATGTAGTGATCGTTAAGTCCGACGCTGCTGGACAACAACCGGTCGAACGATGGCGGTACGGTGACGCAGCATATGAGCTTGGAGATTACCTGTCTCAGATGTCCGGAAAGACGGTTCCGGTGGTAAGCTCAAACAGCGATAGCGGAGCTGGCTGCATAGTGGCTGTCGGAGGCCCGGATGTGAACCCTCTGACACGCAAGCTTACGAGCAGCGGAGTCATTAATCTTGATATTCCGGCGGGCAGCGATGATGGGTTCGCCATGCGTTCGGCGACCGCAAATGGCAAATGCTACCTAGTCCTGGCCGGGCAGAACGGACTGTCCACACTTTACGCCATATACGATTATCTGGAGCGTTTCTGCAACGTCGGTTTCTTCATGGACGGCGAGTACGTTCCGAGAACCTCGACGGTTCCGTTCATCGGGGTGAGTTTCTCCTCTAAACCAAGGTTTGAATGGCGCCAGTTTACCGCAAGCTGCTGCGGCCAATACGGTCTCAGAAAGTACCACTACCTGTTCAAGACCCGGCAGGACTGGGAGCGGTATTTCGGATGGCTGACCAAGAGAAAGGTCAACATGGTTCACTGGGGGATGGGCTACGGCACGAACTTCGGTGGAACCGCTGACCTGTCCACCTACGGTTTGACCAGCATGGCTCCGACGGAAGGCCTTTCGCCGGCGGGATGGCCGGTCGGCTGGACATATCCCCACAATTACTTCACCGATATGAGCAGGAACATTATGCGGTATGGCCGGAACCGAGGCATCAAATTCATCTACTATTTCGGTTCGGCCCGCGTGCCTCCCGAGGTAATCGCCGCCCATCCCGAATACAAATATGCCGACCAGTGGGGTGAGAAGTACCTGCACCCGGATGAACCCATGTATGACGAGTACGCCCGTCGAGCATATCGGGCCGTTATAGACCTTTTCGGGACGGACCACTTGTACATGGAGGATCCCTACAGTGAGACGCGGGGTGGGGCAAGTACCGCCGAAGAATCGTTTCGTATGAAGACGCTGGCCGCCGTGAAATCGATCAGGATTATGAAGGAAATCGACCGGCAGGCCGTTTGGGTGACCTCCAACTGGGACCAAATAGTGCAGTCGAACGATGTGTGGGTGCCGGAGCGCTACAAAGAATATTTGAGCAATTTCAAGCCCGAGGATATGTTGATATACGAATGCGCTTCCGACTTTACCGACAGATTCTACGCCAAGTATGGCTATTACTGCGGCAAGAACTGGACACTGGGGATACTCCACTCGTTTCAGGGCGACGACCAACTCCATGGCAACATCGAAGGCATCATTCGGAAGACTAAAGAAGCGGTCGATGACCCTGGCAGCAAAAACCTCCGAGGGTTTTTCAACATCCCGGAAACGGTTGGGCACAACATCATGGTGTGGCAGCTTACGACCGCGCTCGCGTGGGATCCAACGAATGTCAGCTCAGGCCTATTTATCAAAGACTACTGTGTGAGGAGATACGGCAGAGACTCCGCTGGGAGGATGCAACAGGCTATCAAAGCCCTTGTAAAAGCCGTCTACTCGAGCAACGACAATTATCAGATGGCCTACAAGAGGTTCGGCTGGGAGGACCAGGCGTCGAACTGTCCTCTGGTCGATGACTTTGCGGGAAACAGCAAAGAGTATCTTGAAAAAGAGTCTAAGGTCATATCGAACCTCAAAAAATCTCTCGATCTTGCCTTGTCGGAGCGAAAGACTCAGGACGGCAATCAGTTGTATGAGAACGACCTGGTGGATATAACGAAATGCTACTGGGGGCATCGGTCGAACATCTACTTCAAGCAGGCATACCAGGCGTTTAGCACTGGAAATGCCACTGAGTTCGAGAAGAACCTTTCCCTGGGGCTGAAGATGCTCGACAAAATCCAGAAGCTGCTCTCCACGCGGAAGGACTACTACCTGCAGGAGCAGATCAGCGAGGTCGAGGCGTACCCCGGCAGCAACCCCTACTCCGTAATGATGATAAAACAGGCCTGCATCAACGACCAGTATCCCTGCAACGACGTCTGCGAGTTATTCCCGCATTATTATGTGCCCAGGGCCAGGATCTGGGGCGATGTACTGAGAGAAAAGCTAGTGAAAGGTGATAAAACCGTCACTTCTTCGGAAGTAAACCCCCGATTTCGCAAGATAGATGAGGACTGGCTGAACAAGCCGATCCTGGCGCCCGAGGAAGCGAAGTTCAAGGGGTCGCCAATAGATGCCATACTTACACTAAGTAGCGTCAGCTCTTACTAGCGGGCCGGCATGATGTAGTGGCCGGGCTCCGTCCCGGCCATCGTCCCCGCAGGGGACGGACTGCGCCCAAACCTGCAATCAGGAGCTGACGCTACTTAGACCACTAATAGAGGACGGTTGTGAACAGCAGAACAGAACTCACATCAAAAGAGCGGATGCTGATCGCGATGCGCCACGGAAAGCCGGACATGGTGCCGGTCTCGCCGGACATGTCGAACATGATCCCGTGCAAGCTCACCGGCCTTCCCTTCTGGAAAATGTACTACGGTAATGAGTACCCGATATGGAGGGCTTACGCAGACGCCGTCAGGTTCTTCGGCTTCGACGGGTGGCAGATTCACGGCTACCTGAACTACTTTTATCAGGACGATCAGCGCGAGTTTTCGGACGAAGTCGTCTCCCACTCCGATGGCAGGTTTGTTGTGCGCACGACGTGCCGCACGCCTGCCGGCGACCTTTGGAAGGAGACTACCTACTATGACACCGATCCCCCCACGACTACCCGGAAGTACATCAAGAACCTCAAGGAAGATTTGCCGAAGCTCAAGTATATGTTTCCGCTTATAGCCGATTACGACCCTGCGCCGTTACAAGCTATGATCGATTACTCCGGCAATACGGCGGCTGTCAGCGGGTGTATACCGGTTCCTGGTTTGCACGATTTGAACGATTGGTTCGACGGGGGACTCGAGGCAGCCACGTATGGCGAAATGGATTGCCCGGGTGAGTTTCAGGAGCTTGTATCCTGGCAGGCTGAGCATTACCTCCGAATGGCTGAAATGATGATAGATGCGCGCCCGGACTTCTTCATGATCGGAGCAAGCGGGCTCTACACTCTCCAGTCCCCGGCTCTTTTCAGAAGGTACAGCCTGCCGGTTATCCGGAAGATGACACGAATGAGCAAGGAAGCCGGGCTGCCGTCGTTCTTACACAGTTGTGGCAAAGAGCGCGAGCTTGTTACCATCTTTGCGGAAGAGACCGACCTGGATGTTGTCAATCCTCTTGAGATCCCTCCGATGGGCGACTGCGATCTGGGAGAAATAAAGGCCAAATATGGTCACCGGCTGGCCCTCATGGGCAACATTCACACCACCGATGTGATGCTCTTCGGGACTCCTGACAAGGTAAGCGAGGAGTGCAGGAAAGCGATAGATGCTGCCGCACCGGGCGGAGGCTTTATTCTCTCAACCGGCGACCAGTGCGGACGCGATACCCCGTTCGAGAACATTCGGGCGTTTGTCGATAGCCCCAGGTCTTACGGCGGCTACTGAGCCAATAACTCCTGCTGGCGTATCAGGTTTACCCTCCTCGATTATTGGCAACCATTCAATTAGACTTAGAGAGTACTTTGTTGCATCCCCTGACCCTCCTAATCAATGGGGAAAAACGGCAGGAGCATCGTTTTTAGCATATTCAAGGCATCCTGAGCCTGTCGAAGGGTGCCGACTACGAAGCGCCGCACCTTTCGTGCTTCGACAAGCTCATCCTTCGACAAGCTCAGGATGGCT
>JACPPP010000064.1 GCA_016190935.1 Armatimonadota bacterium | reverse complement strand
CCTGGACCGAATGAAAAAGCCGCTAGTATCCCGCTGGTGAACCGACGGACAATTAATCCCGATAGGTTCCCTACACTACTTACGCAATGGGTGATAAGTGCTATAATGCGTTCTGATGATATTTACCAAAGGGGTGGGGATTATGCGCATCTTCGAGGCTGTGTAATGTTCGGAGAGACGGACGAGGTGGAGAAGCTAATTGATGCCAGTCCCGATTCAGTCCGCGCTGAAGACGAAGAAGGGTGGACGCCGCTGCACTGGGCGATATCGAAAGGGAAGAAGGATGTGGCCGAGCTTCTGATTGCGAGAGATGCCGACGTAAACGCCAGTGACACGGATGGTTGGACTCCTCTTCACGTAGCCGCCAGCTGGGGTCACGCAGACTTGGCGAAGCTACTCATCGACAACGGGGGCCGACGTGAACCTTCGAGACAATGACGGTGATACACCGCTTGAACATGCCCTGACGAGGGGTCACAAGGAGTTAGCAGCCATAATTCGGGAGCATCAGAGGAGTCAGCACATATATCTTGACCAGGAGAGATAGCGAGACCGCAGGCGGTGTCAAGACCAGGTGAGAAGAGAGAAACTGCCGTAATCGTGAGAAAGAGCGGCGCAGCGAGTCCCAGTACTGCGCGGTCGAGGTGAATGGCTAAACAGAGAGGTATCTTGCGCTGGAGTCATCCGGCCTTGCGTGAATGTACTTTCCTGTAGTGGCAACGCTGGCGTGTCCGAGGGTAGCCTGGACAAGGTGAATAGGGCAGCCTCTATCAAGGGCATGGGAAGCGTGTGCGTGTCTCAGCCAATGTGGAGATACGTTAGCCGCGATACCGGCTCGACGGGCGGCGGCGCGTACTATCCTCATGACCTGCGAAGGGTGAAGGTGTCCCTTTCCCTTCCTGGACGGGAAGACGGGCGCTTCCGAGTCTGCTTTGTGTCGTATGGACTGTAAAGCCTGCCACGTAGACGCAGAAAGCAGCACTGCGCGTGTCTTGCCGCCCTTGCCGTAGAGCGTTACTTGTCCGCCGTCTTTGCGTTCCTGTGTGTCCTTCCACGTAAGCTGACATATCTCGGACACCCTTCCTCCGCTTGCGTAAAGCAGGCTAAGAAGGACATGGTTCCTGGGACTGGGTTCAAGGGCTATCAGACGGTGAACGTCAGCCTCAGCAAGTATGCGTTCAGCCAAACGGTTCTTAACTGAAGGAGCCTTGACCGGCGCTCCGACGTTGAACTGTGTGTAGCCTATGCGGTGAGCGAACGAAAGCAGCGACTTGACGGCGGATAGCTTGCGGTTGCGTGTGGTGTCTGCGCAGTCGGCGAGTGTGTCCGTGTAAGCCTGAAGCATACCCAACGTGACTTCGCGTATACCTGCTCCGGCGAAGGATAGGAACTCCCTCACGTCGTGAGTATAGGCTTTCTGAGTGTGCTGACTTCTACCGTGAAGCCACATAGCGATAACTTGCGAGTCTCCCGAAGTCTCACTCGGACTTACCTCTGTTACTCTTGCGGGCAGCGTCTTGTTCATGTCCTTTACCTCCCAATGCAAGATAACATTACTTATCTTGCATTCATTATGCCATAGAAAAGTCTGCTTGTCAAGTGCTTTTTGCTTGATTATTCTGCATAGTTCGGTGTAAAATATGTCAACAAACGGAGCGCCAAAAATTGGGAGAAGCACGTAAGAGAAGCGCTCTTTTGAGCCTTTTCTCGGCTGTCGTGCGCAGTTCCTATACCACGTTTTGAGTTCAAATACCGAGTTTTCCACAAGCAGCGCGGCTCATAGCCTGGTATCCCTCCCTCGCACGGAGGAGGTCGGGAGTTCGAATCTCCTCTGCTCCACCAGGCTTTACAGGCCGTTTCTGAGTTTAGGAACGGCCTGTTTTAGTAGGTGGCGGATGATAGCGCGCCGCCGGCTGTGACGAAATGGGGTTGAGCCGTGATCTACAGAGCACATTTTATCATCCCAATAACCCAGGATCCCATCGAAGGCGGAGAAGTGCTGGTCCGAAATGGGCGAATCGAGGCGATGGGGGCGGATGTCTCGACCGCCGCTCCGGGCGAGCCTGTGGAAGATTTAGGCCACGCGGCGATTCTGCCGGGCCTGGTGAACGCTCATTCGCACCTGGACTACACGATCTTTCGGGGAAGGCTCGACAATGAGCCGTTCTTCCCTTGGATACGAAGTCTGACGGAGCTTGGGGCGAGGCTGCAGTATGATGATTTTCTGGCCTCAGCCAGGCTTGGGGCGCTCCAGATGATCCGTTCAGGCGTGACAGCGGTAGGCGACTCAAGCTTCTCCGGCGCTGCGGCACGGGCCGCAGCGGAGGCCGGGCTTAGGGGGATAGTCTATCAGGAAACCTTCGGCCCCGACCCTTCCGAGGATTACCGGGAGCAGATAGAAGCGCTCTCGGAGCGGATAGAAGAACTTCAGGCAGAGGCCGGGGAGCGCATCTCGGTCGGAGTATCACCACATTCCGTCTATACATCAAGTGAGCGGCTGCTCAGGCTGGTGGCCGATCTCGCCGCGGATTATGGCCTTCCGGTGGCGATGCACGTTGCGGAGACACAGGAGGAGGCCGAATTCGTCGAGAAAGGCGCAGGCCAGATCGCTGAGTTCTACAGCAGGTTCGGTTTCGACTTTGATCCCAAAGGCAAATCTCCTGTAGCTTATCTTCACGACATAGGACTGCTTGGGGAGAAGACTACGGCGGCGCACTGTGTGTATGTGACAGAGGACGACCTCGACATACTGGCCGAGGAGCATGTGACCGTCGCCCACTGCCCCAAGTCGAATGCCAAGCTTGCCGTCGGCACCGCGCCGCTGGACCGGATAGTCACAAGAGGCATTCTTACAGGCATTGGAACGGACAGCGCTGTAAGCGATAATGCTATGGATATGTTCGAGGAGATGCGGTTTTCGGTCCTGATGCAGCGCGCGGCGTGGCGGGATGCCGGAGCATTAGACGCACAAAGGGCGCTTGAGCTTGCAACGCTGGGAGGCGCATCTGCACTTGGGTTTGAGTCCGAGATCGGCAGCATCGAGCCCGGCAAACGCGCCGACCTCATTGCCGTGGACCTGTCGAGCAGTTCTGTGTTTCCGACGAGCGACCCGTATTCCGCCTTGGTATACTCGTGCACGAGCGCCGATGTTATCCTGAGTCTGATCGACGGTGAGCCGGTTTACCGAAGAGGGGAGTTCCTCCGCACGGATGCAGATGGCATCAGACAGCAGGCCGCGCTGCTCGCCGCGCGGCTCTAATCTACCGCAGAAATAACAAAAAAGGCAAATTTTTGGAAAAAAGTCGGTGAATATGCTTGACAAGCAGTATGTATCCCTGCTATATTAGGGACGTGGGGGGCATGCTTCTCACATCAAAAACTCAATAACGGCAAAATTTAATATTGGCACAACTGAATAGACAACCTAGCGCCGAGTTTCCTTCTTTTGATGGAGAGCGGGGGACCCGAAAGTTTTTGGGGCGAATTTCCAGATCACTGGAAAGGGGCTACTTCCGGTCCTAGCCCGTCAGCTAACTCCGCAGGCGCGGTGGAAGTCCCTTTGACAATTAGCTGCAGCACCTCCTGCAGCTTTTTGATTTTTTATGGTCCGACAAAAGATGTTGGCACTGCGACGACAACACGGAGTCAAATCGTACGGCATGATCGACCATCAGAGCGGCGAGTTACTTGACACGACGGAACGGGAAAAGGAAAATGCTCAGGCAAGCCCGGAGGCGACTGGCCCGGCGACCAGGCCCGCGCCGAAGGGCTGGCGGGAGTCGCTTCGGTCCATCGGCCCGGGACTGATAGTTGTGGGCGCGGTCGTGGGGTCTGGTGAACTCGTGGTCACGACACTTCTCGGCGCTCAGGTGGGCTTCGCCGTGCTCTGGCTAATAATCCTCTCCTGTGCTGTTAAGATCATCGTTCAGGAGCAGTTCGCATACTACGTCATAACCTCCGGAGGCACACTCCTTGATGCGCTCAACAGAGTCCCGGGGCTGAGAATTCGGGGGCTTTCGATATGGTCCTGGCTGCTGTTCGTCTACTTCGTGCTCGCTCTCTTGCCCGCCGGGGGCATTATCGCCATGACCGCCTCCGCCGCAAGCCTCATGTTCGGCTTCGGGAACATGACCATCTGGATTTTTGCGCTGGCGGCCCTGGCAGCGCTTCTCATCGCGGGAGGCAACTACGGGAGGATCGAGAAGATATTCGTCTTCATGGTGGCGAGCTTCTCCTTCTCACAGTTGATCGCTGTCGCGCTTACCCAGAGAACCGAGTTTGCCGTCAGTTTCGAGCAGATTCTGAGCGGGATGAAACTGCACATGCCCCGGCAGGAAGCGCGGCTTGCCATGTCCGCCTTCGGAATTACCGGCATTGCGGCCTCGGAGGTCATATTCTATACCTACTGGTGTCTTGAGAAAGGCTATGGTCGCTACGTGGGCAAGCCGGACGGCACGAAGGAGTGGCGCGACCGCGCGCTCGGATGGATATCGGTCCTGAGGAAGGACGTCATGCTTACCGCGGCGGTCTACACGGGGATTACGATCTCCTTCTATCTCTTGGGCGCTGCCATCCTGCATCGGACCCAGCCCAACATCGCGAAACTTGACGGGATGGATGTCGTGTTGGCCCTTTCCGACATTTTTACGCGCTCGTTCGGCGGATGGAGCTTCTACATCTTTATGATAGGGGCCTTTATGGTGCTGTATTCGACCTATGTTTCTGCATCTGTATCTTGGCCGCGGGTCGGGACGGACTTCCTGGAACACTTTGGAGTGCTCAGGCCGGCCTCTGACGCCGACAGGAACCGCTGGAACAACAGGCTATCGATATTCCTTGTCATCTACTTCGTAGCCGTCTACTATCTTATCAAAGCGCCGGTTGCCCTGATCGTTCTCGGTGGAACGCTGAGCTCCCTGTTTCTTCCTATCCTTGGCTTTTCAGCGATCTACCTCTTCAGAAAGCGCACCGCCGCCGAACTTAGACCAGGTGGCGCTGTGCGCGCTCTTTTGTGGATCTCTACGCTCGTGATCACAGCGGTCGTAGCGGCATCTCTTTTCTTCCAGCTCGACAACTAGCTCTATGGGTGTTGGGTGATGGGGGTTAGGGGTTGGTAAGGGTCATGGGTCATCTAATCCTTTATCGTATCTCCGCCTATGCGGGCAGAAGACAATGAAAAGTAAAAAATGAAAAATGAAAAATGCAAGATGGCTTTGACTCACAGCATCGACAGGCTTTCTATGG
>JACPPP010000079.1 GCA_016190935.1 Armatimonadota bacterium | reverse complement strand
TTACCAACCCCCAGCCCCCAACCCCTGATCCGGCCTCTGGTCGCTAATTTTACACTAAATCTTCAATCTGTTATACTAAATGAGAACCCATCTTTTAAGCAAAGGCCGCTTGACAAGAGCTGCCTCTGGCTCATATAATCGGTAGGACGAATCGGGAGCACCGAATGGCTATAAGACAGGCCCAAAGCCCTCCGGCGCAAAAGAAAGGCCCCGGCTCCGTGTCTACGTACAAGAAACTGGATTCGCCGGTGCAGTATGTTAAAGGGGTCGGCGAACGGTTGTCTCGCGTGCTCGGCAAGCTGGGCATTTTTGACGTACGTGACCTGATATACCACTTTCCGCGGCGGCATGAGGACCGGTCAAAGATAGCCAGGATCGGAAGTCTCCAGGGGGACGAGGAAGTTACCGTCTGCGGTACGATCGTGGCCGTGGAAAACATAAGGCCGCGCGGGAATATCCTGATCACCAAGGTTGCTATCGACGACGGATCAGGAGTTGCAACGCTGAGCTGGTTCAACCAGCACTACCTGAAGGACAAGTTTTACAAGATGCGCGGGCGGGAGATTATCGCCTATGGGGCCGCTCAGTATTCCCGCTGGGGGATCGAAATCCAAAGTCCTGAGTGGGAGGAATTCAAGGAAGACGCCGATCTTCTTTCTACCAGTAGGGTAGTTCCCATCTATCCACTCACCGAGGGACTGTCCCAGGGCATGATGCGCAAGATCGTGTCAAACGTCCTGGATGGTTACCTTGGGCTGATTGCCGAGATTCTGCCGGATGGCCTGAGGGACAGGCTCGACCTGATGGACGTGCGGGACGCCGTCCGGAACATGCACTTTCCGGAGAGCACTGAGGCGCTTGAAGCGGCCAGGAAACGACTTGTGTTTGAGGAGCTTTTCCTCCTGCAGCTTGCGCTTGCAATCCGAAAGCGAGAGATCGATGCCCCTGGAGTGGGCATCGCATTTAGGATCCCTGACAATTTGCAACAGATGCTCGCTCAAGCACTGCCGTTCGAACTGACTGGCGCTCAGGAAAGGGTCATCCGTGAGATAGCCGACGATATGTCCAAGCCGGACTGCATGAACAGGCTGCTGCAGGGAGACGTGGGATCCGGCAAGACGGCAGTGGCTGTGGCCGCAATACTGATTGCCGCCGGGAACGGCTATCAGTCGGCTCTGATGGCCCCGACTGAGGTGCTGGCAGCGCAGCACTATCTGGGACTTTCAGAGATGCTGTCCAGGGCCGGCGTGAGGGCCGACCTGCTGATGGGCGGAATCCCAGCCAGAGAGCGGCGGGCCGCGCAAGAGAGAATCTCGTCCGGAGAGACCCAGCTTGTAATAGGGACTCATGCATTAATTCAGGAATCTGTTGACTTTTCGCGGCTTGGACTCGTAATAATAGATGAGCAGCACCGTTTCGGAGTGCTGCAGCGGGCTGCGCTGCGGGAGAAGGGGCTGAGTCCCGATGTCCTCGTGATGACGGCTACCCCGATCCCGAGGACGCTCACGCTGACGGTCTACGGTGACCTGGAGATCTCAATAATCGACGAACTGCCTCCGGGGAGGAAGCCCATCCGGACGCACTGGAAGCGGACCAATGAGCGAAACCGTGTTTACGAGGGAGTGAGAAATCTTCTCTCGGAGGGCAGGCGGGCCTATGTAGTCTGTCCACTCATCGAGGAGTCCGAGAAGATGCAGGCCCGCGCGGCGACTGAGCTTTATGAACACCTGGCTTCGGAGGTCTTGCCGGATTTCCGGGTCGCTCTGCTGCACGGACAGATGAAAACGTCCGATAAGGAACAAGTGATGAAGTCGTTCAGGCAGGGTGATCTCGACGTGCTGGTCTCGACCACGGTCATCGAGGTCGGGGTAGATGTGCCGGATGCAGCCGTAATGGTTGTCGAAGATGCCGACCGGTTCGGGCTTGCGCAACTCCATCAGCTTCGAGGGCGAGTGGGACGCGGAGAACACCAGGCCTACTGCGTGCTGATCGGAGACGGAGGAACGGACGAAGCGTTGTCCAGACTTCGGGTGATGACGCAGACCAACGATGGATTTGAAATAGCGGAAGAGGACCTTAAGATACGCGGGCCGGGCGAGTTCTACGGCACCAGACAAAGCGGAATGCCGGCGCTTAAGGTTACTGATATCTTCAAGGATATTCCGATTCTTGAGCTGGCGAGGAAAGAGGCGTTTGAGACTGTGGACCGCGACCCGGGGCTTAAAGACCCCGAGCTTCTGCGCCTTAAGTCGGAGATGCTGAAGAAATACGAAGGATTCCAGCTCGCTGCGGTGAGCTAGCAAATGAGCAATGAGGAATGAGTGATGGGTGATGGGTGGCGCAGTAGTAGACACTCATAGCTCATCGCTCATAGCTATGATGAGAGCAGTCTGTCCGGGGAGTTTTGATCCGGTAACGTACGGCCATATCGACGTGATAGAGCGAGCGGCGAGAGTGTTCGGCGAGGTGATTGTCGCCGTTTCGCCCAACCTGGGCAAGCAGCCGCTTTTTAGCGTTGAGGAGCGGATAGATATGCTCCGGGAGGTAACGAGCCACATCCAGAACGTTCGAACCGACGCTTTTGATGGATTGCTTATAGACTACGTCCGAAGCCGGGAGGCAAACGTAATAGTAAAGGGCCTGAGGGCTGTGTCGGACTTCGAGTTCGAATTGCAGATGGCGCTTATGAACCGCAACCTTGCGCCGGAAGTGGAAACAGTATTTATGATGACCGGCGCCGACTACTCATATCTTAGTTCTAGCATTGTAAAAGAGATAGCAGCGCTCGGAGGCCGGGTAGACAGCCTGGTACCCCGGGTGGTGGCGATAAAGTTGGAAGAAAAGCTTCGCAAGCTGCAGGAGGTTAAAAACAAGTGAACCAAGAGCAGACACCTATACCAAGGTATCCTTTCTTACATCAGCGTGGACCCGAAGTCGATATCCTGAAGCTGCTTGACAAGCTGGAGGATATAGTTGACGGCGGCCTGTTCGAAATATGGGGCCGGGCCTATGGGATAAAGACGGAAGAGTTCCATATGCTGATCAACAAAATCAGGGCATCTCTGCCGGATGAGGTCCGGACCGCGACGAGACTGGCGAGCGACAGCGATAAGATCGTAAGCGCGGCCAGGGAAGAGGCGGCGATGTCAGTGGAGCGCGCCAGAGAGGAAGCGGTCAGGCTGGTAGATGAGGCGAAGTCTCAAGCCGCTCAGTTGGTCGAGTCGAGCGAGATCAACAGGCTGGCGGCGGCGCAGGCCAGAGAGATAGTGGCAAGCGCCGAGGCATCCGCGCGCGAGGTCCGGCGAGGAGCCGATGAATATGCCAGAGAGGTGCTGGCGAACCTTGAAAACTTTACGGCTAAGCTGATGGGGACCATCCAGCGGGGCCGGGAGAAGTTGGAGCACCGCATTCAATATACCAAACCCGAGACCCAGCAGGAGGAGCCATCGCTTCCTCCGGGCAGAAGAGAGCTGGGCAGACGGTAGGCATTTCAGATTTGAGATTTCAGATTTGAGATTGCAGATTGCGGATTGAAGGGGATTCGTTCTCCCGTAGTGGCATGGCTCATTCTACTCAGAAAATTCCGTAGTGGCCGGGATCTGTCCCGGCCATCGACGCCGCAGGCGTCGGGAATTTCCGATGCCCCGGGAGGTGTCAGCGGATGAATATCCGCCACACCTGGGCCGGGGATGAATATCCCCGGCCATCGTACGTCTTGATCGCCGGGCACATCCGCTGCCATCGTACAGTTTGATCGCCGGGGAGATTCCTCCCCGGCGCGCGTTTCCCGGACATCTGTCCGGCACCCGGCCCTGACACCGGGCCCCTGCTGATGGCTGATAGCTGATGGCTAATAGCTTGTTCCGTCGGACTGCTTGTCTGCCGACGGCGGCCCCGCAGGGGCCGGAAAGCTGACACCTGACGGCTGAAAGCTGACCGCTATTCTTTCAGGAGTGCGTTAACTTATGGCGAACGTTATGGACGGTATCTTCGCCAAGGCGCAGGCGGCGCGGAAGACGATTGTTCTGCCAGAAGGCAGTGACTGCCGTATTGTGCAGGCGGCCGAGCATATCGTGGGCCGCAATCTGGGAAATATAGTAGTAATCGGCAAGGAAGATGAGGTAAGAAAGGCGACCGCTCAGTGCGGAGCCGACCTCTCGAAAGTTACGGTAATTGATCCGGCAGCGTCTCCGAAGCGGGAAGAGTATGCAAATCTGTTTTACGAGATCAGGAAGACCAAGGGGGTAACGCCCGAGCGGGCCAGAGACGTTATTCTCGATCCGCTCTACTTCGGCGTTATGATGGTGTACACCGGCGAAGCGGACGGGCAGGTGTCGGGCGCTATACACTCGACGGCTGATACTGTCCGCCCGGCGCTGCAGGTATTGAAATGCGCCGCCGGGATATCTATTGTCTCCAGCTTCTTTGCCATGATCGTCCCGGACTGCGAGTACGGTGAGAATGGACTGTTTGTATACGCCGACTGCGGGCTTGTGATCAACCCAAACGCGCAGGAGCTTGCGCAGATTGCGATAACCAGTGCTCGGACTATGCGGCAGCTTTTCGGGTATGAACCGAGGGTAGCGATGCTGTCGCTCTCGACCAAGGGAAGCGCGAAGGACCCGATCATAGACAAAGTTATCGAGGCGACCGGAATTGCAAAGGAACAGTGCCCCGATTTGCTGATCGATGGCGAGCTTCAGGCCGATGCCGCGCTCGTAGATTGGATCGGGGAGCGGAAGGCGCCCGGAAGTCCGGTTGCGGGGCGGGCGAATGTGCTGATATTCCCGGACCTAAACGCCGGGAATATTGCTTATAAGCTTACGGAGCGGCTGGCGAAGGCCGAGGCCTATGGCCCAGTCCTCCAGGGGCTGCGCAAGCCGGTAAACGACCTTTCTCGGGGATGTGATGCCAACGATATTGTAAACGTCGCTGCTATTACCGCAGTGCAGGCAATTGAACAATGAAGATTCTGGTGCTGAACAGTGGAAGCTCGTCTCTTAAGTATCAACTGATCCAGTCAGAGACGGAAGAAGTGCTTGCAAGGGGCATTGTCGAGCGCATCGGCCTGCCTGATGGGATGCTCAAGCACGAAACGGCCTCAAGCGAAAAAAAGGAGACGCCTGCGGAAATCCCTGACCACGATGTTGCAATGGACCTTGTATTTAAGGCGCTGACCGACTCGCAGGACGGCGCCATATCGGGTGTCTCGGAGATATCAGCAGTAGGGCATAGAGTGGTGCATGGCGGAGAGATGTTCTCGGAGCCGACGATCGTGACGAATGAGACGCTTGAGGAGATCGACAGGGTGAGCCACCTTGCGCCGCTGCACAATCCGCCCAACATTATGGGAATAAGGGCGTGCATGAGGCTTATGCCGGGTGTGCCGCAGGTTGCAGTCTTCGACACTGCGTTTCACTCGACGATCCCCAGGCATGCTTATATGTATGCGTTGCCGTACAATCTCTATGCGGACCACGGAGTGAGGCGCTACGGGTTCCATGGGACCTCGCACCGCTATGTGAGCAGGCGGGCTGTTAAGATAATGGCCGAGCGCGGCGTTGACACGAACGTGCTTAAGATGATAACCTGCCATCTTGGGAACGGCTGCAGCATGGCCGCTGTGGTGGGCGGCAGAGTGGTCGATACGAGCATGGGGTTTACTCCGGCGGAGGGGCTTGTGATGGGCACCAGGTCGGGGGACATTGACCCGGCCATCCCAATCTTTCTCGAAAGAGACCTCGGCATGACACCTGAGCAGGTGGACGACCTGATCAACAAGCAGAGCGGACTTCTCGGGGTATCCGGGAAGTCGAGCGACATGAGGGATATCGAAGAACTCGCCGGGAGTGGAGACAAAAGATCGGCCCTTGCACTTGAGATTTTCTGCTATCGTGTGAGAAAATATATAGGTTCGTACGCCGCTGCCATGGGAGGGCTGGACGCTATCGTCTTCACGGGCGGGATCGGCGAAAACAGCTCGGTAGTCCGGGCGAAGACAACCGAAGGGCTCGAATTCCTGGGAGTTCGTCTGGACCCGGAGGAGAACCGGACGGCCCGCGGGGAGACGGACATAAGCAGGGCGGACGCAAAGGTGAAGGTCCTGGTAATCCCCACCAATGAGGAGCGGATGATAGCTCGCGAGACGGCTGAGATAATGTCGCGCGAGACCGTTTCGCGCACGTAGCCCGGATTCTGCATCAGCAGTTGCTTCGGACTGCTTTATCTGTATTGACAGGTCTGCACATTTGTATCAGTGCGGTAGTATATCTCTACGAAGGTACTCTCTACCGTACTGCAATACAGAAAAACCGAAGCCTGCTGATACTCGTGGATAAGTTGGGTTAGGACAGCCCCGCAGGTGCATTAAGATGAAGCTTGATCTGACCGAGGTCGCCGGAAATATTGGCAAGAGGCACAGCTACGAGATCAGGGAAGAATGTGTGGAGGGCGAGGACCTCAAGTGTACGGAGCCAATAGTCGGCACGGTTGAGTTCACCAACACAGGAAGGCTCATCCTGGCCCGGGGTGGATTCTCTGCAACGGTAGAGATGGAGTGCGGGAGGTGCCTTGAGCGCCTGATAGTGCCTGTTGAGGTCAAGATAGAGGAACAGTTTCCGATCGCGAACTTGACTGCGCTGCTGGCAGGACACGAAGAAGAGATACCGGAGGAGGAGAAGGAACCCCTCTTCGAGAATAACGTTTTCGACCTGTCGGAGTTCATCAGGCAGGCCATACTGGTCGAGGTTCCGATACAGCCTCTTTGCAATGAAACGTGCAAGGGGCTGTGTCCGACGTGCGGAAGGAACCTTAACGAGGGACCGTGCGACTGCCCTGTCGTAGTCGAGGCTTCGCCCTTCGACAAGCTCAGGCAGTTGCTGGAAGCAAAAGAGGAACCTGCAGAGTAAAAAACGAAGTTTTTATGCTGCGGGAACGACAGGTTTGCACTGATCGATCGCAATCCGGTCAGTTAGTTCCCGCAGCATAAGCTAACGCAACAGATGGAAGAACAATCGTATGAGAATGGAGCCGGTCGGACCTCTGACCTCCGACCTCGGACCTCTATTTCCAAGGAGATAAAATAAATGCCACTTCCGAAAAGAAGACATTCGAGAGCCAGGCAGGCTAAGCGCAGGGCCAACTGGAAACTTACAGTCCCAAATGTGGTGGACTGTCCGAGATGCCATGCGCCGCGGATGCCGCACCACGTGTGCCCATCCTGTGGATTTTACAACGGGCGGTTGGTTGTCGAGAAGAAAGAAAGAAAAACTGCGGAATAGGCAGCAGGTGCTGGGTGAGGTTTCTGGGTAGATGAAAATTGCCGTCGATGCAATGGGCGGTGACCACGCCCCGGCCGAGATTGTTAAGGGAGCAGCCGGGGCTATAGCTTTGTACGATGTCGAGATAGCGCTGGTGGGCGATGAGCAGGCAATCGCCGCTCATCTACCCAAGCATCTGTCGTCTGACAGACGCATCCAGATCCGTCACACGCCGGACAGTATAGCGATGGAAGATTCCGTCAATTGCGTGAGGACAAAGCCGAAAGCTTCGGTTGTAGTCGCCGCTGATATGGTCAAGTCGGGCGAGGCGGATGCCCTGATAACTCTGGGGAATACGGCTGCGGCTATGGCGGTAGCTGCGCTGAAGCTAGGTAGAGTACCAGGCATCGAGAGACCGGCGATAGCTACAATCCTCCCTTCGCTCAAGAGCGGCACGATCCTGCTCGATGCCGGGGCTACGGCCGACTGCACCCCGGATAACCTCCTGCAGTTTGCAGTTATGGGCAGTATCTACGCAGAGCGGGTGATGAAGAAAACTAACCCCAGAGTCGCGCTGCTTTCGATTGGGGAGGAACCTTCGAAGGGAAACGAACTGACAAAGGCGACGCATCAAATTCTTCGCTCTGCGGGACTGAACTTCATCGGCAACGTCGAAGGAAAGGATATGTTCTCCGGGGCCGCCGACGTGATAGTCGCGGATGGGTTCGTTGGGAATGTCGCCCTTAAAGCAAGTGAGGGACTCGGCGAGTTTGTAATGGAGCTGCTAAAAGAAGAGCTCGGCCGACACAAGCTGACGCGTATTCCCCTGTTCTTCCTCCTTCCATCGATAAGCCGGCTTAAAAAGCGTGTGGATTACACCGAGTACGGCGGCGCTCCGCTCCTTGGAGTAAACGGAATCTGCATCATCGGGCACGGCAGGTCGAACGCAAAAGCTGTAATAAGCGCAATAAGAATCGCGAAGGAAGCGGTTGACCGCGATATAATCGACTGTATCAAGACTTCGCTTCCAAGCCCTGACAGCATAGCAGCAGGCAGCTAGGGCTGGAGCACGAACCGGTTGGTCAAACTCACATGAACAATCAAGTAAGGCGGGCTGGCATCGTCGGAATAGGCTCAGCCATTCCGGAACAGGTGTGTACAAACCAGTATTTTGAGAAGATTGTTGACACTACGGACGAGTGGATATTCACTCGAACGGGGATCAAAGAGCGCAGGATTGCGCCGGCCGGTGAGGCTGCGTCGGACCTGGGGGCCAGGGCGGCGATATCGGCGCTGGACAGCGCCGGAACCTCACCTGAAGAGATAGATCTGATCATCTGCGCTACGATAAGCGGCGATATGCCATTTCCGGCCACCGCTTCAGTGATCCAGGACAGGCTCGGAGCGAGCAAGGCTGCGGCTTTCGACCTTGCCGCCGGATGCTCCGGCTTTGTATATGCGCTCGCGAGCGCGGCTTCATTCATAGGCTCCGGCGTTTACGACAAGGTGCTTATTATAGGAGTCGATCTGCTGAGCCGGATGACGAACTATGCCGACAGGTCCACGTGTGTGCTGTTCGGGGACGGCGCAGGCGCGGCTGTTGTGGCCCCTGCGGACGACAGCCACGGCATCCTTTCTATCGTTCTTGGATCAGACGGTTCGGGAGCAGACCTGCTGAAGGTCGAGGCCGGGGGATCGAGGCTGCCGACAACTGCGGACACGGTTCAGGCGCAAAAACACTACATCCAAATGGCGGGCTCGGAGGTATTCAAGTTCGCGGTGAGGGTAATTGGAGACGCAGCGAGCGAGGCCCTGGAGAAGTGCGGGCTGTCGCCGGACGAAGTAGACCTATTCATCCCGCACCAGGCAAACATCAGGATCATCGACTCCGCGGCAAGGCGGCTCAAGATTCCGACGGAGAAAGTTTTCGTAAACGTCCAGAAGTACGGCAACACCTCCGCCGCTTCGATACCTATTGCCATAGATGAGGCAGTGCAAGAGGGAAGGCTCAAGAAGGGTGACACCTTCGTCGCTGTGGGGTTCGGGGCCGGGTTGACCTGGGCCGCAAGCGTAATCAAGTGGGGAATGGATTCTCGAGATGGTTCTACCCACTAGACTTGCATTCGTCTTTCCGGGCCAGGGGGCTCAATCCGTCGGGATGGGAAGAGAACTCTACGAGTCTTTTTCCGCTGCGAGGGCAGTATTCGAGACGGCAAATGAAACCCTTGGCTTCGATCTCTCGAAAATGATGTTTGAGGGTCCCGAGGAGGAACTGACGAGGACCGCGAACACACAGCCCGCCCTCCTCGTCGCAAGTGTCGCGGCTCTCCGCGCGGTGCAATCCGCAGTGGATGTGCAGCCGGTTTTGACGGCAGGCCACAGTGTCGGAGAGTATGCCGCGCTTGTTGCAGCGGGATCGATCGATCCCGATCAGGCTGTAAGGCTGGTCAGGCGTCGGGGTGAGCTTATGGACGAGGCGGCTGTGCGAAAGCCTGGAACGATGGTTGCCGTGCTCGGACTTCAGGCAGAGGACGTCCGCGCAGCGGTCGAAGAAGCCCAGTCTGCCGGGATCGTGGACATTGCGAATTTCAATTGCCCCGGCCAGATAGTGATTTCAGGCGAGACGGCTGCGGTCGAGGAGGCTGGAAGGCTTGCCAGGGAGCGGGGAGCAAAGAGGGTTATTCCTCTCAAGGTAAGCGGCGCGTTCCATTCCAGGCTTATGGCCGATGCCGCAGAGGCGATGATGTCTGAGCTTGAGAAGGCAAGCATTGCCGACCCCACGGTGCCCGTAGTGGCGAATGTGACTGCCGATACTGTCCACACTGCGGGCGACGTCCGGGATGCGCTGGCAAGGCAGATTGTGGAAAGCGTTCGGTGGGAGGAGTCGGTGAAAAAGATGGCAAGTGAGGGGGCGGAGGGATTCATCGAGATCGGCCCTGGGACCGTCCTTGCGGGACTCATCAACCGCATCGTGAATGACAGGTATGTGACAAGCCTGGGGAACCGGGAGTCTGTGGAGACATTCGCGCGCGGAGCGGTGAGCGATGAGCAATGAGGTAACAGGTAACAGGTAACAGGTGATAGGTGATAGTGGGTCTTCCCATGACCCATGGCCCTTACCAACCCCTAACCCCCATCACCCAACCCCTTCTGACGGCTGATGGCTGACAACTTCTCCTACGCCACGGCGACAACGCCCTTGGATCGTTTCTTGCCGCCGCTCGACCGAGACCGTTTGACCATGCGGACGAGCAATCCCCGTTCTGAACAGCTCACAGAAACACCGTCCATCAGCCTGTGGATGAGGAACCAGCCTCGGCCGTGCTCGTTGTCCGGGTCTGGAACGCGCTGGGGAAGCGGGACACATGTCGTGCGACCTTCGTCCTCGACCTCCACCCGGATTTGACCCGCTCCGATGTAACAGCGGACCCGTAGAGATCCTGCGCCTGCCTGGGGACGTCCGTGGCAGATCGCGTTCGTGACTGCCTCACCTATCGCGACTTCAATGTCCTGGCAATCATCCTCGCCGAATCCGGCCCCCGCTGCGAGCGATTTGACTCCTTTTCGTACCAGGGATAGGTACTTGCCCTGCATGGGGACCTGAAACTCAGCGTGAATCGGCAGCATTTTCGGCATCCAAGCCATCCTTTCCATCGACACGGGAACTATGTCGGCGCCACATCAACCTCAGCATTACATTTATACCCTGCTGAGTTTTGCGGCCAAACCAACGCGCAGCGTGCCGTTGTAGGAATAGCTGACGGAGCCGTGAAGATTGTAACCAGCGTACAAGCGGATTAAACCTGTGTTTCAGAGATGGTAGGTGGCTCCCGCGAGAAAACCTCCCAATGAGGAGCCGTCAACATCGTAACTTCTGTAGCCGAGGGACAGAAACCAGCGGGGCCGCAGTTCATAGCGCAAGCCGAAATCGATGGTCCAAAGTGGCTCCTCCAGGAAAGCGACGCCCGCACGGGTGTATAGGCTGATTCCCGGCCTGACAGGGAGATCGGCAACCGCGCCTACGGATGGTCCGGTCTCCTCGGACTTCGCTCCGAACTGGTTTTCCACCGAGAGCCACATCACCCCAGCGTAACCGGCAAGGAGAGGCTTACCGGGCCGCACAGGAACAATAGGACGCCTGAAATGGACGCTTCCGATGTGGGTTTTGCCGGGACCTTCGCTTATCCTGGCTGCTTCGGCGGTAACACCGAACTTGTTGGTAATGCCAAAGTGGGCATCGTAGATTTGTGAGTGAGCGTCCGCTCCCTGGCTGATGGAATGGGCAGACGCGGAAACGCTGATGGCGCCTGGAACAGTCTCCGCCGTAGGAGTCGCAAACGCGCCCGTGACGGTCCCAATCGCCACCGCAAAAGAAAAAAGTTGTCCAAGACTCAATTAATCAGTCCTCAGTGATCGAGCTTGTTAAGCGAAGAACCGACCTCCGTAATGATCCACTCGCCGCCCCGTCGTTCCAAAAGGTAGCTTACATAGACCGTCTTCCTTTCGCCGCGCCTGGTAAAGAACTTGTGCACGGCGTAGGCAACCACACGGTCTTCTCCTCTGCTCCGTACGCTGTAGAATTCGAACTCGGAAGTCTCAGTGCTTGCAACGGCATCGCGGCTCATATCGCGGTAGTCGTCACCATCGACCGAATACGAATAATCCCCATCCAGCAGTACATCGACTCTGACATCGCCCCTTACGTGCCGCAGCAGTCTGTCAGCATCCCGTCTGGTCCACGCGCTTCTGATATTGTCCAATGCTCGGTCGATGGAGTCGTACCTACCATCCTCGAGGTAGTAGCTCTCGTCGCGGCCGTACTCTCTGATCACAAGCGGAGTTTCGACATAGGTGACGACTGGTCTCCTGACGACCACCACACGAGTGAACGGAATGTAGGGGAAATATCCGTAGTGGTAGTAGATCGACCTTGCACTGTAGTCCCTGTCGTAATCGAAGAGCCAGTAGCCGTATCTGCAGCGGAAGTCGTAAGAGGAGGGCCATCCGTCATAGTAGTGGTAGTAGCCCCCGTAGTAGCGCGGTGGGCGATAGGACCTGGGATAATCGGTCCGGATTCTTTCGCCGGGACGGTAGAACTTGCTGTAGTCTCTGTCACCAGTGCGTGAGCGGTAATAGTCGTGGCTCCTGCCGCTATCGTGGTCGCGATAAGAACCGCCGGACGGCCTGTAGCTCGGCCTTGCGTCAATCGTCCGATCCTTCATGGTCGAGTGCGAGGAACCGGAGGGCCGGTAGGAATCGGACGGTCGGTAGGAGCGCGAGCGACTGCTGTCACCCGGAGATGAACGCTTGCTGGGCTCGGAACGGTACGAGCGTGAGCGTCCACTTTCACCAGAAGACGAGCGCTGGCTGGGCGCGGGCCGATACGAGCGCGAACTCCCGCTGCTCGAACCTCCACTGCGTGAACCCCCACTGCTGGAACTCCGGTCACCGCGCCTGACGGCACCGGCATCGGCAGCTATTACCAGGGCGAAAACGAGGGTAGTTACGAGAAGAACTGTGATTAGAGGAATCTTTCTTATCTGCATTTCTGTTGCCCCCTCTCAAAGGCGCAAGCGGTGTGTGGATCGGACGCTCTAACCCGACTCACTAACGATCAGCAGCAGGCTTCGGACTGCATTCCTCGTGCTTCGTCCTTCGACAGGCTCAGGATGCTCAGCATGCTCAGGAAGCAGTCCGAAGCAACTGCACATTTTTAGACACCCCCTAAGGTACAGTGACGCCATCCACACTTGAGTATTGCCAGCGACAAGTGTCCGGCAAGCCGGCTCAAGCTCCCAACCCATCTCTGCGAACGGTGCTGCGCAGCCCACGGTGCTCGCAACCCTGTGGTGGAGCCGTGCCGAATGGCCTGACCACAAGTCGTTCAACCGCGAATGGCTGCGCACAACATCTCTGCTCCGCAGTAGATCTTCTGATCCCCAGCCGGAGCGGAGACGGGCCAGTTACTAATAGAATACCCACTGACTAGCCGCGAATTAACCCGAATTGCTCACTTTCATCAGCCGGCTTCGGCAGACAAGCAGTCCGAAGCAACGGTTGATGAGTAAAGCAGGTTAACTACCTGCGGCGGCTGCCGCGCTTGGCTTCCATATTGCGCTTCAAGTCTAGCAGCCGCTCGTCGCTCTCCTTGAGGAACTTCGACAGCCTGTCCTCGAAAGTCAGCGGCATTCTGCTGGTGGCTTGCTCCTGATCCACATCGAAGCGGCGGATCGTTGGCTGGTGAGACCTGGTGGGCGAAGGCTGTTTTGGACTCGCGGCCCCGTTTGGATCAGCCTGCTTCATGGAAAGCTCGTATCTGCCGTTCTCGTTCATCTTTAATACCTTGACGCAGACCTTGTCGTTCTCCTTGAAGTAGTCCTTGACGTCGCGCACATAGGCATCAGCCACTTCGGAAATGTGCACAAGTCCCATCCTGCCGCCGGCAAGCCTGACGATTGCACCGTATTTCGCAAGTTTAATCACTGTGCCCTCTACGGTGTTGCCTGGTTTTATGACCATAGTGTCTGAGCGATGTCCTCTCAACTCACATCGCAAGAGATAGTAAGGCCCGGCAGCCATACTGCCGACCTGCTGGCATATACTCAGTATTTCCCAACTATTTAACTTTGTCAAGGGCATTTTTACACAAGTTAAGCTATCAGCAGTCAGCAGTCAGCCTGACGGGTGTTGGGTGATGGGTGTTGGGTGATGGGTCATAGGTCAGGGGAAGACCCTCTGTTACCTGTTACCTGTTACCTGTTACCTGTTACCTGCCACCCCGTCCCTGCTGACGGCTGATAGCTGACTGCTGACAGCTTATTTCGCGATTCAGCTTTCTAACTGATCGGCAGGGCTTCCATCCACAGCGCCATATTAGTCTTATCCGTCACTTTGACTGTATCAGATATGATGACGCCGACTACCCACACTATCTTCTCGCTGTCGATAACGAGCGGAATCCTCTGGCGCTCGAAACGGGGGATTTTGCGGTCGGTGAAGAGGTCCTGCAGCTTCTTATGTCCCGCCATGCCAAGCGGTACGATCTCGTCTCCGGCCCTCCAAGTCTTGACAAAAAGGTCCCCGCTGATCCTGGAGAGGTCAATCACAGCCTGAGTTTCAGATGTGGGCCGTGTTTCGGGCGGCACGAACCTCGCCTCTATCGCAATATCCAGCTCCGGCACTTCCGTCCTGCCGGGCGACTCCATTCTTCGGAGCAAGTCGATCTTCTGGACCTGGACCTTTGCGAAGATCCGGAACAGCCCGGCCGACAGTGCGGCGTAGACCCGGCCCGACGGCAGGGTAAGTGTGAAATCCTCGCCGCGGTCGAGGCTGTCAATCACCCGCTCCACCTGCTCGTACTCAACATCGCGCAGGTCTCCTTTCACCCTCTCAATTGCAAGCATGAGGCACCTGCGCTTGATAGCCTGGGGAAGCGCGCCGAACCGCTCGGCGTCGAAGACTACTGCCTCGTCTCCGACCTCTCTGGCGGCATCGTCAAACGTACGAAAAGCCTCTTCGCGAACAACCTCAGCCTCATCCCGCGCAAGTTTGGAGAGACTCAGCACCGCATCTTTCACTCGTGGGTTAAACGTCTTTTCCAGCATCGGTATAAGCCGCAGGCGGACCCGATTGCGCGTGTAGTCCAGTTCGAGGTTTGTGACATCCACTCTCCAGGCGATGTCGTTCTCCTTTAAATACGACTCTACGTCGCTTCGAAAGAGTTCGATAAGCGGCCGCACGATCTTTCCTCGAGCGGCGGGCATTCCGGCCAGGCCGTCAGGGCCGGTCCCGCGTATGATGTTTAGAAGGACCGTCTCCACCTGGTCGTCAACGGTATGCGCGACCGCAATCCGCGCCGCCTGAGCGCTTTCCGCAACACGTTCGAGGAACTCGTAGCGAACCTTGCGCGCGGCCTCTTCCATACCCATCCGCAGTTGCCTTCTTATCCTGGGCAGATCGACCTTCTCGACTACCGAGGGCACCCCAAAGCCCGATGCCAGTTCCTGCACAAACGCGGCATCGGCGTCGGCCTCCTCTCCTCTGATACCGTGGTTCAGATGCGCAGCCACCAGATCGATGCCGAAGTCCTGACGGAGGGACCACAATGCGTGAAGCAGGGCAACCGAGTCAGCGCCCCCGGAGACGGCTACTACAACCGTCTCGCCGCGCCCGATCATTCTATAGCGCGAGATTGTGCTTTTGACAGTGGCCAGGAACATAGATCACGTTATTCTTCGAAGAGCAAGTCTATCAGCCTGTAGCCCTCATCGACGTGGAGGGAGGTTTCCTCGACCGCGCGCTCGTCATACGGCGCCCTGTTTGCCCGGTCCCTGGTAGAAGAGTACAGAACAAACGGCACAGGTGTGTCCGTGTGCGATTGAGTCGCTACCGGCGTCGGGTGATCGGGGAGCAGGAGCAGCCTGAAGTCCTCACCCGCCCTGCCAAGGCCGTTCAGAATAGTTCCAAGCACCAGCTTGTCCATGCTCTCTATCGCCTCGATCTTGAGATCGAGTTTGCCCTCATGCGCCGCCTCGTCCGCCGCTTCTACATGGACCCATACAAAATCACGGTCCCGCAGGGCCTCCAATGCATACTGGCCCTTGCCAAGATAATTCGTGTCTACATAACCGGTTGCGCCGGGAACATCCAAAACTTTAAGCCCGACCAACCTGCCGAGCCCACGGATCAGGTCCACAGCGGCCACCACAGAACCTGTTAACCCGTGCAGACCAAGGAAACTCACAAGGCTCGGCTGCCGGCCCTGGCCCCAGAGCCAGAGCATATTGGCCGGCTGTTTCCCCTCGTCACGACGCCGCCGATTGATCGGATGGCTGTCCAATAGCTCCAGTGAGTCGTATATAAGCTGCCTCAACTTCTCCTCACCGTCTCCTACCGGCAGATAGTCCTCGAACGGCTTATTATGGATCTTATACGGAGCTGTAACCTGCACGTCGTCCGATCCATCTCTCCATACCATAATATGCCGGTAGCTTACACCTGGGTAGAACTTGATCTTTCTCGTGGAGAGCTTTCCATCGATGAGATCAATCAGCTCGCGGGCTTCCTCGCTCGATATGTGCCCAGCACTGGAGTCAGTAATAACGGCGCCGTCGGTAGCAACCAGGTTGGCCCGGAAGGCTACGTCGCTCTGCTCCATGGGAATTTGCAGACTCGCGGCCTCTATCGGCGCACGACCGGTGTAATATCTGGCGGGATCATAGCCCAGGATGGACATATTAGTGATATCGCTTCCAGGCTGCATGCCCTCTGGCGTAGTGCGAACCGCACCGACAACGCCGCGACGGGCAATGTCGTCCATATAGGGTTTTCTTGCCACCTGCATAGGCGTCTTCAAATCAAGCTCAGCCAGCGGCTCATCCGCCATACCATCAAATACGATCAAAAGATACTTCACACAAGTAACTCCCAAAACGCGAATTCAATACTTTATTCTGGCTTCTGTTCTCGGCTGCAGATAGTTGACGCAATTGCAGCAAACTCAGGATCCGAGAGACAGGCTGCCATGAATGCCTCGAAATAGCTTGGAAACGTGCCAATGTCCCTTCTGATCTCTTCGCCCATAAGCGGGACGCCCCAGACCGGCCGCCCGTCGGCAAGCATCAGCCCTATCGAATCGGTTATCTGAAGCTCCCCGCCAGCGCCAGGGGGTGTTTTTCTTATGAACTCGAATACACAAGGGTCGAATGCATATCTTCCCGCTATGGCATACTCGCTCGGCGCATCTTCGACCGCAGGCTTCTCGACCAGAAGATCGATTTCGAACCTCTCATTGCCATCCCATCTCTTGGGATGGACCATGCCATAACGATGGCTCTCTGCCCGCGGCGTCTTCTGCACGATAATCACACTTTGCGCGTCGGTGTTCTCGAAACAGTCCAGCACTCGAGAGGTTGGGTGGCGCGGCCCAAACTGGCTGATAACCGAATCACCGAGTGCTACGAGAAACGGCTCACCGGCTACATATTCCTCGGCGCAAAGGACCGCGTCAGCCAGGCCCTTTTGCTCGCTCTGCACTGTCCAAGAAACATCGACGCCGGGATACGCCATGAAGTACACGGGGATCGAGGATTTGCTTTCGGAGATCACAAACATAACGTCGGTTATGCCGGTGCTGACCAGCTCATCAACTACGATTTCGAGGACAGGCTTTCGCCCGAGAGGGAGCATTTCCTTTGCGATGACCTTGGTGAGCGGCAGGAGTCTTGTACCCTTTCCCGCCACCGGAATAACTGCCTTACGTATTTTCTTGAGCGCCTGTGCCAACTGTCGAAATCTCCGCAAGTCTTGATGAAGACTGCTACATTCTAGCACCAGGCCGCCCCACGGTCAAACTTGGAAACACGGAAGAAGATGTAAGATGTAGGATGTAGGATGGGTGTTGGGTGATGGGTGTTGGTAAGAGGCATGGGACATGGGGCAGGGGAAGCCGATGGACCGGCCCGTTTCGCGCCGGTCCGCATGCTGAGCCTGTCGAAGCATGCCGCACGTCCCCGTGCGGCGGTCCCATCAGTCTATCACCTATCACCAATCACCTGTTACCTGTTACCTGTTGCCTGTTACCTGTTACCTGTTACCTGTTTACCTGTTACCTGTTACCTGTTACCTGTTACCTGTTGCCTCATCGCTCATTGCTCCCCTTTCTGAGTCCGAAGCCCCGGACCGCCAGGGCTCGCGCAATGTCAATGAACTGTCTGCCCCTGTGGAGGAAGCCGCCGAGGTCTCTGCCTGTCGCGCGGTGCGATAGATCTACCGGTATTTCCTCAACGCGATACCCCATCCGCAGGGCGTCGATTGTCAGACCGGTCTCTACACCGAAGCCGGGATCGAACCCGCCCATCCGGTCGATTATCTCCCTTTTGAGCGCGCGCTGTCCGGAGAGCGGGGCCATCATGCTGCGGCCTGTGAACCTTTTGATCCCCCACCGGGCAAGTCCGACGGCAAAGCCGAGGCCCCCCGGCCTGCCGCTCGCAGGCAGGACTCCGATGGTCATATCGGCCTCGTCCGCAAGAACCGGGCCGAGCAGCGATGCCGCAGCCGAAGCAGACGCTCCAAGATCGCCGTCCAAAAGCAGGAGCACATCGGCGCTCGTAACCGTCATCCCGGCGTGAAGAGCCGCTCCCTTGCCGGAGTTTTTGAACATCTGGACCACGCGGTCGGCTCCGGCAGTGTATGCTTCGTCGAACGTCCTATCGGTCGAACCATCGTCTATCACAATCACTTCGCCGACGCCAGGTATCTGCCTTGCGGCTCCGATGGTGTCCGCAATCCTGCCCGCCTCATTGTACGCCGGAATCAGGACGGCAGCCTTGCTCACCTCGCCGCCTCCAGGGAGTGCGGTATCAGATAATCCGCCGTCCGCTTCTGCCCGAAGTGCGCCATCTCGCCCGAAAGCGCACAGATGAGAGAGACCTTGCCGCAGGCCCTGTTGGCATTGTCCACCGTAGCAATGTTAGTCCTTTTCCAGACGGGAACGTAAGAAGATGCAGCGTCCAGCGGCTCGCAGCCGACTACTGTTGCCCCCTGCGCCGTCAGATGGTCTATCAGCGGCACATCCACCAGGTTTGCCCGGTGATTGTCCGCAGTCGAAGACCCACCGATTATCACAATGTTTCTATTCCAGCGGGTGTAATCGCCTGAGAGGTTGACGACGTGCTTCTCCTCAAGGGCAGCCAGCTTGTCGGCGCTGCGGCCTGTAATGATCGCGTCTGCAATGGCGTGCAGCAGAGCTGTGCGGCCGCTCTCGTCTGGCTTCGGCATAATCCCTGACGCTGTGAGCGCGATCGCAACAAGCGGCGGACTCTCGAAGTCGAACGAAGGGGAGATTTTCGTCACACTGGTAACCTCCGCGCCGACCGACTGAACCAAAGATTTAAGATCAGCGGCGAGATCGTCATAATCGCCAGTCTGAACTATAGCGACGTTGCGATATCTCAACCTGTCTTTGAACGTAGTTGGCACCAGAGCGGCGCACATCTTCTCGCTGCGGCTGAAGTCGCCGCGCACCGAACGGAGGTCGCTCTGCTGCTTGCGCATTTCCTTCTGCATATCCGCAAAGGTGCGCTCGTTTCGCGCATAGACCTCCATGATCTCCTTGGTGTCCGCAGGCTTTCCGACAAACGAAGTGCCCACGATGATTCCGATAGCAAGAGCAAAGAACACCGCTGCAAGGCTGTATACGTGGTAGCGCAGGTCTATCATCGGTCACCTTTCCCAGAGCCTGAGTTGGACCCATAGGTCCCACAAACGGGACTTCTGCTCGATCACAAAAAGCTGCATCTTGTGCTGCACCGCTGGCGAGAGGGCCATAATAGTGATGAAAGCGACCACTGCGGCAAGTATCAGCACAACAGCGTACCGCAGGCTGGGGCGGCCCTGGTACAGCTTACTTGCCCCGCGGGCGTCAACGAGCCTCGTGCCCACCTTCAGCCGGACAAGAAACGTGCTCGACATGCCCTTGCGGCCCTTGTCCAAAAAGTCAACAAGGTTCGAATGCGTCCCGACCGCCACTATCAACTCGGCCCCTTTTTCATACGCCAGAAGCATCGCGACATCCTCGCTCGTGCCGGGCACCGCAGCGATCTTGGCTCCAATTCCAAGCTCTTTCAAACGCGCAAGCCCCGGCGCTGGGCGCGACATATCGGCATAGGTATGCACCACTATCTCCGCACCGCAGCTTAATGCCCTGTCGCTTACGCTGTCCATATCGCCGACTATTATGTCCGGCTTGTAGCCCATCTCAAGAAGCGCGTCCGCGCCGCCGTCCACCGCAATCAGCACAGGCTTCATCTCATTGATGTAAGACCGCAGGCTGGCAAGGTCCTCCTTGTAGCCGGCCCCTCGGACCACGATCAAGACATGTTTGCCTGCTATCCGTGTGTCCACCGCCGGGAGCTTCGTCTCGTCAAGCAGCAGCGATTTCTCTTTCAGCACATAACTTAGAGTGTTCTCGGCGAACCTTTCAAGCTCAACATCCAGGTTGTGCTTGGACTGCTCGAGAAGATCGGCAACGGCATCAGGCGTAAGCGCCATTCCCTTGCAAAGCACCCTGCCTTCTTGACGAGGCCAGATTACGCCTTCCTGATGGGGCCGGATTTGAAATCCGGCCCCAGGGGGAACAGCCCCATCAAAACAGAGATCCACCGTGTCGCCTTCCCGCAGACACTTAAACGCACCCTTGCCGACTTGGTCGATCACGGGGATACCGGCATCGAGCAGCATCTTCGGGCCCAGATTCGGATATCTGCCCGATATGGACTTGCTCGCGTTGACTACCGCCGATACTTTCCGTTCGATAAGCATCTGAGCGGATACGGAGTCCAGGTCCTCGTGGTCGATCAGCGCAATGTCCCCCGGCTTGAGCCGCTTAGCCAGGTTTTTCGTCCGCTTGTCCAGCCTGATTGTGGCGGTAATCTTAGCGTTCATGCCGATCCCAGCATCTCCTTCGCGTGCTCAACGGCCGTTACGGAGTCCTCCAAACCGCCGAGCATCCTCGCCACCTCTTCGACGCGGGCATCGCCGTCAACTCTTCTTATACTGACCAGAGTTCTCTTGCCTTCAACCGATTTCTCCACGGAAAAGTGGAGGTCCGCGCAGCTTGCAATCTGGGGAAGATGGGTCACGCAAATGACCTGAGCACTACCGGCGACTGCCGCGAGTTTCCGCCCGATCACCTGCGCTGTCCTGCCTCCGATGCCGGAGTCTATCTCGTCGAATATGAGGACTGGCACCCTGTCCGCCCCAGCTACGACAGTCTTAAGAGCGAGCATAATCCTCGAAAGCTCTCCTCCCGATGCGATCTTGGCGAGCGGCTTAAGAGGCTCGCCCGGGTTCGGAGAGATCATAAATTCCATACGGTCCAGCCCGCGCGCGCCCGGCTGACATTCCTCGAACGAGACGCTGAACCTGGTATTTGACATTGCAAGCTCGGAGAGCTCCGTTTCAACCGCCGCGGCAAACTGCGCCGCGCCTGATTTCCGTACGTCCGAGAGCCTGCGCGCAGCGCCAAGAAGCTCATCCTCCACACGCTCGATCTCGCGCACGAGTTCGGCCGACCTCTCCTCCGAGTGGGCAAGCTCATCGATCCTGCCCGCGACATCAGAGCCGTATGCGATGATCTCTTCTATGGTATCCCCATATTTGCGCTTGAGCGTACGGATAAGGTCCAGCCGCTCTTCGATCTCCTCCAGCCTTGCAGGGTTGAACTCGATGTCATCGCGGTAATTCCGAACCGCGCTTTGGGCCTGTTCGGAAGCATAAAGCGCGGTCTCGATGTCCTGGACCACGGGAGCCAGCGATTCATCGAGCGCAGCCATGGATTGAAGCTGGGTGAGCGCGGAAGAGAGTAGATCGGACGCCCCGCCGTCGCGCCCCGACCCGCTTATCGCCGCATGCGCCTCAGTGGCAAGCTCGTAAAGCTTCTCTGCATTGGCAAGTCTGGTTCGTTCCGCCGAGAGTTCCTCATCCTCCCCAACGGTCAGCTTCGCGGACTCGATCTCGGAGCGCTGGAACTCGTAGAGGTCCAGCATCCGCACCCGCTCCCGTTCGTCGCTCCGCAGCCGTTCCAGCTCGCTCTTCACCGAACGGAGCCGCGAGTGCATATCCGCCACTCTTGACCTTAGATCGAGCGCTTCCTGCCCGCACCAGTGATCGAGTATATCGAGGTGCCCGTCAACTGCGAGAAGCGACTGGTGTTCGTGCTGGCCGTGGATGTCGATCAGCCCGGACGTAAGCTCTCTCAGCATCGAGAGCGTGGAGATTCTGCCGTTGACTCTGCTCTGCGACTTACCAGCAGACGAAAGCTCGCGCGAGAGCAGGAGCATGCCGTCCTCGAGATCAAAGCCAATCTCCCGAGATTTCTCCTGCGCCGACGGATTCTCTGTGAGATCGAAAAGGGCCTCGACCACTGCCCGGTCGGCTCCGGTACGAACCAGGTCGCCCGAAAGCCGCTCACCAAGCACCGCCGCTATTGCATCTATGATTATAGACTTCCCCGCGCCCGTCTCGCCCGTAAGCACATTGAACCCGCTTCCGAGTTCAATGCTCAGGTCATCGATCAGCGCGAAATCTTTTACGTGTATTTGCGTAAGCATAGTCGTTGGTCAGACTGAAACGCGAATGACGCGAAGAAGCGCGAATTGCGCGAAAGCGCAACGTGGCGTTCGGATAGGTCAAGGTTTATTGTTGATCTCATTCCGCCAATGGATAACAAGTTCTTCGAACCGTCCGAACCAGTAAGCGTCCAGAGGCTCCCCGAATATATGCTGCTCATTCCATAAACCGCTAGTTCTAATTTTGTCGTTTGGAGCGGGCTCAAACAGCATTTCGTTTCTGCACAGTTTCACAGCGTATTTTCCTAGCCAGCCAGACGACGGCTCACCTAAACGCTGTTTCGCAAGCTGTGCAATGAGACGCTGTTCTAATGCGCTACGTTCGCTTTGATCATCCACCTCGAAGCACGAGAAAGTGAATGTTTCTCGCATCACTTGGCTGACCACAGGCCTAAGTTCCGGACGTTTATATGGCCGGATTGTGTTCAAGCGATGGTCTGCGGGGTCTTGCCTATTGAGTAATGCACAGCACACATGCCATCGAAAGATGCTGGTACCCGCGTCGCAGTAGTGACTGCGCAAGCGAGACCGCAAGTTGCCGTTTTCACGGTTACTTCCTATTCTGACGATTCGATCTAGCCCTGACCTGGCAACCTCACCTTTCTCGAATACAACATCAATGCCGTTTTCTGGCAAAAGCAGCCTAGCAGTCTGCTGATCTAGACTGAGCGTCTCATAATCTAAGCGAGGAAGCAAATTAATCAGTTGATAAACTTCCTCTGTGATCTTTGTACCGTTCATCTGCAACGACGATTGTTCCGCCTTTCTCCTCTCAATGGAAATTTTTCATCGTAAGGGAGATGTCCCCCCGACGCGGTTTCCGGGACATTTGTCCAGATCAAGCACCCACTAGCGAATGAATATCTGCCACGCCTGAGCCGGAGAGGAATCTCCCTGGCGATCAGCTTCTCGGCCCCTGCGGGGCCGCCGTCGGCAGACAAGCAGTCCGACGGAACAGACCGGCCCCCGGCCCCCGGCCCCCGACACCCGGTCCCTGCTGTAAGCTGACGGCTGACGGCTGATAGCTCCCCTACGTGCTAAACCTTTCTCCCCACCTGAGCCTGCTCTGAATCTTGTCGTAGAAGCTCATGGGGTCCCAGTATACTATACGCGCTGTGAAGTCGGCGCGGCGTACATCGACCTTGTCGCTGCACACCATCCTGAACCCCACCTGCCCGTCCACAGTAAGCATCATTTCATCCGGCCCGTCGCCGCACTCTCCCACAATCTGCACGGACTCGGTGTCCGGGATCACGAGCGACCTCGCGTTCAGCGTGTGGGGACAGATCGGAGTTATGATCATAACTTTCACATTCGGGTTGACGACCGGCCCTCCCGCCGACAGGGAGTAAGCAGTAGAACCTGTTGGGCTTGATACGATAATCCCATCAGAGGCGTAGATTGCGATCAGCCTCTCGTCAACGAACGTGTGAAGTGTAAGCATTCTTGCAAGCGGACCTTTGGAGACCACAACATCGTTCAGAGCCGGTGTGGACGCTATGACTTCATCACCCCTTATCAGGCTGCCGAGCAGCATCATCCGCTCGCTGATCTTGTAGTCGCCTCGAAGCACCCGCTCAAGAGCCGGCTTGACGTCCGGAGGATGGATTTCTGTGATAAAGCCATACTGCCCCAGGTGGACGCCCAGCATCGGAGTGCCCTTGGGGCCGGCAGTCCTGGCCGCGCGGAGGATCGTCCCATCGCCGCCGAGGACGACCGCCATCTCTGCTTCGCACACCCTGTCCAGGTCGGCGGCAAGATCGCCCCGCCCGATCAGATGAGCCGCTTCTTCCTCCACGAGGAGCTTTATCCCCTTGGAAATCAGCCAGGGAATGAGGTCCGAGGCGAGCCTGACAGACCCCTCCTTCGTAGGGTTAACAACAAGCCCTAATGATTTCACAAACCAAGCTCCTCCTTGCCCGGCGCAGCCGGAAGCATTACGGGTGTTGGGTGCTGGGTGTTAGGTGTTGGAAAAGCTATCCCTGACCCAACACCCAGCACCTAACACCCAACACCTCTTCCGTTCCTTTCGTGTTGTCGTGATTAAGAAGCCGTGCGTCTGGTGCGCAACTTCGGTCTTAACCGCCTGCTGGCTGCAGCCTGTCAAGGTTGTAACGGGCATCAGTGTGGTTCGGATCAAGCCGCAGAGCCTCTCGATACTCCGACTTAGCCTCCTCGACAAGCCCCTTTCTCTCCAGCGCCACACCCAGGTTGTTGTGCGCGGAAGCTAACTTGGGACTGGACTTGATGAGAGTCCTGTACTGCTCTATTGCTTCATCGAGTTTTCCCTGCTCGACCAGCACGAGTCCGAGACCCAGACGAGCCTGCGTACTGGCGGGGTCTATATCAACCGCGGCCCGGTATTCCGATAAGGCTTTATCAACATCCTGCGACCCAAGGTAAATATTCGCCAGGTTCACTCTGGCAGCGGAATCTTTCGGGTCCAGGCGGACTACCTCGCTCCAAGCCTGAAGCGCTTCAGAGGCATACTGCTTGCGCAGCGCATCGTTCGCTGCCGACTCCATCTGGTAGGTGTAGACAACCGCGAGCATTCTGTGAGCCGGTAGATACGAAGGATCCTGTTCCGCCGCAGCCTTGAGCTGTTTGATCGCCTCAGGCGTTCGCCCGGCCTTATAGAGCGACCAGCCATGGTTGACCATAGTTTCGACATCGTTCGGTTTTACCCGGAGCGCCGCGGCGTATGAATTGGCTGCAAGCTGATGCTTCCCCTGCCTGGCATATAGCACACCCAGGTTGTAGTGTGGGGTAAACTCATTTGGGCCAAGAACAGCGGCCTTCGTGTTCTGCTCAATGGCTTCGTCGATCCTCCCCTGTCCGGCAAGCGCCTCGGCCAGCACAACCCTCGGATAATATCCATTTCTGCCGAGTTCTATGGCTCGCTTGAGGGTCTGCTCTGCTGCAGGGAGATCACCCTTCGCCTTCTGCGCAGTCCCCAGGTTGATCAGAAGAGTTGGGTTGTCAGGATCGGCATCGACAGACTGCTGGAAAACATTCACAGCCTCATCCAGCCTTCCCTGCTGCTGGAGCGAGAGAGCGAGATTGTTAAGTATATTCGGATCGTTCGGCTTGGCGGCCGCCGCTTCCCTGAAAAGACGTTCGGCGTCAGCATTTCTTCCGAGTTTAAGCTGGGCGCTTGCCAGGTTATACAAGAGGTCCGCCGACGCCGGCCGCAGCGCGCGGGCCTCAGTATACGCCGCAACCGCAGATTCGTTATTGCCCATCGTCAGGTACGCCGTTCCAAGATTGTTCCAAACCTCGGAATCCTTGGGGGACAACTCCGAAGCTACCTGAAGGTGGGTCACCGCCTCCGCTGCTTTACCCTGCTTGAGCAGCATAAACCCGAGCCAGCTTCGCGCAGACGCATCCTTGGGATTAGTCTGCACGGCCTCCTCGAACGCCTCGACTGCCGCCGCAACGTTGCCGCTCTTGTACTGTTCTATACCCTTCCTTACGCTGGCGCTGGAGCTCGCCGCGCCAACCGACACTGCAAGAGCGGGCAGCATCGCAATCGAGAGCGCGAGAGCCAATGTTCGTACAATCATCAAAAAGGCACCTCCTTATCCGGTTTCCGCAACGCAGTCATTATATCAGTTTGCCACACCTCGCACAAGCTTGGCGAGCGGCGGGCAGCGCAGGGGGTGCCCAACTTTGCCCTTTGCTGCTATAATGGCTTCGGACATGCTACACAAGGAGCAGGAGCATCGTTTGTGACCGGGCATGGAGTCCTTTTTCCCGCATCCTGAGCCCATTACTACGCATCCTGAGCCTGTCGAAGGATGCCGCAACGCACTCTTCGTGCTTCGGCAGGCTCAGCATGGGCTCAGGATGCGTTGCTAGTGTGACCGCACCAACAAACTATGCTCCTTCCTCAAGGAGGATATTCAGTTGACAGACAGTTTCTACCTGTGTTCCCATACCCACTGGGACAGAGAATGGTACGGAAGCTACCAGCAATTCAGGATGCGCCTTGTAAGGATGCTGGACGAGCTTCTCGACATTCTTGGTAAAGACTCCGGCTACAGATCTTTCAACCTCGACGGCCAGACAGTGGTGCTGGAGGACTACCTGGAGATCAGGCCGGAGAAGGAACCGGTCCTGAAGGAACGTATTCAGGAAGGGCTGCTTCTTGTCGGCCCGTGGTATATACTCCCCGACGAGTTTCTGGTCACCGGTGAGGCTACCGTCCGAAACCTGATCTTCGGCGCAAGGGTCGGAAACAGGTTCGGCAAGGTCAGCAACGTCGGCTATCTGCCCGACACCTTCGGCCATTTTTCGCAGATGCCCCAAATACTGAGAGACTGGGGGATCGACACGGCCATACTGTGGCGAGGACTCTCCGGCGACGGTTATACAAACGAGCTTCTCTGGGAGTCGCCCGACGGGACCAGGATTCTCCTGTCGCACATACCAGAGGAGTATGGCTACATAACCGCCGCCCTATTCGTCGGCTCCGCGCCTGTGACCTTAAGGAAGGAGCTTATCGAGCGAGGTCTGGACCCCCATCACATAATCTCCGGTGAGGAAGCTGTCAATGTTCTTGTCGAGGCCTGCCGGACGGTCAAGCAGAAGGCCGTAACTAATTGCCACATCCTGTTTAACGGGGTAGACCACATGACCGCAAACCCGGAGATTCCGAATCTCATAAGGAAGGCCAATCAGAGGCTCGACGGCGATATACTCCACGCCACATTTGACGAGTACGCAGGCGCGCTTCACAAGGCCGTGGACGGGAAAGATCTGCAGGTCGTAACCGGGGATCTCAGGGATACAATCTGGACCGAGGGAGGACACGGGATCGTCATTAACGGTGTACTCTCATCAAGAATCTATCTCAAGCAGCAGAACGAGAGGTGCTGCACGTTGTTGGAAAGATGGGTCGAACCTTTCAGTGTTTTCAGCGGCCTGCTCGGGGGAAGCTGCGACAAGGCGTTCATCGATAAAGCGTGGCAGTGGGTACTGAAGAACCATCCGCACGACTCTATCGGGGGCTGCTCCATCGACGCCGTTCACAGGCAGATGGAGACGAGGTTCGAATGGGCGCAGGATATCGGCGAGAACCTGCTCGAGTTCGTGTTCACGAATATCCTTGAGAAGGCCAGGGTGGATGGGCTCTCAGAGGGAGAATATACCTTCGCTGTCTTCAACCCGTGCCAGGAGAGGCGGTCAGAGTGGATCAGAATGGAGATCGAGATTCCGTGGTCGGTGGCAAAGGAGACTTCGGCGGAAAACTACAGGGGGATACTCATCACCGACATGGCCGGCAGGGAGCAGAAGTCCTGGCTTATAGATTATGAACCCGCAAAACCCGTAAACAGGCCATCTCTCAGGACCTTCGCGACGGCGTTCAACCGTCCGGTGTTCACCGTGAGCTTCTGGGCGGAGGATGTGCCCGCCTGCGGGTATAAGCTCTTCAAGTTCAGGCCCCTCGAGAAGCCGAACTGCGTGTTCGGGCGCCTCATCCCGGAGCGCAATGTGCTGGAGAACGATTTTATAAGAGCTGAGATCAAGGCCAACGGCGCCATCAGGCTGAAGGACAAGATCACCGAACTCGTGTATGATAATCTTCACTATTTCGAAGACGGAGGGGACAACGGCGGGGGCTACGCCTACTCCTTCCCGAAGGATGACAGCGTGTATACGAGTCTATCGAGCGCGGCGGACGTGGCTATGACAGAGAATTCAGAGGCCCGTGCGTCTTATAGGGTAACGCTCACGCTGAACCTGCCCGAATCGCTCGACAGCTCGATGCAGGCGAGGTCCGGGCCAAAGAGGCCGCTTGTGATCGAGAGCATCATCTCTCTCGGTGCAGGTTCGAGGAGGCTGGACATCGAGACTACTCTTATCAACACCATCAAGGACCACCGATTAAGAGTGCTCTTTCCCACCTATCTTTCCGCCGACACCTCTTCAGGTGAGGCCCAGTTCGACGTGGTGGATCATCCTGTTAAGGTCAAGCAGCCGCCTCTTGAGGTGTGGAAGGAAGATCAGCCAAAACAGTTTGCGCAAAAAGCTTTCGCGTCGATAACCGATGGCAAGAAAGGGCTTACGGTCGCAGACCTGGGCCTGCCTGAGTACGAGGTCACCCCGGATACGGAGCGGGCGGTAGCTGTTACACTGCTTCGGGCGGTGAGCAGGCTTTCGACCGGCTGGAAGAACACCAGAATATCGGCTGCGGGTCCCCCGATAGAGACTCCCGATGCACAGATGCTCGGAAGGAAGCTTGCTTTCAACTACAGCATCATTCCCCACGCCGGGGCATGGCACGAAAGCGGCGTACAGAAGGAGGCCCATGCCTTCGCAGTCGGCATGAGAGCCTTCCCAGTCCTCTACAGCAGTGGACCGTCCGGTGCACTTCCAGAGGAGATGTCCTTCCTCAGTGTGGAAGGCGAGAATGTAGTCCTGTCCTCGGTGAAACCATGCGAGGATGGAGAGGATTATGCTGTCAGGATTTGGAACGGCTCCGAGAGAGATTCCCAGGCCAGGCTTACGCTCTTCGCCCAGCCAAAGGAAGTTTTTCTGTCCAATCTCCGCGAGGAGAGGGTTCAGCAGCTTCCCGCTTCCACCTACATCGATGTCCCGATTGGGGCGAAGAAGATTGTAACTCTTCGAATCGGAGGCCTGAATGATTAGGGTTTACGCTCGTTTTACCGCGAGTGTACAATCTTAACCAAATTGTTACATCTATACTGCGTTATAAAGGAGGGATTTAGTAGCAGGCTGACGAATAAGTAACTTGGTGCGAAGGGCAGAAGTTTAAGCCGTGCCGGATCAACAGCGTATGCTTGATTTTTGGTATTAAGCCACACCAGGCTTGGCACGGCCGGAAGGAGGTGGCAGTAATGCCGATGATCTTTGACGAGGCCATGGGTCAGATCATAAGGGAGCGTCTAATGCAGGATCGACGCACGGCAGGGCTGACCGTCGAGATATGCTGCAACGATGGCTGTATCTGTCTGGTCGGCCAAGCTGATTCAGTAGAGCAGAGAGATGCGGCAATTTTCTTGATAGAAGGGCTTACCGGCGTCAGATCCGTAATGGACCAGATTGTAGTGAGGAATCCGGCCGGGAGCGTGGTGTAGCAATCCCATCAAACTTATCAATAGATGCCGTCCTTATTCGCCATGCTTTGTGACACTGTGTCATGCTGAAGAGGACGTGTCATGCTGAACTTGTTTCAGCATCTCTTCACAGCCAGCAGACCCTGAAACGAGTTCAGGGTGACACACTGCCAGCAGAGGGTGACATACCACCGTCACAGGGTGACAGACTCGCAGGTTTCTTACTCTTCGCTCAGCATGCTAATGTATGGAGCCATTGTCAACTGCGCCAGCAGACAGCAGATGGTGGACTCGGATCCCTGGTTGAAGTTAGGCCCCGAGGGCGTCAAAGCATCATAGCATCCGCCTGTCACGGGGTCGTACAAGGGCTCGTTTAAGCTGTTCAAGCCGAAAAACCAGTCGAACACTGTCCGGGCCAGGTCAAGATACTTCTGGTCAGAAGTTGCCTCATAGGCAGCCACGTTTGCCATTACGGAGCACATCGGGTCCACCGGTTGCTGGTCGAACCAGGCCCTCTCTTCACCCTTGATGAACCAGCCGTTGCAGCCTATCGGGTGGTGCACGCCGTCAATAATGGTCTCTTTGTTCAAGAAGTCAAGGCTGCAAAGCGCTACGTCGAGGTATTCCTGTTTTCCCGTGATCTGATGTGCCAGAAACAGCGCCCTTGGTGGGATGCCGTTCGAATAGGTCAGGAAAGGTTCGAACCACTCCCAGTCATCCGTGGCGTTTGCCCGGAAGATTGCACAGATCGAGTCGGCGAGGGATTCGAGGCGGGCGCGTATTGCAACAGCCTCCGGGTCACCCTTGAGATAGAAGTAACATCCGATAGAAGAGTAGGCTTTTCCCCTCAGGGTCGTGATGGTAGGAAGCCATCTTGCAGCGTCATCGAACAGCCGGCGCGCGACCTTTTTAACGTTCTCATGGATATTGGCGGCCAGGGCCTCACCGCATGCCCAGAGCACTCTGCCAAAGCAGTCTTCCGAGCTTTCGTCGTCCAGGAATATCTGGTCGAAGGACATGAAGTTGTGGAAGCGCCTCCCCGGTGTCTGTGCGTAGTGAAGGAAGCTGAGATAGGTAGTCACCATGCGCAGGTAACGCCGGTCACGGGTGCGGTCGTATTCCTGCAAAGCTACGATGAGCGCACGGGCGTTATCATCCGTAGTGTAGCCGGTCCTTCTGTTCGGGATAGAGAATATTGCGTGTTGGATGACACCCGTGTGGTCCGTCAGGTTTTCCAGGTGTTCCAGAACAATAGGCGGGTAATCCTTCACTTCTTGGCCTCAACCACCTCATCCTTGCGGACGCCCGCAGCCTGCATGACCCTGTGGAACAGATCAAGATAGTCGATTGCGACATTGAACCAGGCCGTCCGACGCCCATACTTATATGCCAGCGACTCTATCTGCTCTTTTTTGGAGGTATTGTCGAAAAGATCGATTATAGCATCTGCCATCGCCTCAGGTGAACGGAAATCGACGAGCACGCCTCTGCCGTCACCCAGCACTTCTTCGGCGTAGAGATACGGAGTCGAGACAACAGCCTTACCGCAGCCCAGGGCATACGCAAGGGTGCCGCTGCATATCTGGTCTTTATTCAAATACGGCGTAACATACACGTCCGTCGCGCAGAGATACCTCACGAGCTCGCTCAGTGAAAGGAAGCGGTTGTTGAAGCGTACGTGGTTTTCCAGGTTCAGCCGCCGCACAGTCTCGAGAAGGTCGTTTCTGTAGGCCTCTCCCTCCCAGGCTCTGACTCCAGGATGCGTCTCGCCGAGCACCAGATAAAGCGCGTTCGGATATTTCTCGACCACTCTGGCGACAGCTTCGATGGCAATCTCAATACCCTTTCCCCGATTTATCAACCCGAAGGTGGATATGATCTTTCGGTCGCTTATGGCAAGAGCTCTTTTGACCGCATTGGTGGAAACCCTGTGGACGTTCGGAACCCCGTGCTGGATCACGGTTACCTTCTTGGGATCAATACCATAAGTATCTGTGAGTATCTGGCGTCCCATTCGGACCATCACGACCACTACCTGGCAGAGCTCGGCCAACTCCTGCAGCACGCGTTTCTGATCCTCGTTTGGATTGAGCAATACCGTGTGTAGAGTGGCCACCGCGGGCTTCTCCAGGTCCCGGACAAAGTCCAATATGTACTCGCCCTGTGTCCCGCCGTATATGCCGTATTCGTGCTGGATGCTGATGATGTCTACAGTTGACTTGTTCAGAAACTTCGCGGCGTCAATATAGCTCTGGCGGTCGTCCCTCATAATCTGAGCCCTGACAACCCGGCCGTAGGGCTCAATCTCTTCGCGCCGCTTTACCGCAACTACAGTCGGTTTCGAGAAAGGGGTGTATTTGGCAACAGACGTCAGTACGTCCCTGGTGAAGGTGGCAATGCCGCACTCGCTCGGAGGATACGTTGAGACGTAAGCCGGCTCAATCTTGTTCATTACCTCCTTGAGGAAGCGAAACAGTTTTGCGTCCTCTGTCTTAAGCCACCTTACTTCATCTCTGAGAACGTACTCTTCCGGCACTTCTATTTGATATGGGGTTTTTCCGTCGTCTCTGGCTTTACCTTTTGGCATAATCTTTACTTGGCAGGGCACTCGAAGGAATAATATTTGTTCAAGTAACGACTTCTCTTGCAAGTTCTAGCGCCGCGTCCCTCTCGCTTCTGAAGAGGGGAAATACTTTCTCCAGTCCGGTGATCTCGAAGACCTTGCGGATCTGCGGGGAACTGCAAACCACCGCGATCTTTCCACCCTTCTCGCTCGCGCGTTTGAGCCCTCCGACGAGCGTCCCGAGTCCGGAGCTGTCGATATACTCGACATCCTTCATGCTGACGACTATGTTCGCGTTTCCTTCCTCAATAACGTCGATCATCGTGTCGCGGAACCTGGAACAGGTATAAGCATCCACTTCTCCACTGAGACCGATCACGGGGATACCCTCGAGTGTTTTTGTACTGATCTGAAGATCCATCTCCATCATTGCATTGGTGCTCCTTATCCAGCAGGTGACGCGAAAACGCCGGGCGGTCTACCCATGTGCTCCAGAGGCATTGACATTGCGAGGCATCAGGTTTCAGAGCGCACTGGTATATATTTATTCCGCCATCGTCGGCTTACGAAACATGCGCCCGTCTATGAATTGCCAAGGCAGTCTATCACTTGAAGGCAGGAGTTGTCAATGGCGGATTCAACTCCCCAAATCCTCGATTTCGGGGGCGATGTGCATATCCGTTGACCGTTTTGGGCCGCTGTTGAGGGGACGAAGGTGATTATCCTTGCTTTTGTCCTACCTTACCGGCATATTTCACGCCACTTCAGCTACAGTCCCGTCTGTTTTGGCCTCGCACTGCCTCTTTTTCATGCACTTTTTGGCCCAGAATGCGTGACCGAGCCCTTACCACTCCATTTCCCTGCGGTATTTACCCATCCGCGCTATGCAGGTGAGTTATTTCGGATACAAGTCAGCCGGATGCATAAGCCACCGCTGCTATCTCGCCTCGAATATACTGCACAAGATGTAGTGTAGCCGCTTGGAAGTATCGCACACAACACCGTCTGGCATGCATCACCAGCCTCGCCGGCACGTTGATTAGATGATACCTCAACCGCTTGAACCTGCTCCCTACCATCCCCTTTGGCATCGCCAGCCTCTCAAGTAGCGCATGCAGGTTATATGCCAGCACCGCCATCGTCCACCACGCTGCGTTCGCCCCAAATCTGTTCGACGGTAGCTGGCCCGCCGCAAGGTCGCTCTTTAATACGCTGTGGATCGCCTCCCCTCCACCGCAACGCTCGTTATACCACTTGACAACCTTCTGGTTCGTCCATTCTTCCTCTATGTTCGAGATGATCGCATTCACGTGATAAGCCAGTCCCCGCATCTCTATCGTCTCCTCGCCTGCTAACTCCGCCTCGCTTGCACCCAGCCCCGGAAGTATTCCCTGCTTCGCCTGCCTCCGCACTACAATATGCCGATATGGCTCCGCATGCACCATCGCTTCGGCGTTCGACACAAACGGCACTTCCGCTACCTCGTAGAGAAGCCGACCTCTCGCGTCATATACCTTCTCCCACTCTCCCTCCCCGAGCTTCTCAAGCTCTTCCCGAAACTCTTTGGTCTTTACGTATCCGATCGCGAACTTCACAGGGCTAGGCTCCCCGTCTACCTTCCATTCCGATAACATCTTCAGTATGCTATCCTGATGCGCCGCCGCGTCACTGCTTACCCATACGTCTGTGATCCCCAACTCTTTGTTCAGATACCGAATTGATTCCGCAAGCGCATCCAGATTCCTGTATGAAGGAGGAACGTTGCCGTCTCTAAACTCATCCCAGATCGCAAACCCCATCTCCGCCCACCTTACCGTAAGAGATGAGTATGCGTCGAAGTGCTTGTAGCACCGAAGAGCATCCTTCTTCTGCGTCTCCATAAACGAGGCGTCTATCTCCAGCGTGGCTCGCCTCCCCGCCTCTCGACCACTCCTCTGGTAGAACTCCCAACCCCTCTTCACAAACTCCCGGTTCACTTCTCGCAAGCCAGAAAGAGCTTCGTTAGCAACAGGCACAAGAGCCTGACCATACCCACGCTTCAGATCTTCGTCAGCGTTGTGGAACCCATCCAGCCATTCTCGCACAGATGTAAGCGATGGTATGTCCCGCTCTCCACCGCGCGAGAATCGCCGGCTCTCCTCCCCCATCGCTCGAACAATCTGACCCATATAAAGACTTATCCCAGGGTCACCCTCCAGCTTCTCAAGGTCATCTACACAGTCTCCCCCAGTAAGATTCAGTGCCACGAGTGCCCCAACGTGCTCCGCATGTTGCCATCCTCGCATACCCCGCTTAGGCAGCCCCTCACCTATTAGCTTCGGCAGGTCCGTCAAGAGCATCAAATCAAGGTATGGGAATATCCCTCCGTAGTTGGTGACCGCTGCCGGATCGACCTTCGTGTCTATGTAGTATGAAGAATACAATGATAGTGGAGTCTTCGACATTTGTATTCACCTCCCAGGTGATTACTCCTTCGACATCTCCACGCTCATTCCATTCTTAAGCAAGAATTCTTAATCGAGGATTTAGGCAACTCTGTGGTTGCAACGCGACTATGTTCCCTATTAATAGCAAAGGGAAAATGTCCTCATGGCAGCGCGTGCATCTTCAGTTAAAACAGGTAGCTTTACCAGTTGACTCCGGCTAGCATCTGGGCTACAATCCAGAATGGCATTACAACAACTGAGAAGCCTAAATGTTTGACCTGAAAGGAAATGGGCTGCAATGAAGATCGTTCTAATTCTCTTCGTTCTTATCTTCGCAACTCTGCCGGCCACTGCGGATTTGATGATAAACTTTGAGGACTACACGACAGACGTCGAACTGGCCGGACAGAACGGCTGGTACTATGAGAGCGGTTCGGACAGCAATCTAGTGAGCTATGTGACCAGCCCCAACGGTTGGTCAAACACTAAGGCGGTGGTCGTAGGCAGCCCAACGGATATGGTCTTGATCAATCTGGACATTGCTGACCGAGTCGCCACAAATAAGATATTGATACTCCAATACGACCTCAAGGCAATCAGTTATGAAGGCCAATCCTTGCAGACCGGCGTTGGCATCGTCGATCCCGATACGGGGAGCACCCCTGGGCCGATAGCCCACGTGTGGACGGGCAACCAGACCGAGGCCTGTACATGGTGGTTGGACGGCGGGGGGCCCATTGCCGCCGTCAACGACACCAACTGGCACACCTACTGCTGGGTCTACGACTTCCGAGACCAAAGAATCCTCTTTCTCACCGTTGACGGCGGACCGCCGATTCTGATCAACAAGCCGTTCCATTCAGCATCGGCTGTGAAGGCAGGTCGGCTGCAGTTGAAGCTGTACCCAGCTGCATCAGGCAACGGGCAATGGGCGTTTGACAATTTCATATTATCGACAGCAGAAGTGAGCAAGATCGCCGATGTCAAGAATAAGGCGGATGGGACGCCGGTAGCTATCTCCGGCAAGAAAGTTACCGCGTTCGGCGGGAACCTCGGTCTGGGTATAGCCTACATCGAAGAACCGGATCGGGCAAGCGGTATACGCATAGAAGGTATCGTCGGCGATTTGATTCCTGGTGAGACGATCACGGTAATCGGCACCATCGCCGACATCTACTCGATGGGTGGCATGTTCGTGGAGAAGAAGATTGAAGCTGCGACAGTCAGCGGCAGTATAGCAGGTAGCCTGCTTGGTGCACTTGGCGCCAACAGTAAGGCACTTTCAGGAGGCTCGTTTTGGGGTGGCTTGATGACAGGTCTCTACGTCCGCGCTTTTGGCAACGTCACCCTTGAATGGCAGGGATGGGATTGGGCTTACTTTTTTAGAGACGGAGGCCCAAGACTCGCGATTATAGGGGCCACAACGACTGGCTTTCAAACTTTTAACGCAATCGTGAGCGTGGATAGCTATCAAGGTGTAACATTGATCATGGTCCCGTAGCATTATCGGGTGTCCTCAGAACTTATGTATCCGTGCCAGTTCACATCAGTCCGCGGTTTTCAGGTCCCCGCCCAGTTCTGCACCTAGATAAGCGATGAATTCACCCAGCGATTGTGCGCCGAGGTCTCCGCGGTTGCGGGATCGCACGGAGACCGTCTTCTGCTCCACCTCGCGATCTCCTACGATCAGCATATAGGGGATCTTCTGCACCTGAGCTTCGCGAATCTTGAAACCGGTCTTCTCATTTCGTGTATCTACAGTTACCCGGAGCCCTTTCGAGCGAAGCTCGCCGGCAACAGACTCCGCGTACTCGTGATGCCTGTCCGCTATCGGAAGCAGGACGACCTGGACCGGAGCAAGCCACAGCGGAAATGCTCCGGCGTAATGCTCTATCAAGATTCCGAAGAACCGTTCGAGCGAGCCAAGCAGCGCCCGATGGATCATTATCGGTCGATGGGCCTTCCCGTCTTCAGCAATATACGTAATGTCAAACCTTTCAGGCTCATTGAAGTCCACCTGGATCGTACTGCACTGATGCTCCCTGCCAATGGCATCTTTGATCTTGACATCGATTTTCGGTCCATAGAAGGCGCCGCCGCCCTCATCGACCTCGTAAGCCAATCCCTTTGCCTCCAGCGCAGCCCGGAGCGCGTCCGTTGCCTTCTCCCAGCCTTCATACGTGCCCACGTACTTCTCAGGCCTTGTCGAGAGGTATACCGCGTACTCGTTGAAACCGAACCGGCTCAGAATCTTTATGACGAAATCGAGCACACGCACTATCTCCGAGTCCAACTGATCGGGTCTGCAGATTATGTGTGCGTCGTCCTGAGTGAACCCACGAACCCTAATTAGACCGTGCAGGACGCCCGAACGCTCGTAGCGATAGACCGTCCCCAGTTCCGCCCATCTGATCGGCAGCTCACGGTAACTCCTGACAGTGTTCTTGTAGATCAGGAGATGGAAAGGGCAGTTCATAGGTTTTATCAGGTACGGGCTTCCCTCGACCTCCATCGGAGAGTACATATTCTCGGAGAAGAAATCGAGATGGCCACTCATCGCCCAGAGGTCCTGGCGAGCGATGTGAGGAGTTTGAACAAGCTCGTAACCGCCCTTGAGATGCTCATCTCGCCAGTAGTCCTCAATGATCTTGCGGATCAGCGCGCCCTTCGGGTGCCAGAACACAAGTCCGGGCCCGGCCTCCTCGTGGAAAGAAAACAGGTCCAGTTCCTTGCCAAGCCTTCGGTGGTCGCGCCTTTCCGCCTCCTCCAGGCGCTTGAGATAGGCGGCGAGATCTTCTTCCGTCGGCCAGGCCGTGGCGTAGATGCGCTGCAGCATGGGATTCCGCTCGTCACCCCGCCAATACGCACCGGCTATCGACAGAAGCTTGAACGCCCCTATCTTACCGGTGCTCTCCACGTGCGGGCCCCGGCACCAGTCCACGAAGCCGTCCTCCTCGTAGACCGTCGAAACCTCTTCCGGTATCTCCCTTATCAGCTCAAGCTTATACGGCTGGTCCCCGAATGTCTTCTCTGCTTCGGCGCGGGTCACCTCACGGCGGACAAACGGAGTATCCGCCGCCTTGATCTTCGCCATCTCCTCTTCGATCCTCTCTAGATCGTCAGGAGTAAACGGCTCCGGTTTATCGAAATCGTAGTAAAAGCCGTCCTCTATTGGCGGGCCAATCGCTATCTTGACACCGGGAAAGAGGTTCTGGACAGCATGTGCCATCACGTGCGCTGCCGAATGGCGGATTACATCGAGATTGTTATCGCTATCACTCACGTCCACACTCCATTGCTGAGCAATAAGAACGCTCTAACCCGGATTTCAAATCTGGAGTCGCCGCAGGGGACGCACGGCATGCTTCCCCGCGTACGCGGGGACCAGGCTCAGCACGACACCCGTCGCTGTATCCTGCTACGTTGAGTAGATTCTGGGTCTATGGCAGACCTGCTGTGTTCCGTATGGAGTGCGGCGGCTCGACGCCGCTTTGTTTATCGATCACGGCTTAGCTTCGCTCTGATAGATTATCTGTATCGGTAAGCAAAGCGAGGTCAAGCCCTCGCACTCCATATCGTTCCATCACAACATCAATAGAGATTCTTCGCTGCGCTCAGAATGACACGACGTTTGACTTTGGACTTTGCACTTGTCACTTGCCACTTGACACTTGTTCTTCTACTTCGCCTCTCTATGGACAGTGTGCTTGTCGCACCACGGGCAGAACTTCTTAAGCTCCAGGCGGTCCGGGTCGTTCCTCTTGTTCTTCGCAGTTGTGTAGTTCCGGCGCTTGCACTCCTGACAAGCGAGCGTAATTATGATTCTTGCATCAGTCGCTTTAGCCACTGTAAACTCCCCAATCAGGGGATGGGGGTTAGGGGTTGGCGGTTAGGAGATTTCAGATTTGAGATTGCAGATTTCAGATTGGAGTCTCCTTCAATCTGAAATCTGCAATCTCAAATCTGAAATCCCTCTGGCCCCTGGCCCCTGGCCCCCGGCCCCTCCTATTCGATGATTTTGCTTATGACACCAGCCCCGACTGTGTGTCCACCTTCTCGTATAGCAAATCGGAGACCCTCTTCCATCGCTATCGGCTGGATTAGCTCCCCGGCTACCGTCACATTATCCCCAGGCATCACCATCTCTACTCCCTCGGGCATCTCAACTGA
>JACPPP010000061.1 GCA_016190935.1 Armatimonadota bacterium | reverse complement strand
TGCACCTCTCTTTCGACCTCGCACTCCAACTTTCTTGCCTCGATGTAAGATGGGTATCAGGTGCCGGGTGTCAGGTGTCGGTAAGGGTCATGGGTCATGGGGCATGGGGCATGGGAAGACCCACTATCACCTGTCACCTGTCACCTGTCACCTGTTACCTCTCCCTTCCGCGCTTCCGTGGGGATATTCCCGCTACTTTGTGCTATATAGCACAAAGTGTAACCCGCGTGCCCTCTATATAAGACTTTCCAGCCCATACTTTGTCCTTTGATTTCGCATTGCTATGCAAATTTAAGACATAATTAAGTCAATCCACAGGTCTCTTCAGCCAGCGAGACAGAATCGGCAATACGCCCGCGGAATCCGTGCTTGACACCGGTTTCGAGCTTAAGAATGTTAATAATGTCGCCTTCTTCGCCCACGGCACGGCCTCCGACCAGTGGAATCTTTTTGTAAGGTTGGCTAAAATGTACTTAGTGAAGAACATCACAAGGCCGTAGCTCAAAGGAGGAAGTCGAATGGTCGCTATTCTGGTTGTGCTCACGATCACAATGTGCCTCCTGGTTGACTGGAGCGTTCAGCTCATCCAGGCAAGGCGCGCGAGGAACCGCGCACTGGCAGCGCCCCGCAACGGACCGGTTTTCGCCTCGAACCCGTTTGCCGTGCCGCGGGGACTCTTCTTCCACCCCGCGCACTCCTGGGCTCAGGTCGAGCCCACAGGCGATGTCAGAGTCGGACTCGACGGGCTCGTAGGCTTCCTGCTCGGCAGTATCGACCGGATACAACTGCCCGACCCAGGCCAGGAAATCAAGGCAGGGGACAGCATAGCTCTGCTCCGGCAGGGCAGCCGCGAGCTTCGGCTCGCCTCACCCGTAGATGGCAGAGTCGTCGATATCAACCGCGAACTGGCTCCCGACGGCCACTTCATCCGTCACGAACCCTACGGCGCTGGATGGATATGCGAAATCCGGCCTGATTCCCTGTCCAAAGACTTGCACAACCTGATGGTAGGTGAAGATGTCACGGCTTGGCATGCTCGTGAGGCAAGGCGCATAATCAAGTTCCTCTCCCACGCCAAGGGCAACGGAAATGGTTCGGAAGACCCGACGTCTGAGGGACTTCTGCTTCGCGGGTTTATGGAGGGCGCAAGCGACGAAGAGTGGCGCAAGTTCCAGGAGGAGTTCATGGAGCCGCGCAGTGGAGGAAGTGATAGAAGGTGAGCTTCGGAATACTGACAGACATTACCAGGTGCCTGGGCTGCGGCGCCTGCGCCGTCATCTGCAAGCAGACCAACGAGCTATCCGGAGAGATCGGCAACGAGCTCAACGCCTACACCTGGACGATCGTGGAACCGGTAAAGAACCTGTTCGTGCGAAGGCAGTGCATGCACTGCCTCGAGCCGACCTGCCAGTCCGTCTGCCCCGTCGGCGCCTTCCGAAAGACCGAGTTCGGCGCCGTCTACTATGATTCACACAAGTGCATCGGATGCCGCTACTGTGTTATGGCTTGCCCCTTCGACGTTCCGAAATACCAGTGGGACTCACCGGTGCCGATAGTCGGCAAGTGCATAATGTGCGTCGAAAAAAGGCTGAAGCAAGGCAAGCAGCCCGCATGCACGGAGGTATGCCCGGCCTCCGCCACGGTGTTCGGACAGCGAGAAGCTCTCATCAAAGAGGCCCACAGGCGGATCAGAGCCAACCCCGGCCGCTATGTGAACTACGTCTATGGTGAGAAGGAGGCCGGTGGGACATCCGTCCTGTACCTCTCCCCTGTCCGCTTCAGCGAACTCGGATTCAAATCTGACCTTCTAAACGGGTCTTATCCCGAGCTCACCTGGCAGATCATAGAGCAGGTTCCAAAGATCGTCGGCGTCGGCGCGATCTCTCTATCGGGTATTATGTGGGTTATCAACCGCCGGATAGAGATGAAGCACCGCAGGCTCGCCGAAGAACAAGAGAAGGAGTAAGTTATGGCGCACGTTCTAAGGATAAGGATCACCTTCTGGCGAGTCGTTCTGGTCGTATTGATCCTGCTGGGGCTATATGCGACGGCAATCCGGTTCATAAAGGGACTGGGCGCGGCTACGAACCTCTCAGATACCACACCGTGGGGGATTTGGATCGGTTTCGACATCCTCTGCGGCGTCGCGCTTGCGGCCGGGGGGTTTACTCTTGCGGCAGGGGTCTATATATTCAGGCTGGACCGCTACAGGCCGATCCTTCGGGCTACGATCCTGACGGCCTTCCTGGGCTACCTGATGGCCATAGTATCGCTCCTCTACGACATCGGGCAGCCGTGGCGGATCTGGCACCCTATGATCATGTGGAACGAGCACTCTCCAATGTTCGAGGTCGCGCTCTGTGTAATGCTTTACACTACCGTCCTCGCGCTGGAGTTCAGCCCCGCAGTGTTGGAATGGCTGAAGCTCGAACGGCCACTCAGGATCATACACATGCTTACGCCGCCGCTCGTTATAGTCGGCGTGCTTCTTTCCACCCTGCACCAGTCCACGCTCGGCACGCTTTTTGTCATCGTTCCGGGCAAGATCCACGGACTCTGGTACAGCCCGTTCCTTCCGGTGCTGTTCTACATGTCTGCAATCGGAGTCGGGATAGCTATGATCATCTTCGAGTCCAGCATGAGTCATCGCGCCTTCGGAATCAGCCTGCACGATGATATACTGACCGGGCTTGGCAAGGCCATTCCGGTAGTCCTGGGGCTGTATCTGGTCGTGAGGTTCGTCACGCTCGGCGCGCAGGGCAGCCTGGGGCTGATATTCGAAGGTAGCCCCGAAAGCTACCTGTTTATGCTCGAGATTGGGCTGGGATTCATACTGCCTATAATCCTCTTCTCCAACGCCAGGATCAGGGCGAGCAGCCAGGGCAGGTTCTATTCCTCGCTTATAGTCATACTCGGAGTGGTGCTGAACCGGCTGAACGTCAGTCTGACCGGGACGATGCGTTATACCAACTACGGCTACATCCCGTCCTTCTTCGAGGCTGCGACGACGATATTTGTAATAGCCTGCGGCATGGTCGCATTCGGGCTTATTGTGAAGCACCTGCCTATATTTCCTGCCCATGAGGAAGAAGAGGAAGAAGCCGAGCCGCACTCGCACGGCGTCTACGCTCCGCTGCAGGAGACCATGCCTGCGCCGCTCAGCCCTGCCAGGCCCCGTATGGCAACCCCCACTGGCGTGGCCGTCCTCGCGGCGCTCGCTGCATTGTTCGTGGCGTTCGGCTACGCAATCCGCCCGTCTGTAACTCCAAAACCTCCTGCGGAGGATGAACTGTCCGCAGCGTTTCCTGCCGGCGCATCGAGGAAGCTTGATATGGCCGAACACCAGGTGGGACTCAAGCTTCCCCACGACTACGCTTTCCCAAAGGGCGAATTGAGTCCTGGAAAGGTCATATTCAGCCACGACAGGCACGTAGCGCACGGCGACGAGGCCTGCACAAATTGCCATCCGAAGCTCTACCCGATGAGCAGTCCCAAAGATGGAACGGCCAAGTTCCACAGCGACGAGAGGATGTATGGCTGCGCCCGCTGTCATGACGGCATCAGGGCTTTTGCCGTCGGCAGGGAATGTGCGCTCTGCCACGGAGGGGATGAAGGCAAACCCTCTTTGCCGGAGGATTTCGTCATCGCGTCCAGGTCAAGTGGTGTTGGATCTGTGCGCTTCAGCCACAAAAACCACGTCCTCAAGGCATTTTCCAAATGTTCCGACTGCCATCCAAGACCTTATGAGATGGTCGCGCCCGGCACGACCTTCGGCAAAATAGACGACCTGTCAAAACGTATGGAGAAGGGCCATGAGTGCGCGAAGTGCCACGATAGTAGGAAGGCATTCGGCATTTCCGCCGACTGTACGAAGTGCCATGCCCGGCAGGAAAAGCCCATGCTGGAGTTCACGATGAGGTGATAGGTGATGGACTGATGGGACCGCCGCACGGGGACGTGCGGCATATTTGGACCGGCGCGAGACGGGCCGGTCCATCGGATGAGCAATGAGCGATGAGCAATAAGGCAACAGGCTGATCGCCGGGGAGATTCCTCCCCGGCGCGTGTCTCGCGGACATCCGTCCGCCACCCCTCTGCGGATTCAGGAGATAGAACCACAGATTGCGCAGATTATGGAGATTCCGCAAATGGTGGAACCTGATGGGTAGGGTCATGCTGAAACGCGAATTACGCGAATTAAAGCGAATGACGCGAATGGTGCAGGTTGGAAGGCTGTACCTTCTGTACAGGCTGTGGGGCTTAGGTTTCCAACCCCCAGCCCCTAACCCCCAACCCCCTTTTCGCGTTATTCGCGCTTCTTCGCGGCATTCGCATTACACCACGGAACAGGAGTGTGCAACCCAGATGCAGCGGGTGCGGACTAACGCCGGTAGTAGTAATGCTGAAACCCGGGAAGGTTGAAGAAGCTTGTCTTCCAGGTCAGGCTGTCTGCGGTCCCATCTTTCTTCCTTAGGCCCGAAAGGGTGACTCTAAACGTGTCGCCGGCCAGATAGGTGAGTGCTCTTTCGGGCCTGAAGATGATGCAGTAGGGAACGCCATACCACTGGGTGTTTACCGTGAAGAAACCGTCGTACGGAATGCCGCCGGTGCTGAATTGCCAGCGGGAGCCATCACTCAGTCGCTCAAGAGTCACCGTTTCCTGCCCGGTATATGAGTAGTAGCCGGGATTAAGTGTCACCGACCATGGAATCTCCTTGGGGCAGAGTTCCAGAGGGAAGGATCCGGGAGAGGGCCAGGCGACAAAGAGGAAGTTTGCCTCGGGGGTGCGGCTTGCATCGAAACACTTCATGGCTGAAAACGACTCGCACCAGCCGAACGCCGTCCTCTTCATTGCGGGGTTCAGCACCCATCGTCTATGTCCCACGTGCCATTCGTTTCCCCCACCGTCGAACATATACGCTGTCACCGACTCAGCGGCGGTGGCCTGGTAGACGTAGCCCCCCGAAGACCACCAGCCGTAGAAGAGGTTGCTAGTGGGTCATTTGCCATGATATGCGCCATTCTAAGCTGCCTCACGTAGTATTTGA
>JACPPP010000060.1 GCA_016190935.1 Armatimonadota bacterium | reverse complement strand
CAAGCAGTCCGACGGAACAGAATTACATCATTACACAATTGGTCCGGCCCCTGCGGGGCCGCTGGCCGGGACGGATCCCGGCCACTTCACTTTTTCAGGACTTCCAACTTCGAACTTCCAACTTCCAACCTCTAACCTCTAACCTCCAACCTCTAACCTCCAACCTCCTCCTACGCCGCCTTGTCCTCCTGCTCGCTTGCATACGTCTCTTGCATTGATTGGAGGAAAAGCACCACCAGTTCGGGGTCGAACTGCGTCCCAGCACAGCGCCTTATCTCGTCCATTGCCTCTTCGTGCGAGAGCGCGTCTCGATAGTTGCGCCGGGAAACCATGGCGTCGTACGCGTCCGCCAGGGCGATGATTCTGGCGATAAGAGGAATGTTTTGGCCGGAAAGCCCGCTGGGATAGCCAAGACCGTCGAATCGCTCGTGGTGATGTCGAACTCCGGGCACTATCGAGTTCATCTGTTGGACCTTCTCCAGTATGTCCGACCCTATCTTCGGATGGTCCTCTATGACCTGCCACTCGTCCATCTGAAGCGGACCGGGCTTCTGAAGAATCGAGTCAGGAGTTCCAATCTTGCCTATATCGTGGAGAAGCGCCGCAGCCCTCAGGTTCGCCATCTCGTCGCCCGATATGCCGAGCCTGCGGGCGAGCGCCATGGAATATCGCGTAACTGCGTCGGAATGGCCGCGAGTATAATGGTCTTTCGCATCGACGGCAGCGGAAAGCGCCTCTATGGCGCCCGTATTCTTGTCGTAAAGAAGCGCCTTGAGGTGATCAGATGTTGCACAGTAGATCTTTTTGAAGGCTTCTTCGTAGACAACAGCCTTGTTCTTTCCGCTCTTCTTTGCAAAATAGAGCGCAGTGTCGGCATTTAGGACCAGCGTATGCCGTGTTTGAGCGTGCTCCGGGTATGAAGCAATCCCTGCGCTTAAGGTCACATTCGGCCCGTCCGGGAATTTCGAGTTCAGACCTGCGGCCAACTCTTGCCTGATTCTATCGGCCACAGACCTTGCTTCCTCAGGCCCTGTCTCGGGCATGATGATGACGAACTCTTCTCCCCCGTATCTTGCGGGGACATCTATGGCCCTTATGAGGGATTTGCAGAGCCCAGCAAAACACCTGAGAAGTCTATCCCCTTCCTGGTGTCCTCGCTGGTCGTTAAAGTTCTTGAAATCGTCGAGGTCGAGTATTACAAGTGAAAGCCTTCTGTTGTATCTTTGTGCGCGCTCTATCTCCGCTGTAAGTCGATCCTGAAAGTAGCGGTGGTTGTACATTCCTGTCAGCCCGTCAACGTTCGCCTTCATCTCGGCGGCGCGCCGGAAGAAGACCTGCCGGTCGAACAGGTGACCAATGGCTACCGCCAGCAGCGTTGTGAGCACTATCCACCCGAAGAAGGTGACCGGGTGGCTGGGAATGCCAGTCCTGATAAGCGGCCAGAGGTCCGGCACGGGCTGGTGGTCGATAACTGATATTTCGGCCGAGTATATCCACAAGCCAAGAATGTAGGTGCTCACAGCGAAAGCCAACCCTGCAAAATACGATATCAACCTGTACGATACTACCCGTTTTTCGGTCCCTTCGCAGGTCATCATACAACAACCTCCGCAACTTCCAGATGTTCCGAGCGACAATTACACGTACATTATCGGCAAGTGACGCTCTTTTAAGAATTATTGACGAAAAGCCGCCCTTTCTGGAGGTTGGTTGTACCTGAACCGGGGAGACGGGGAAAATCAGGAGGCGAGGAACCCGAAATTCCCCGTCTCAAATCATTCCCTGCTTTCCCCGGTTCAGGTATCACGCATTAGACGAGCAACACTCAATTGTGAGGCTGATTTCGGGACATGGGTGTCCCGAAATAACAATCCGGCCCCATCAGGGGAACCGCGCTGGCCGCGTCAGCAGTCAAAGAAGATGATAACCAGACCGGCTTCGGAGGACAAAGAGTGGCAACTGCTGAGATAGACAGGGTACATAAGAGGATGCAGGCGGCAGCGGAAGAGATCGGCCGTGTGATGGTCGGCAAGGAGGACGTCATCCGGCTCGTGCTCTCCGCGCTGCTTGCTCGCGGCCACGTGCTCATCGAGGACGTGCCGGGAGTCGGCAAGACCACGCTTGCGAAGGCCGTGGCGCGGACGGTAGGGTGCTCGTTCAGCCGCGTGCAGTTCACACCCGATCTCTTGCCGTCCGATATAACCGGAGTATCCATCTATAATCAGAAGACCGGCGAGTTCCGCTTTCAGCCGGGGCCTGTGTTCGCAAACGTGGTGCTCGCCGACGAGATCAACCGTGCCACTCCAAAGACCCAGTCAGCGCTGCTCGAATGCATGGAGGAACTCCAGGTGACTGTTGACGGCGCAACGCGTCCGCTGCCACAGCCGTTTCTGGTCATCGCCACGGAGAACAATGTAGAGCAGGGCAGCACCTATCCGCTGCCCGAGGCTCAGCTCGACAGGTTCCTCGTGCGAGTGTCCATTGGCTACCCCAGCCGGAGGGACGAGGTCGCTATTCTGGATGCCCAACTGAGAGAACACCCGCTTCATAACGTATCAGGCGTCATGCTCTCCGACGAGCTCGCGCTGTTTCAGCAGGAGATTATGAACATTCATCTGGATGATGCCCTCAAAGGGTATATAGTCGATATAGTCACGGCGACTCGCGGCAGGCCCGATATCGCGCTGGGCGCAAGCCCACGAGGGTCCCTCGCGATTATGCGGATCGTTCGCGCGCGCGCCGCGATTTCCGGCCGCGACTACGTTCTCCCGGATGATATCAAGGCTGTTGCGGCGCCGGTGCTCGCACACAGAATAATGCTTGGGCACGACAACTGGCAGCCGGACGCGGCGCAGCATATCATCAGGGATATTGTTGCTGCTGTGCCGGTACCCGTCAAGTATGGATAAACTCAAGAGAATAAAGAACACGGCGGATGAGACCAGCGCGCTGCTGCTCAATCCGAGGTTCATCGGCCCGTGCATCGCGGGGATGTTCTGTCTCGCGGTCGCCACGGTCGTCGGGGTAGCCTACCTTTTTGTGATGGCCGCAACCCTGCTCGCCCTGCCGGTCGCAGGCTACATAATCGGATCGTTTACTCTGCGCGCGTGCAAGGCAACCCGCGAACAGAGGCTGACGGTCACGCAGGGAGAGCGCGCCGCCGCGGCAGTGACAATTGAATGCGCCGGAGGATTGCTGCCTCGCGGACTCGTTGTGACCGATATCCTCCCAAAGCTGGTAAAGGCCGAGACTCCACAGGGAATCGAGATAGAGGACCCTGGAAAGACCAGGGCTGTAATGTGGATCAAAGCCGAAAAACGTGGAAGATACAGGCTCGGGCCTCTGATTGCCTCCGCGTTCGATCCGTTGGGGATGTTCCGGATGCGGCGGGCGATAGGTAGGACGGCGGAGCTACTCGTCTACCCGAAGCCGGTTCCTATTCGGGTCGCAAGCCCGTCGCAAGCAAGTGTGGAGTTCGGAGTCGAAAGCCCGGTCAACCGGCGCGCTCCCCGCGGCGACTTTGCGGGCGTGCGCGACTACCGTGCCGGAGACGAAATCAGGCGAGTTCACTGGAAGACGACGGCCAGAACTCAGCGGCTGGCCGTTACAGAATACGAGGACTCCACAGCGGATTTGCTGACCGTCGCCGTGGACCTCTCCATCGGAAGCGACTACGGGCACGGAACTAACACATCGCTCGACACTGCCACAGGAGTCGCGGCCTATGTCCTGCGGGAACGTATGAGAGCCGGCAAGCGGACCAGACTGCTCCTCTCATGCGGGCAGAAGCTTACCAGAATCGACGTCCGTGGGATTGCGGAGCTTACCCGCGCGCTCACGGCTCTTGCGGAGGCCAGGGCCGATTCCTCCGTGCGCATCTCTGAGTTGGTTACGGCGAAGAGGACCGGTAAAGATTTGCTCCTTATCCTCACGCGCCCCGCAGAAGAATCGGTCGAGGCTGTGCGAGAGGCCAGGGCCGGAGGGTCGCGCGTTCGGATAGCCCTCGTAGACCCAAAACCGTTCGGCGGAAAGTGGGACGTTGGCGCGGCTGCGGCAGAACTGCAGCACAGCGGAGCCGAGGTCGAAGTAGTACGAGTAGTATAGTCCCTTCTGAGAGAAATCATGTGTAAAACGCACAGCTTCTCAATCACGAAAGCAGGTAGTGGCCTTAGGCCACGTGATGTTTAGTTGTCAGAGGGTTGGGAACCAGAATAGATGGAGGTAATGCAATGGAACTGATTCGAGAACAACTATCCTGTCTCAACCCGGAATGT
>JACPPP010000062.1 GCA_016190935.1 Armatimonadota bacterium | reverse complement strand
TGATCTAATCACGACAGCACGAAACTTAAGGAAACCACGAAAGAAGGGAAGGCTTTAGCTACGGAAGCACTGAAGGATGTAGGATGTAAGATATATGATGTAGGATAGGTAACAGGTAACAGAGTGTCTTCCCATGACCCATGACCTAAGACCCTTACCAACACCTGACACCTGACACCCGACACCCAACCATCCTACATCCTACATCATACATTCTTATATCCCTTTCCGTGTTTCTGTGCTTCAGTGTTTCCGTAGATATTAATCCCTTTCGTGCTTTCGTGTTTACTGAGCTGTGCGTCTTGCACACGATTTAAGTTATAAGCGGCCTAATGCCTATACAGTGAAGTACTGGCTCCGAGGGACGGTTTTCTTGGTATCTACAACCATATGTCCACTGGGCGCAAGGGTGATGTCGAACATCTGCAGCGGCTTTGGAGCAGGGCCGCGGGCAACCCGGCCGTTCCCGTCGAACTTGCTCCCATGGCAGGGGCAGCTATAGGAGTTCGAACCGGCGTCCTTGTTCACGGTGCATCCCAGGTGCGTGCAAACCGCCGAGAGAATGCGAAATCCCTTGTCGTCCCGTAGGACGAACAGACGGTTCTCCTCCATGTAAGTGACTGAGCCGGGCGAATAGTCGTCCGGACGGCCTATTTTCACCATGGAAGAGCCCTCGAACAGCACATTCGGGAAGAGGAATCGTACCATCCACGCCGCTGTGGAGGCCATACTTGCAAACAACGCGCTCCATCCCAGGGTAACGAGGAACTCTCTTCTTCTCAGACCCTTTCCCTCGGTATGAGGATTCTTTTCGTTACGGTCCATTACGATACATCCTCCAGAAGCCCTGCGTATTCCATAGTTATAGCGCCGGTCGGACATCGCTCGGCGCACAGGCCGCAGCGGATGCAGCGGTCCTCGTCCTTAATGATTGCCGTGCCGTCAAGATCGCCATTTCTTAGAGAATCTGCGGATACTTCGTAGCGAGCCTGCAGAAGTTGCATCAGGTTCTGATCGCCTGTGAGATCGCCTACCGGGGTGAGTCTCAAGCAGTACTCCGGGCAGACATCCACACAACCGCCGCACAGGATGCACTTTTCGCTGTCGAACACCGTCTGAATCTGGCACTTCAAGCAGCGGCGCGCCTGCTCGATGGCTGTGGTCTCATCATAGTCCACTTCGACTTCGGATATGCCGATGCGTTTCTCAATTGCCACACGACCTGGTTGAGCCCGGGGGATTCTGTCGTAGCCGGGATAACGATGGTGGTCCTCGATAACGGACATTTGCACACCGGGCAAGCTCGGTTCCTTTCCTCCGAGAAATCGCTTGATTGACTGGGCGGCCCGTTTTCCGTCGGCCACTGCATCGATCAGCAACCGCGGACCGAAGGTGACATCACCACCTGCAAAGACACTCTTTCGGCTGGTCTCCAACGTCTCTGGATCGACTTCGATTGTGCCTCTCGGGCTTACTGCTATGGCGTCTTCGGGTGACAGGAACGTCAGATCAGGTTGATGTCCGATGGCGAGAATAACAGTGTCTCCTTCGATGACAGCTTCGCTCCCTTCAACAAAGGAAGGGTTGAATCGTCCGTTCTTGTCGAAGATGGAGGCCACTTGCAGGGTCTCGATACCTACGACTTTGCCGGCATGCCCAAGGATCCGTTTGGGTCCCACAGAAGGGAAGAGTTCGATCCCTTCCTCGATAGCCGCCTGAACCTCCCACTCATAGGCGGGCATCTCGCCCCGGGATTCCAGGCAAACCATTCGAACGTGTTTTGCGCCGCGCCGGAGGGCAAGTCTGGCTATGTCCACGGCTGAGCTTCTCTCCTCGATGCCGACTCCATCCTTTATCTCTCCCATGCGGACTGCTGTCCTGTAATCTTCTATGCCTATCCCGAATCTGAGTGCGGTCCGTGCGACATCGACAGCAACGTTCCCGCCGCCGACAACGATTACCGACTCGCCAACATGGACGCTGTATCCGAGGTTTGCGTTCAACAAGAAGTCGATGCCCTTCAGCACCCCGTCAAGTTCGATGCCGTCGAGTTGCAGTTCCCGGCTCTTAGTAGCTCCGCAGGCAAGGAACACAGCCTCGTAGCCCTGGTCGCGCAGATCATCCAGAGAGAAATCCGTTCCCAGGGCCTTCTCGAGCTGGATTTGAACACCAAGATGAAGAATGGCTGCTATCTCAAGCTCCACGATCTTCCGGGGCAGGCGGTACTCGGGAAGACCGAGCGACATCATGCCTCCAGGGATCGGCTGACTGTCGAACACGGTGACCGCAAACCCTGCCAGCGCAAGCTCATGAGCGCAGGAGAGTCCCGCGGGCCCGCTCCCGACAACGGCGATTTTCCTGCCCGATGCGTGTGCCTCCCTTTCTCTATGGTCATACACCAGATCCAGAATCTCCGACGGGTTGTAAGGGTGCGTTTCCACGCCGAATCGTTCCGTGACGAACCTCTTCAGTGCTCGGATGGATACCGGTTCGTCGAGACTGCTGCGCCTGCAAGCTGCCTCGCACGGCGCCCCGCAGACCCGTCCGCAAACCGAGGCGAACGGATTAGGCGTTCTGGCGAGTATATACGCACCCAGGTAATCCCCCTCCGCGATCTTCTGGACGTAGGCTCCCGAGCAGGTGTGCGCTGGACACGCCTGCTGGCACTTGATCATCCTTTGGTAGTATTCGACATCCGGTATCTCAACCGGGAACTTCCTCGTCTGCATCGGCTGATCAGTCCGTTTCCTAACCCTCTTCGGCAACTTTCTTGAAGCCCTGCTCGGCCAGATCCTTCTCATCCTTCGGAAGCTTGTCCCAGAACGACTTCTTGCGCTCTCTCGTATCGAAAATCAGGAACTGCCAGATATTCTCCGCATCCTCGGACCTGATGGCGGAGTCCGGTTTCCGCCGCATGCGCTTGACATACTTCTGCCACTTGGATGGGACAAAGTCCGAGTTGACGGGCCGCGCAAGAGTATGACACTTTCCGCACTTCTTGCTGAACACCTTATACCGTTCCTGGTACGGCTTCGGATACTTGCTCACGTCGACGGTCTTAGGCCCTTTGTCCGCCTCGAACTCTTTCTTGGCCGTTGCCGCAGAGCTGCCAAATGCTACACAAGCTGCGATCGCCAACATCGCCAGCCAGGGCGCCACTGCCTTCCTGCCGAACGCAGGACAACGGCATATTCTCTTAATAAACACCGGTGCACCTCCTGCTTCTCGTCTGTCGGGTGGATAGCTATGAGAGCTCACCCATTACTCTTATAGGACGGGGACATTAAACCGCAGTGAACTCTCCATTAAGATTCGTTCACACGGCCCCGGCGTGTCCCGCGCCCGCAGTGCCTGTACGCAAAGCTGGGTTCGGCTTCTTCCTACGCAAGCCGAACCCAGCCCGGTAGCACGACCACTGTAAGCTGTTGTTAGAAGGTGATCTGCAACTCGACCGTCACTGAATCACCGCTTGTCCCGTCTGTATCCAGCCATTGACCCTCGACATTCAAGCGCATTACGGCGTTGTCCGGGTCTGGCGTCCAAGAGATGCCGAGCGTCGGTCCGTCTGTTTCGCGCTTACCTCCTGCAGCCAGATCGCGACTGAAGTCATCCCAGCGCGCGTACGCGACCACTCCTTCTCCCGCAACGTGCTGCGCCAACTCGACGAACCACCCATCGTTGTCCAGGTTGACGCCGCTCGGGTCATCGTTGTCGCCAAAAAGGAAGCCGCCTACCAGGCGGGTCATTTCCGCAGTGTAGTTGCCGATGACGCCATACCGGTTGAAAGAGTCGCGGAAGCCGCCGGATAGAACAGCTTCTCCCCAGTACGCGTAAGCTCCGACGGAGCTCCCTTTCGTGCCCAGGTCGCGCTCTACCGTAGTGTATATGTCCATGTGATTGTCATCTTCGTTCTGGCCCTGGCCGTTACCGAAGCCCAGGTAGGCAGACAGCGGACCATTGACACTGCCAACCTCTATGCCGCGCAGGCGGCTACGCGGCCGCCAGCCGTTGCCATTAGTGGCTCGTCCCGATATGGCCTCCGGCCGGTTGAGGGATATGCGCGCCGCTCCGCTGACGTGTCCCAGAAGCACTAGAGGCTGGAACTGACCCAAACGCACGGAGAGATACTTACTGGTTAACAGATCCGCCATTTCTTCCTCTTCCTCCTCATCCTCAGGGCCGCCCTGACCGGAGCCGTGCGCGGATGCGGGGGCCGTCTTCGTGCCGGAACGCGAGTTCGTCACGTAGTGCGCGTAGAACTCCTCGGCCTCGACCATGTTCTCTTCGTCCGCGTCCACCTCGATCTCTGAGAGCATCGAGAAGTTCGCGTTCACCGGACCTCCAAGCCAGAGTCCCGCGTGCCCCGCGGAAAACGCTGTTCGGTCGTCTCTGACCGCCGAGAAGCCTGGCGTGACCATGAAGCTCAAATAGTGGCTCGCTTTGAATCCCGATTCCCGCGCATCCGCGGTCTCCCCAACTTCCCGAATGCCGTGCTTTAGAAACGCTCTACCCGTTGCATTCAAGGCATTTTGGTGCCAGTGACACTTGGTGCAGCTAGCCCCATCCATTCGCCGTGCGAACATTGGGAGAGCGTCCGCAGGCAAGTTTACCGCCAGTACAATGGCGGCCGCGAATGCTATGCGCATAATTGGTCCTGTACATACTTTCTGCAACTGTTTATCCTCCCTTTCGTTCTTGCTTTACTTCCCGTTCAGGCATATTCCGTTTCCGCCCAGCCATCACCTCCTTTGAATCTTTAGAATGAATCGTGCATTAAGAATGCTTAATCCCGGGACCTGGCGGTCACCGTCAACAGAAGTGGCAGTATGGAAGAACGTACCGCTGAACTAAGTGTCAGCGGCGGTGACAGAATCCGCAAAACGCCGGAGTAGAATTCCCCACGTCTAGCAGTGTCAACTCTCTTCCTCCCTTCGTTACTTGCTGTAAGTGCATTTATAAGCTCAGCAGATTAAGCGATCATGAACCAATTATTAAAAAATGTTAATGAAGAGTGTCCTATGGCCGAGTTCGTGACCGCTCTTGCCAAGGGAATGCTCTCAGAGAGGGTAGTGGAGATGAGAGGCGTAACGCTTGCAATCGAGACCGCCCCCGTCTAAACGCCAATTGCATAGTACCCTACGAAATTCCGGGCGGACCAGATTCAATTCAGGTTTGACGAAGGAGACAGTGTGGTAGTCTGTATAATTGATTGATAGGAATCGGCTGGCTGTGCATTAGCTGCGCCATGTGGAGGACATTGATGAAAATAGCTATGAGCGGATCGACAGGGCTTATCGGTTCGGCGCTTGTTCCATATCTGACCGAAGCCGGACACGAAGTGATCCGGCTTGTCAGGAGGAAGCCGGAACCGGACAGCGGGGAAATCGAGTGGCATCCGGAGGAAAAAACCATAGATGCGGCAGGCCTCGAGGGGGTGGACGCCGTCCTCCATCTTTCAGGCGAGAACATCGACGGTCGATGGACGCCCCAGAAAAAGGCCCGTATTCGTGGCAGCCGAGTAGAGAGCACGAAACTTCTGTCGGAGACAGTTGCGAGGCTCGAAAAGCCGCTGAGAGTGATGATCTCCGCCTCGGCGGTCGGCTACTACGGAGACCGCGGGAGTGAAGTTCTCCGGGAAGAGAGCGCTCCGGGTTCGACCTTTCTGGCGGATGTATGCAAGGAGTGGGAGGCTGCGACGAAAGCTGCGAGCGCAGCGGGGATTCGGGTCGTCAACACCCGCTTCGGCGTTGTGCTCTCCCAGAGAGGCGGAGCACTGGAGAAAATGCTGGGCCTGTTCCGCAGGAGCCTTGGCGGCAAGATGGGTGACGGACGGCAATATGTAAGCTGGGTGGCGATAGACGACCTGCTGGGCGCGGTGGAACACGCGCTTGCGACCGATACGCTGTGGGGTCCGGTCAATGTGGTCTCACCGAACCCAATAACGAATGAGGAACTCACCCGCGTGTTGGCGCGCGTCCTATCCAAACCTGCAGTGCTTACCGTGCCGCCGCTCGCGCTAAAGCTGGCTTTCGGCGGATTAGCAGACGATGTGCTCCTGGCAAGTCAGCGCGTAGAGCCGGCGAGTCTGTTGGCGGCAGGCTACGTCTTTCGTTATCCAGAACTGGAAGGGGCATTGCGGCATCTGCTTCAGGCCGACACCCCGGTGCGTCCCGCGCATAACTGAATTGGCTATGTAACGGATCATTTGTCACGCAGTACGCCATACTGTGACGGAGACCCTGAAACAAGTTCAGGGTTACACGCCACTATCACGCTGACACACCACCGTCACGCTGAACTTGATTTTCGCTATGCTGCGGGAACGGCAGGTTTTGGGAAGACCAACGGGTTCGTGCCAGTTTAGTACAGCCCTAGGAAAAATAAGCAAATTTTGAGCGTGAGATTCGATATTTTGCCTGATTTCGGGGGTTGCGTTTTCCGCTTTCGGGTTGTTAAGGGATGTAGGTTAGGGGCGGATTGCTCCGCCCCCATCCCTTGAACAACCCCTGAGTCGGCGCTCGGGTCGCACGCCTGCGTTGCCCAATGCTGCCGCTCAGGCAAAAAGAAGTATAGCGCAAAGAGCATCCCTTAACAACCCAGATGCATTAAACGCAAGTGATCAATATGCGCCTGGAGCTCTCGTATCACGCGAAGCGTGCCACGGCGGAGCCGCGTTAGGGTCCGTGGAACAATTATTGTAACATTTGCTTACAACATGCTGGCGTCATGGTTTCCGCCCTGGCTATGCCACAATCGACTTGGCTTGACACGGATTTTTGTAGAGACGGGAACTGCTCCATTAGGACAGAATAGCTATGTCTGTAACAGTTATTTGTGAACGGGCCCTTAGCTCTTCCTAAGCCTGCCGTTCCTGCAACATAAGAAGCACGGAAAGGGTGAGAATAACCATTGGTTACCTCCTGAATTGCTGAGACGCTGATTGGTATGATTTCGCTGATGGATGTACCCTCGGTGATATAGTGAACCCGGAGTATGGACAGCCGGGATTGTGTAGGAAGAAGTACCTCCATGATTATAAGACCGCAAGTAGGCCGAATTTTTCCGTAGAATCCGAGATATTTTTTCAAAAGGGGTCAGGGGCCAGGTGTCGGGGGCCGGAGGGAGGAATCTGAGCACGGAAGCCGGAAGTTGGAGGTGGGGATGGAGTCAACTAGTAGTGAACGGGATGTGATGGTGACATGGGATGGGCAGGATGTGATGTGAAAAAGGGGGGTGTGGGGAGGAAGTTGTCACAGATGGTCACGGAATTGTTTGGAGGTTTGGTGACGGATTTTGAGGAAGAGAGAAAAACGATTTGGGGAGGAATTCGAGGCTCTGGGGGCAAAGGAGATACCGAGACTTATGCCTGCTGACTACAAGCCCAATTTCAAACTCGGGTTGTCACTTCGCACTATGCCAGTCATCTGCACAACCAGCGCTGAGGAGACGATGTTCTTCGGTGAGGCTTTGGGTTCTCAGCTTGCGCACGGGGATGTCGTTGCGCTCTCGGGCGAGCTCGGGGCGGGGAAGACGACGCTCACGAAAGGCATCGCCCGCGGCGCAGGCGTCACGGCGGAGGTTTTTAGCCCGACATTCACGCTAATCCACGAGCACCCTGGCCGCGTACCCTTCTACCACATCGACCTCTACCGGCTCACGGGCCAGGAAGATACTGAATACCTTGGACTTGACGAATACCTCTATGGAGAAGGTATAGTTGTTATAGAGTGGGCCGATCGCGCGCCGGCAGCGCTCCCGGATGAGCGTATCGACATCGCGTTGATCGCTATAGATGACGACAAGCGCGAGCTAAGGATCGACGCAACCTCCGACCGGCTCCGCGAGATTGTAGAATTGGTGGTTTCGAGTGCTGGTAGTTGCGATTGATACGTCTGGAGACATATCGAGCATCGCCCTTGCAACGGAACATGGGTTGGTGAGCGAGCTTAACACAAGGCACAAAATGGACCTGCTGAAGAGATTGATGCCGAACCTGGACCGGCTCGTCTCGGACGCAGGCAGGACACCTGGCGACCTGGAGGGAGTGGTCATTTCACTCGGTCCCGGCTCTTTCACCGGGATCAGGATCGGCATGGCGTCCGCAAAATCCATCGCTCACGTCCTTCAAAAGCCGATTGTCGGGATTCCGACACTGGATGTGCTGGCCCACGGCGCATCAGCCGCGTGTCCGAGATTCATGATCCCGATGATCCACGCCCGCCCTAGTGAGGCGTTCTGGGCGGCCTATCGCTGCCAGTCGGGCGTGCCGATCAGGCTTACTGAGGACCGGGCGTCAAATATCGAGGAAATCGTGCGGGAAGCGAAGAAGAAAGAGAGTGTGATCTTTTGCGGCGACGGGGCCGAGAGGAACAGAAGCCTTCTTGAGGCCGTATTTCGTCCGGAGAGCATCCTTCCGGAACAATTCAGTTTTCCACGTGCGTCGGTGCTCGTAAGGCTTGGGATCGAAAAGATTCTTCGTGGAGAATCAGAGGATGTATTTAGCATCGTACCCACTTACGTCCGGCGGCCTACACCTGTCGTCCGCCTGGAAGAAAAGTGTGGATGGGATTAACAGCAGGCTACTGATCCGTATTGTCGAGCGAGGAGGCGGGCAAAATTGAACTGGGTGGATCTGGTTATAATACTTGTGCTGTTGCTTTATGCCTACAGAGGGTGGGTGAGCGGTTTTCTGTCCATCGGTACCGGGCTCGTGGGGTTTATTGTGTCCCTTGCGCTCGCTACGCTTCTCTACATTCCGGCTGGCAGCGTTCTTAGGGCAGCGGGAGTGTCCCACAACCTGTCGAAGGCGGTTGCCTTCCTGCTGCTGTGGCTCGTGGCAGCAGTTATCTTCTCGCTGGCTGCCGGAAAGCTGTCCAAGAAGATACCACGGCGAGTTCGCGCCTCCACAGCCAACAGGATCGCGGGCATTGTCCCGGCGGTAATCGAAGGTCTGATCGTAGTCGCGTTTGTAGCGCTGCTGGTTGTCGCGATGCCAAGCCCGGCAATGCCGAAGGATGACGTTCTGGACTCAGCCATCGCCGGACCGCTCGTGGAGACAGCTGCCGCAATCCAGCAGAAGGCAGCGGGGATATTCGGCGGCGCTGTGCGGGAGGCTTTGGCCTTTCTGACCATCGAACCCGACCCCACATCCAGAGAGCGGATCGACCTCGGCTATCGTACGAGAGACGTCCACGTCAATTTCGAGGCCGAGCGCAAGATGTTGGCACTTGTAAACGGAGATCGTATGAAACGCAATCTGCCCCCGCTCGTCATAGATGACGACCTGACCGCTGTGGCAAGAGCCCACTCCCGCGATATGTTCGCCAGAGGCTACTTCTCCCACGTTAACCCCGATGAGCTGAATCCGTTCGACAGGATGAGGCGCCGCGGAATCGGGTTTGAAGTGGCGGGGGAGAATCTCGCCTTCGCGCCAACGGTGCCCATAGCCCATGAAGGATTGATGAACAGTCCCGGTCATCGCGAGAATATCCTCGCCTCCGAGTTCCGCAGGGTGGGAATAGGGGCCGTCACCAACAGCATACGCGGCACCATGTTCAGTCAGGAGTTTACCAACTGACGCTACGGCTTTCCGAGTTTGTAGGTCGTTAGTTCGGTCGTAGTCATGGTGTCCATCCTGAGCGGGATCATCTGAACCTGTCCCTCTGGCCTGAGACGCAGAGATGATCGGACCACTTCTTTGACAATGCCAACACGCGGATAGTACCAGGTGGCGGCATGGAGGTCACCTGAAACTATCTCCAGCCGTTGGTCCCCCTGCTGCAGATAACCCTCTATGCCGGAGGGGCAAGTGGCTATAACCTTCAAACAGTTCTCGAAGGTTCCCGCCGGAACCTTAACTGTTTCGTAAGCGGTTGCCGTGGCTTGGGGCCGCAAGCTGAAGCCGTCTTGAAATCCAAGCCTTCCGATACCCCATGAAGTCCCCGGAGCACAGGGCAGTCGGATCTCCAGCAGCGTAGCGCCGACGTCCACGCTGTCGTCCTCTCCATCCTCGATGCTTATGTTCTTATCCAGGTAGAGTCCCCGTTTCGTGGCCCGGCACACTTCAAGGGAGTGCGAAGTCGAGGTATCCTCGCTCCCGCTCGGTGTCCGGGTGCGCTTCATCGTCTGCGCGGACAGGACCACGTAAACCGTAGTTCCTCCGCCTCTGCTTACTGCAACGACTTCACTTGTCTGCTGTCCGCTGCCTGTGGACGCAGCAGTGACCGGAGTCCCCTCAAATCCCATAGCTGTCTCCTCGGAGATCGAATAGGTTCCGCTGTCACCTTTTACGGGGTCGAGGTCAGCAAATATTAGCCCTGCGCGCGCCGGTACGGCTGCGATGAGCAACGCTATGGCCGTTATAAGTGTAAGTAGTCTCATTTTAGCTCCAGTAAACGGTCTAAGGCGAGCCAACATAGTCCCCTCCAAGTGAAATTACGCGCAACACGCACAGCTTCTTAACCACGAAACCACGAAAGGGACAGAAAATACGAAAGGATTAATATCTACGGAAGCATCCTGAACCGCTGAGACGCTGAAGGCAGATGAGGCCGCTGAGAGCCACCTTCTGGACTTTGCACTTGACACTTGACACTTGTCACTTGTCACCTTTCACTTTCGTGTTTTCATAAGTTTCGTGTTGTCGTGATGAAAGAAGCTCTTAGTTCCGGCTATGCCGGGTTAGGATGTACACTCAAGTGTATCATTCTATTATTCCGAATAGCAACTGCTTGTTATGGTATAATGCAAATGTGGGGTGAAAGGAGTCTGCATTATGTCTCTGCGGGATTCTCGGAGAAGTATATGCCCGGTTGGTGGCGTGTGCCGCGTCATACTGTCACTGCTCTTGTGTCTTCTGTCTGTGCTTGTTTATGCGGAAAACCGAGCGCCGGACCAGTTGATAGTGCGGGTCAGGCCCGGCAAGGCAGCGGATCTGGACAGGTTGAACAAGGCCGCAGGCGCAACGGTCAAGCGGCATATAAAGAAGGCCAATACATATTCTCTCAGGATTCCCAAAGGCGCGGACCTCGATAAGACGATCGCGCGCTATAGAAGCCACCCGGCGGTAGAATATGCCGGCCCGAATCATTTCCTTCGCATTGCGCAAGGAACCCCTTACCCTTTCCCCGGTCAAGAACCGAACGACGAGCTGTTCCGTCAGGGTATCGACCTCTTCGGACTTGGGATTTACGGTGAGCCGCAGTGGGGGCTCTTCAACGATGGCTACAACAACGGCTTCGGCAATTACAGTATCCCAAGGGCCGATATACACGCTCCAGAGGCCTGGCAGATAACTACAGGTAGTCCGGATATTGTGATCGCAGTCATCGACACCGGGCTCAACTATAACCACCCGGACATGGCCGACAAGCTATGGACGAACCCCGGCGAGATAGCCGATAACGGCATCGACGACGATGGTAATGGCTACGTGGATGATACACACGGCTGGGACTTTGTGAACAACGATAACGATCCGATGGACGATCATTCGGAAGGGGGAATGGAAGTCCATCACGGCACTTTCACGGCCAGTATCGCGGCAGCTTCGACAGATAACGGCATAGGTATAGCGGGCGTCGCCTGGGGGTGCCCTGTCCTTCCCGCGAAGGTTATGGACTCAACCGGCTATGGCTTGGAAGACGATGTCGCCGCCGCTGTCTACTATGCGGTCGATCTCGGCGTAAAGGTGCTCAACATGAGTCTTGCTGGGACAGATGATGTTCCGGCTCTGCACGATGCAATTGACTACGCCTGGAGCCAGGGAGCGCTGCCTATTTGCGCGAGCGGTAACGAGGGGCTTTCCACTCCACTCTACCCGGCAGGATATTCCAACACGCTCTCAGTGGGCGCTACGAACGAGAGCGATCAGCGCTGCACGGCGGCCGACTGGAGCCAGGGAGGGAGCAACTACGGCGAACATCTCGACGTGATGGCCCCGGGAAACGAGATTCTTGGCTGCTCGAACATACTCGATTACAACGGCTACTTCAACCTGCCGGGAACCTCTGCCGCGGCTCCATTTGTCTCAGGCATCGCGGCGCTCATCTGGTCGGTCCACCCGGATTGGACAAATGAGCAGGTATTCTACCAGATTATATTCACGGCCGACGACATCGGGGCTTCGGGCAAAGACATTCAGACGGGCTGGGGGAGGGTGAACGCCTACCGCGCGCTCGTGGAGACGGCCCACCTTGTAAGCTCGGTGGCGGACATAAAGCAGCTTCCTTCGACCTCGCGCGTCAAGGTCTATAGCAAGGTCCTCTCCACTTCGACCACTGATCTTCCGGGAAGGCTTTACATTCAGGATGAGAACAGGGCTTGCGGGATACTGCTGTCTTTCAGCGGATCGGTTCCTTCGGGACTGCTCAGGGGAGACGAGGTTGAGGTTATTGGAACGGTAGGCAACGTCTCTGGAGAGCGCGCGCTTCTAAATCCCGTTGTGACCAGGGTCGGCGCCGGCGGCCAGCCGAAGCCGTTCGCTCTGACCAATCGCGCTCTCGGCGGGGGCGGGTTCGGATTCCAGGGAGCCGTGGTCGATCATTATACTACCCCGCGCACCTTTGCAAACGGGCTGAACAACATTGGGCTTCTCGTGACGACCTCCGGCTGGGTGAAAACGGTGGGCTACGGTTACTTCTACATCGACGATGGATCGAAAATAAGCGACGGCCCCGGAAACACCGGCGTCATGGTGGTATTCGGAGACAACATAGCTCCACCGGATGTAGGCAAACACGTGGCTATTACGGGGATTTCAAGCTGCGAGTTCGTTCCAAACAGTTCAAGCATTCGGCGGAGGGTCCTGCGACCGAGGACTCAGGACGATGTCGTTATTCTGAGATAGCTGTCAGCGGTCAGCTATCAGCCTTCGGTGGGGGCCGGGTCGGAGGAAAGATTCCTCCGACAACACAATATCTTCCTCCGACAACACGATGTCAGGGCCAGGGGACGGACGGATGTCCGGGGAACTTGCGCCGGGGAGGAATCTCCCCGGCCATTATAATGGATGGATATTCCCGGCCATCATACATGCTCCTTACCAGCCCCCAACACCTAGCCCCTGCTGAAAGCTGATGGCTGATGGCTGACAGCTACAAACGTTTGCGGCGGGCGACGCCGCCGGCGAAGATTAGGTAGAGGACCAGGATCAGTAGAGAGAAGCTGCTGAAATTGAACGGACCCTGCTTGATATTCTGAATAGCAAGCCTTGCCGCAACAAGGTTGACCACTGTGCCGAAGAGGAAAATCAAGGAGAAGGCGATGAATACCCAGCGCTCAGGCGCCAGCAGTTTGTCGCCACATCTGCGATATTGCACGTAGGCGTGCAGTCCGAAGGCCGCAAGGATCAGCAGCATTACCGCACGTCGGAGAACCGTGGCCCATATAGGCCAGTGGGAGAAATCTAGCAAGTGTTATCGGCACCTCCAAGCGCCACCCACCATGGATGGTCGTCCTCCCCGCATTCCACACCGTCAACATGCACCGGATTTACCTCCAGCTTCCCGTTCAGACTGTAACTCCTCAGCCCGGCACACAGGACGCGGTGCTTCTTAATGAGCAGGACTGTTTCCCTCTCTGCCCCTTCAGGGATATACAAATAAAACCTGGCGCACGATTCCCCGATCGTCTTCCAGGTCGTCGCTCGATCATCTGAAACTGTTTCTTCCGTCTCGACCGTTCCAAGTGCAACTACACTGCTGTTGCACCTGGCTACAATATCGGGAAGGGCTGCTTCTATGCCGTCGCGCTTCCTCGAATCTGTATTAGTCACTATTTCCCAATTATCAAGTCCGAACCTCAATTCGGCTATTTCCCGAACGAGTTGATCGTGCGGAATCAATTCCCGCACCACAACATCTTGAACCAACCCCACTTCTATGCTCCTCTCACGGCTGAGTTTCTGCCGCTCTCTAACTTCTAAGACTGCCGAGAACCGGCCAAGGTTCCTGTCGAATTGGATTACATTCCATTATCGGTCGTAACTACACGCACGCTACAGTCCTGAAGTGGGTTAAGATCGGGATGTTTACCAGATTACTTACGCACCTCCCGTTGCCATGTGCATTATGGTTTCCTGGGTGGCTTCATCACGGGAGATCACTCCGGCAACCTGGCCTTCGTGCATCACGAGTATCCTGTCGCTCATTGTGAGTATCTCAGGAAGCTCGGATGAGATCATAATGATGCCTGCACCACGCTCCGTTAGCCGGTTCATAAGCTCATATATCTCAGCCTTAGCCGCGACATCGATTCCCCTTGTCGGTTCGTCGAATATCAGCGCCTTAGATTGTGTCAGGAGCCACTTCGCAAGCACAACCTTCTGCTGATTGCCACCCGAAAGATGCTGCACAGCCTGGTCTATGGACGGTGTTTTGATTCCCAGATCGGCTACAAATGCCTCTGTCAGCTCGCGCTCTTTGGCGCTGTTCATAAATCCCCATCTCGACACGCCCCGCAGATCCGCCAGAGTAGTATTCTCGCGAATAGCCATGCCGAGAATGAGACCGAGCGATTTGCGGTCTTCGGTAACCAAACCTATTCCAAGCCGGATCGCATCGCGCGGGGACCTGATATTGACCCGCCTTCCTTCGATTCGAATCTCTCCGGCATCCACCGGGTCAGCGCCAAAGATAGCTCGCGCCACCTCGGTCCGCCCCGCGCCGACCAGCCCCGCAATTCCAAGTATTTCTCCCTTTCGGAGTGTGAAACTTACGTCCTTCAGCACCCCGACGCGCGTCAAGCCGGTTACAGACAGCACCGGATCTCCAGGCTCAACGCACTTTCTCTGCGTCCGCTCGGCAAGCTCCCTGCCTACCATCATGCGAATGATGTCCGAGCGGTCAGTTTCGTCAATATCCCGGGCGCCGACGAACTGTCCGTCCCGAAGCACCGTCACTCTGTCCGCAATCTCGAATATCTCCTCAAGCCTGTGGGAGATATAGATAATTCCGACTCCTTCGCTCTTCAGTCTTCGGATGAGTGAAAAGAGACTCTCAAGCTCGTGTTCCGTCAATGTGGCGGAAGGCTCGTCCATTGCTATGATCCTTGCGCTTCGCGAGACAGCCTTTGCTATCTCTACCATCTGCTGATGCGCAACGGACAGCCTGCCTACGGTTGCGTTCGGCGGGATACGCGCGCCTATCTCTTCCAGGATTTGCTCGCACCGGGTATACATCTCGGACAAACCGATGGTTCCCGGAAGCATACCCTTTGGCTCCCTGCCGAGGAAGATGTTCTCTGCTACGGTCATAAACGGAACCAGGTTTAGCTCCTGATAGATGATCGCTATACCAAGCTCCATAGCGCCCAACGGGCCGTCGATGTCGGCGTGTCGGCCGTTTATCAGGATGTCCCCGGAGTCCCTCGGCTGGGCGCCAGCGAGGATCTTCATAAGCGTAGACTTGCCGGCTCCGTTCTCGCCGACAAGCGCGTGAACCTCCCCGGGCATCAGGGTGAAATCCACGGAGTCGAGCGCCCTGACTCCAGGGTAACTCTTGCATATTCCCCGCATTTCCAGTACCGGCTGTGTGGGAACTGGCGTGGTAAGTGCCCGTCCATAAATAAAGGTATCAGTCTTGCTGGTGCGGCTTGATGACATAGT
>JACPPP010000004.1 GCA_016190935.1 Armatimonadota bacterium | reverse complement strand
GTAATACCACCAACCGGAGAGCCGTGTGCGGGAGAACCGCACGCACGGTTCGGAGGGAGGGGAGACCGGGCAACCGGCCTTCCCTACCCCTATCAAGGCAAGAGCCTTCAGGTCCGATTTGACCCCGAGCAACATCACGAGCGCGACTTATCAGATAAAGGCTCCGACACCGACTTTCAGTCCTGATTTCGGGGTATATATGGAAGCTCAGACTGTGACCATTGCTTGCGCTGAACCAACGGCCACCATCTACTACACGACCGACGGCAGCGAGCCTACCGACGATAACCCGTCGAGCCAGGAATACCAGAACCCGGTGTCAATAAGCACCGCGACCGAACTGAAGGCCAAAGCCTACAAGCAGGGCTGGATTGCGAGTGACACCAAGTCTGCCAGTTATGCGTTTGGCGGCTGGGATTTGGCCAGCATGTGGAGTGACACCAACAATCCTAACGATATGTGGACTTACGGTTACTACGATGGAGGCTTTTTGGCCACCCTCTCAGAGCATGTCGACAATCTTTGGGGAGCCTACGGTCCAGCCTGGATAAATCCCGGCCCGCAGATTCCCAACATGATGAAGGCCGTTAAACTGGTATCCAATACGATACCTATCGGCCACGTCGGTGGCCACGGTCCCGCGATAGCAGCCGGGCAGCTCGGATATGCCGCCGCCCAATGGACGGCGCCAAGGGACACGGCGGTTGACATCGTTGGAGCTACGTGGTGGAACAACATCAACCTACCCGACAGGCCCGTCGCAATGGCGATTTTCATCGATGGAGCACCATTGATTGAGGACTTGCCGCTGCCGATGTCCGCGAGCGCATCCGATCCGTTCACACTTGCAGACGCAATTGTCGCCGTGGGCGGGGATGCAGGCGATCTGCAGGCGTTGTCCGTGCAGACCGGCCAGACGATCATGTTCGGCATCAAAGCCCTCGCACAGGACGGCAACTGGTATGTCATGGACTTCGCGTTGATGGAAGTTCAGCCGGATCCGAAGGTGATGAGCGTAAGGGTCAGTCCGGCCTCCGGGATATACGCTGACCCGATATCAGTAACGATGAGCTGCTTTACTGCCGGCGCGGACATACGCTATACCACTGACGGCAGCGACCCGACGGCAACCAGCGATCAGTACACCGGCGCAATCGCCGTCTCCCAGCCGACAACCATCAAGGCAAGAGCCTTCAAGGACGGCATGGCTCCGAGCATCATACGGACCATGACCTACTGGATAGGCGCGCCGCCGTCGGCTGCTATGTCTACTCTCAAAGGCCGAGCGGACGGTCAGGATGCCGCCACCAATGCGGTCGCTGTCACTGCTGTGTTCGGAGACAGCTTCTATGTTGAAGAACTCGACAGGTCTGCGGGTATTAGAGTCGATCTGCCCGGACATACTGCCGCTGTAGGCCGGACGGTGCTGGTGATGGGCAAGATCATGACCGACGCGGTTACCGGAGAGAGGTACATCCAGGGCGAGATCATGGGCGATGCCGGCGAAGGCGGTGTCGAACCGCTCATCGTCACCGGCAAGTCTCTGGGCGGCGGTCCATCCGGACTGCAGGAAGGCGTTGAGTCAGGCTCTGGCCTGAGCAACATCGGACTGTTGGTCAAGGCGACCGGCCGTGTCATCTCGCCTGCAGATGGAGTCTATTATCTCGACGACGGCTCCGGCGTGAACGTCAAAGTGACGACTATGGGCGCTTTGCCCACGGAGAACTCCTATGTGGCGGTCACCGGAATCAGCTCCTGTGAGAAGGATGGAGCTGCACTGACTCGTGTGATAAAGGCGCTGAGCTTTGCACAGCTTCAGGCCGCGCCGTAGTCTGGTTATCTATCGTTCTGGATGGGGATAGGGTATCCCCATCCAGAACAGACCAGGCTGTGAGAAAGGAGGTGGGGTGAAGCGAGATTGGCAAGGAACGGAGTGGCATTGAAGCATTCCAAAAACGAACACAACACTACTGTAACAAGAAAGGAGAACAAAGATGATTTCGAGATTGACAGTAATTCTAGTTGTATGCGCGTCTTTGATGGCGTGCGTGGTACCGGCGTTGGCCGCCTGGGATCTGGCCGCGGACTGGAACGAGACCAACCCGAACGGTGTTTGGGAGTATGGCTACCTGGATAACGGCGCGTGGAGCGTTATGACAAAGCACGTCGACAGCTTCTGGGGCATGGATCAGCCTGCGTTTATGCTTCCGGAGACTTTCGAGCATCCGAATCTGTTCAAGAGCGTAGGTCTTGCTGGAACCAATATACCAGAAGGCAAGGTCGGAGGCCACAGCGCGCCGCCGGTTGTCCAGAGCGGAGCCTACGGCGTCAAGTGGACCGCGCCATACGCGACTGAGATCAACATCGCAGGTGGAACCTGGATTGCAATGCCGTGGACGGAGAGACCGCACGCAGTCAGCCTGTACATAAACGGCGTGTCTGTTATCAGTATGGTCGATATTCCTTACAGCTATGATGCAGCCAACCAGTTCACGCTGGCTGCCGCGGCTGGTGACCCGAGCATCTTGCAGAACATTGCGATTGGCGCGGGCGAGAGCGTTATGCTCACGGTCAAGTCAACGCACCCGCAGGACGGAGTATGGGTCGGGATGGACCTGACCATCAGCGAGGTACCCGAACCGGGCGCTCTCGGCGTCCTGTCAACGGGTGTAATCGGTCTACTTGGATTCGCCGCACGAAGACGGCGGTGATCTGCGTCCGGTCTTGATGGGGCCGGATTTCAAGTCCGGCCCCATCATCGTCGGTCATAGGAGTGCATGTGAGGACGATATGGACATGGGTCGGCTGCATAGGCAATTGGTATTACGCTCGCCGACTTATGGCAGGCGGTTCAAAGACCGCTGAAGCAACTCTCCAGCCAGATCGTCCTTTCGATCATCGGTGGGTGCTCACTGCAGCAAGCAGAAGCTACTTAGAATTATGAACTCTAACAACTCGATTATATCTGTGTCACTCATATTGTTGCTCTCAGTTACCGTGCAGGCTGAACCAACGTCGCACACGCGTGCCAATAATGCGGATATTCGCCATATCTGTAGCAGCGTCAAAAAGATAGACAAGACAACCTCAGCTTCTCATGCAGAGCATCAACCGACTAGCGCCTGCTACTCAGCCCAGATAAAATATGTGCCTCAGGTGGTAGCTACCGTCGAGAGTCATCATGTATACGCAATAGGTGACGTTGACATTTACGCGGTAAGCCCGGACTTCCGTAACGGGGTGGTCTTGCAGGAGGCCAACAACTTCTCGCAGCGGAAGATCATACCAAAGAAGTCCCGTGATCTCCATCCGAACTATATCGGCGCAGGTCCACCCAGACTGCCACGCTCTGAGGTCGGGGAAGAATATCCATTTCGGACGGTTCATCTTATCGACGGAGATCCTGAGACTTTTTGGCGTTCACGACCGACGGTTGCAGCCGATCTTAATTCGGAATGGGTGCGTGTAGATTTGCCTTCGGAGCAGAAAGTGAATAGGGTCGTGCTTATCCCTACCCCACTCAGGCAACCTGGCACAGGTTACCAGTACGGGACATTGCCAGCATTTCCGGTTGACTTCACGATACAGGTCAGCCGGGATGCATGGCATTGGGATACAGTCTGCGATGTCAAGGGCTATACTCAGCCATCTGGAACAGCGCCGCAGGTATTTGGGTTCACTCCCAGGATGGCGAAACAGATCCGTCTAGTGATCACACGACTGGCAGCGGCGCTCGGGGACGATGGGCGTCAGACTTTCAACATCACGCTTGCCGAGATACAAGTGCTTGACGAAGCTGGCAACGATGTCGCTTTGGTCAGCCGGGGTGCCGGTGTCACCGTATCGTCTACCGACTACGGTTATCCAACAAAGAGAGAGACGAATAACATACTCTGGTCCCTGCATTATGATTTGGGCGTGAAATGGCTCAAGGTAGGCTATTTCATGGATCGGACGAACTGGTTCCATGTCGAGCGTACAAAAGGTCAATATCGCGTGGATCCAGTTACTGATGCAGCAATAACAGATGCGGTCGAAAACGGCATCGAGGTCATTCTCACTTTGTGCTACGGTAATCCTCTTTACCAGGATTACCCTGGCTACAAGGGCCTGCAAAAAGGGTTCTGGGAGATGCCTTATAATGAACCCCTTCACGCTTCCGAAGCCATCGAAGGCTATGGAAAGTACTGCCGATTCATGGTGGATCATTTTCGGGGGCGTGTTCATTACTTTGAAATATGGAATAACCCGGACGGAGAATTTTCCCTGGAATCCGATCCGAAACCTTACCTGCAAACCGTTATTACCGCCACCAAACGTATCAAGGAGACCAATCCCCAAGCTAAGATCGTGTTAGGGGGCATGAGCCTGATGAAATTAGAGTTTTTTCGGGCTTGTTTTGAAGGCGGATTGGCGCCCCTGGTTGATGTGATTGCCTGGCATCCATATCAGCTGGCATTTATGCCTGAAGAATGCTACGAACCCGGCTTTAAATCCTATGCGGAGTGGGTGGCGGCGCTCAGAAAAATGGCATCTGGTTATGGATTTAAGGGTGAATTGCATGCCAATGAGGTCAACTACGCCGCAGCCTATCCGCAGAACAAAAAGCGCCCAGTCCGCCCCGACTGGAATTACGATGTAAGTGAGCTAACCAAGGCCAAATACCTGGCGCGGTTGGTGTTCCTGCACGCCGGACTGGACATTCCGGTCTTCTGGAACGAAATCTGGAACGACCAGCACGTTGACCGCGAGGTGGGCCTCTTGCGCAACACGGTGTCAGCCGACCCTCAGAGCCCGCTTAGCCCCCAGGCAGCCTACTACGTGATGCGCACCTGCGCAACTGTGCTCGATGGTGTAAGTCCCGCGGCTATTCCTGTGGAGGTAGTGCCCGCTTCACCCGAGATACAGACATACGCTTTTACCAATGCGAAAGGCGAGCGCTTGATCGCCCTGTGGCTGGCGATTCGCGAGGATGATGAGTTCTCAGGCCGCGAGATCAGCATTGTGCTGCACGATGTCGATTCCCGACGTGCCGTAGGTATTGATACATTAAATGGTTTCGAGCAACAGTTAAGGGCCATGCAGGAGGGGAACAATCTACGCATCCCGAATTTGGTTGTTCGTGACTATCCTCTAGTAATCCGATTGGAGGGCTAGCAGCCATCGGATAAAGTGGAAATGTTAGTTGTATCGGGACACCCTTGTCCCGATACTTACCTTACAATCGAGAGGCGGCTTTCGGGACAGGGGTGTCCCGAAAGAACGGGAACGAAAGGAAAGCAACCATGGTGATTTACAGGATGTTACTACTTTTGCTTGGAGCGGTAATGATCTGTTCCCAGGCAGGCGCGGAACGGCAGGTCCCGGATACACTCGACATTGAGCGGAACGCCCGGCTTGCATTCAACGGATTGACCGGCACGATCGATGAGAGAGGAGAGTTCATATTCGGCTGCAGCGTCGTGCCCCCGTCCGTCATCCGTGACAAGTTCAGCTTCGCATCATCCGGTCCAAAGTATATGGAGTCGGTGGCTATGACGAGCCTGATGACGGGTATAGACCTTAAGAAATCTCCTGGCCGGAAGGTGGTCGATTACCTGGTTTCCTGTCTGGGGGAGGACGGCCTGGTCTACTCGAAGATCGGCCCCGACAGGCCCTGGGATACATCGAGCCCAGAGGATTGGGCCAACTTGTACGGACAGGGCAGGATGCTAAGGTCTATGCTCGCCATGTATCAACTCGACGGTGACCCCGCCTGGGTTGAGCGGATGAAGAAGCTTGTGGGCACTCTCAAGAAGATAGCCATCCGAAAGACCGATGCAGAGACCGGCCAGGTTTACGCCTACTATCCGACAACTCCGGGCTACGGCGACATCTTCAGCTATCCGAAAAGCGGCTGGAAGACGACCGAGCTTCTAACCGGCGCACAGGAGACTATGGCTGACCTGCCGGACCATTCATTCGGCATCCCTCTTTATCTTGGAGGCATGGTCGAGCCGTTGACCCGGTACGCGCGGACATTCAAGGACAAGGAGGCCCTGGAGCTGGCCGGCCAACTGGTGCGGCTGGTTATGAAGAAGGAGTCTTCATGGATACCTGACGGGCACGCGCTGGGGGTCATTCCAGAGCAGAATGGACAGTTTTACGGACACTTCCACGGCCACACGTTGTGTTTGAGGGGCATTCTGGAGTACGGAATGGCGACGAACGACGCGCGGCTGAAAAACTTCGCGCGCGCGGGCTACGAGTACGCCAGGACCTTCGGCATTCCGCGCATCGGCTGGTTCCAGGAATACACCGGCAAGTTCTCCCACGAGACCTGCGGGCTTGCCAACATGACAGCTCTTGCAATCAAGCTGAGCGAAGCCGGAGTCGGGGATTATTGGGAAGACGTCGATTGCTTTGTAAGGAATCATCTGACTCAGGCCCAGCTTGTCGACACGGAGGCATTTAAAGCTGCCAACAAGAACGCTCTCACTGATGAACAGATGAACTTGCTTAAACGACTGGTGGGGACCTTCGCCGGATGGGGACCTCCGAACAGCCTGGTCATTGACCGAATCATGAACTGCTGCACCGCCAACGGCCAGGAGCATCGTTTTTAACCGGCGTGAGCAATATACGCCGCATCTTGAGCCATCCTGAGCTTGTCGAAGGATGAGCGTGTCGAAGCACGAAAGGTGCGGCGCTTCGTAGTCGGCACCCTTCGACAGGCTCAGGATGCCTTG
>JACPPP010000059.1 GCA_016190935.1 Armatimonadota bacterium | reverse complement strand
TCTACGAAGCGCCGCACCTTTCGTGCTTCGACACGCTCATCCTTCGACAAGCTCAGGATGGCTCAAGATGCGGCGTATATTGCTCACGCCGGTTAAAAACGATGCTCCTGTCTTCATCCTTTGCCAGCGAATCTTTCAGAAGATGAGCACCTTATCGGCCTTGATCGTCAGGTCTGTCAACTCGTTCATCGAGCTCCGTCTGCATCCTTCGACGAGTTCCTCGTCGCCTATGCCGCGCGCATCCATGCACGAGCCGCAAAGAAGCACACGGCCTTTGCGCGCAACAGGTTTGAGCATGCGTTCGATGTTGTAGTAACCGTCCGGAGTCTTCTGGCCTGCCTTGGCGCATAGAACAGCATCGGCCATGAGGAAGAGGCTCAGATCCACGCCCTCGTCCACCTTCAGCAGATTGTTCGCCAGTCTCAGTGCGTTATAGCTCCGCTCGGTGCCATACGGCGGGTCATTCAGGACGAATAGGTATTTCATTCTTCGCCTCCCACTTTTAGTCGCACAGTTCGGAGGAGGTAGTTGGAGACCATTCCTCTCTTAGTATCTCCCTTTACCGCCTCGCCGCGAGTCAGCATTACGTGAAGTTCCACAGTTGCATTCCGGGCCCCATCGAGCGGCCTCACAGTCATGGGCAGAGCGGTGACGCTTGCCCCCTCATAGGCGCTCACTTTATCCCCAACCAGCCTGCAGGACATGGGGAGATCAACTGACCAGCCGGGCGCGAACTTGGAGAGTGACCCGCTTTCGATCTGCGCTGGGTCGATGTATAGCCACGCGTTTCGGTAGGGCGGCGGAGAGGAGTCGCCCTTGGCACGCCCGATCACGGTCAAGACCGTTTTCGGCCGGAAGCGCTTGGCCTCGATCAGGAATGTCCCATCCGCTTGTCTCAAAGACTTGCCAGTCTCCTTATCCAGGATGTCCACAATGGTTTTCGACTCGTCGGTCCACGGGCCGTTGTTTACGTGACAGGTCATGCACGACTTCGATTTGCCGAGCATCCCCACGGCCGGGGGATACGCCAGGACTGCTGTCACCAGACCCACCGCGCCCACAATGGCGATTAACGCTACGGTGCTTTTCATCGTCACTTAACCTCCTTAATAGACGATCTGGGTTGCGTAGCGGGGTTATCGCCGACCCACTCTGCGATAACCCCCGAACATGCTATCTCTAACTACTGAGGGTGCTCCTGAGGCGATTTCCCCTCGCTTGGTCTGATCAGCTTGTCGATTGTTTTCCACAGCTCGGCTTCCGGCGCACCGGGGAAATGAGTGGCGTATGCGACCTTCCCCTTGTCCAGGATGAAGAGCTGAGGATTCGTCGGACAGGTACCCGGCGGAACTTTCACACCTCCATACCGCGGATATACTTCGACCTTTGGATCTATCAGAAACGGGAAGGTGACCTTGTGCTTGCGAACAACACTGAGAACAGTTTCTTTATCGTCTCCAAGTAAGCTAACCGCAAGGAATGTGACACCTTTCTTGGCATAGTTTTTGTGCGCCTTCACCACTCCGGGCAGGACTCCCTGGCATCCCGGGCATAGATTCGTAAACCAGAGCAGAACTACTCCGCCCTTGTAAGCCGAAAGTTTGATCTCTTTGGCACTCAGGTCCCGCAGGGAAAAGTCCGGAGCCTCATCTCCCACCTTCAGGACCTCCCCGTCCCGGTCAGATGTCTCACCAGCTTTCCCGGACTTGACCGGCACCCGCTCATTGTTCTCGTTGTACGTATATCGAGGAGTGCCGTTTACCTTGTGAATTAGCGCCTCAGCGACCTTCCAGTCTGGAGCGCCGCCCACGTAGAAGTCGAGGTCGAGCTTTCCTCCGCCTTTCAACTCCTCGAAGTCAGCGCACGCAAAATACCGGCTCTCCCCAAGAGAAACAATCTTGTCCCTGTGAATCCGGACGAGCTTCTGCCGCCAATCCTTCCCAAGTATCTCGTCATGGATCACGAAAGCCCCATCGTTTTTCTTGCTGACCTCGTCGACGTATTCCTCGACGATCCCGGAGAACATCGCCTGCACTTCCCGGGGTTTGGCTTGGGCTTCGGGGGCAGGATGCGACTCCTGGCTTGCTCCAGGGTGCTGCGCTTGCTGCGAAACCGGCGACACGCGCATAGAGAAAGAAGGATGTTCAGGCGTTGGGTTCCGTTCCCTTTTGCCGCATCCAGTTGTAATCACCACGGCTGCTATGAGCAGCGCGGCTATGATCGTTTTGGTACATCTCATCGTGTTTTTCCTCCTGAATCGCTAACGTTCGTTTTGTGGTTGCTATCCTGTTTCACCGTCCCACACAGCTAACGGCCATTCAACACCACCTCATTGTTCCGTCAGAACCCGCGCCGGACTGTTACATATAGATTGCTGTCTCTCCGGAACTGCCCGTAGGTCGTCCACGCTCGCCCACCGAAGAGATTGACCCCCAGCGCATACCAGACGGTGTCCGAGAGGTCCTGCCGCCACTCGGCATTGATGAAGTAGTCGCGCTGAGACGGGCCGTAAAGAGCGAAGACCGTTCGCTTCACGGTCTCCCTTCGGAGAGTATCACGGTAGCGCGCCGTAAGGACCGTATCCAGTCGCGGTTGTCGAGGGAACCCGGGCGGAAGCGAAGCTGTGTAGGCTCCATAGTCGGTCATCAGTTCCTGGTAGAATTGGAACGAGACGACACGGTTCCCCGTAAGAGTTCGCTCCAAGCCAAGGAGCCATCTGAGTGACGGGTTAGGGATCGCGGGGTTTGTCCCCGAAGTATCTTCCGTTCGGTAGTACGCGAACTCCCCGCTCACGAGACTACCGCGAAACGGCCCCTGAAAACTCAGCCCCGGCATCTTCAGGCGATGATGCTCAAGACTGGACGATGCGAAGTTTGGGCTTGGCCGCGGGTCCCAACCCGAGTACAGGTAAAGCGACGCATCATAGTCTTGTATCATCCTTGAGACCCGGAGGCCGACTTGGGAGTTTCCGAACGTCGTTGGCGGGTCCACCGTATTGATGGGGCGGGATTTGAAATCCCGCCCCATCAATACTTCTTGAAACGGCGAGAAGAACGCCAGCTTATTTCCCGCAGGCAGAGTGTCACCTTCAAAGACGGGAATCCAGATTCCCTCGATAGTCGTCCCTCGGACATAGTAGTCCGCTTTTGCCGCAATTGAACCCTTTTTCAGATACTCGATGGGAGCGCCGGTAATGAAAGCCACCCAGTCCTTGGGGAATATGTCGGTCAGGAAAATCAAGTCGCCGACCCCCCAGGTGATGATCTCTTTACCCAGCGTCAAGTCGAGCCGGGAACTCCTGTTCGTCAGGTAAGCTTCCCTTATATCGACCCGGCTGAACCGATTGTCCGGATCCCAGATGGCGTCAGTCTTGCTGTGCCAGCCCCATTTTGTCCCGGCATGGATCAGTTCCAACTGTGCTCGGTTCTCCATCTTCAGCAGTTCCGCGGGGAACTGACTGGATGTGTTGATCCTCTGGCTGGAATTGTTCTGTAGAAACCCATGCACTTCGAAGAATGGGGGCTTACTTGGTTCTGTAGCTGCCGGCTCCTCAATTGCGGGTTCTTCGGGTTGGATCGACGTATCTGCCGTTTCTGAGGCTGTCGAGTCGGTCCCCTCGACTGGAGCGTCGGCCCAGCTTGCTCCACATGAGATGACGAACGCCCCAAGCAGCACGAGCCCGAACTTACATTTACTTCCCCAAAGATACAACTCAGGAACTCCTATCGCGATAAAAGTCAGATTGCCGCTAACGGCGCAGGTACCGCTCGGTGAACACATCATCCCCAAGCCCCGTGTTGTACTTCACTTTATCCCAGGTGACGACCGTGTAGTGCCCGGTCTGCAGGTTGCGCATCGTCTCCTTGCGCACCGTCCATATCCCCTGGATCTTATCCAGGTCATCTACAGTAAGCTGCTTCAGAGGTTTGCCCTGCCGGTCATAGTACTTCTCCTGGACGACGACGAAGTTGTCTTTCCGGACCCAGGAAACCTTGTGGGCAAACTCAACGGACCGCGGGTCTCGCGGTACGCTCTTGACCACGTAGCAGTCCTGCCCACCAACGGATTCGCTGCCCGTTAGCGTGTGCTTGTCCTGGTCCACATCACGTCCCGCTACATCCTCATATACGAAGTCAGAGCCAACGAAGCTCGCCCGCTTGTCCGCCGCCGAAATCCGTCTGACCATGTGCAGAGACGGCAGGTAAAGCCACCGGTCGTCATCTCGGTCGGGGTGCCTCCATACGAGGAACTTGGTGCCACGCACATCGGCGGGCTGCGAGAACTCGATCAGCACTTTCTTCGTGTTGGACTTTCCCTTCTGGAGCATGTTCAGCTTACGGACACGCTGATCCCCACCTTTGGTGACCAGACGCATTGTAACCTCTGAACTTTGGTCTTTTCCGACCTCCCGCTGATCCACGCGGGTCATCACGTCCGTGCCGGAGAGTTCCGCTATGGCCGGCATCAATATGAGTATCGTTGCGGCTGCGACTAGCGCAGCCCAAGTAGGCAATCTGCTAACTGTCATTTAGGTTTGCTCCTTACAAATCGCAATATCGAACTAATGCCAGAACCTCAAGACCGGAGTTACAATGAGAATCGCCGCCGCCAGGTAGAGGCAGATAGTACAGAATTGCTTCCGCCTGGCTCTAAGCGCGAAGAACCTGTCGAGTTGGTCCTGAGGTGGCTGGACTTCCGGGCTGAACTGCCGGAACATGCTCTGAATCTGGCGGTCGATGACGAACATGCCGTAGTTGACGATTCCGAAACCTATGAACACAAGGATCGTCTTGACAGACAGCGCCGCATAGACGAGCATTGACCGCTGCTGCCACTCGCCGTGAAAGCCGTAATAAATCAGGGGAAAAGCGAATCCGGTGACGATCAGCCCCACGATAAACCAGAAGCACAGCCGCGGCTGCACACTGAGCAGGTCTTCTATCGACTTATCGTATTCATAGATGATCCGCTTTCCGAAAGTTGCCCTCTTGTTTACCATCCGCAGTTGATAGAAGGGTGCGGCGGCGCAGGCGACTAAGAGCAGGTTGTGTATTATAAGGTTCACTGTATACAACAATGTTTCCACGACTTCATCACCTCCCTTCCGCAACGTCTTTCTTCAAGAGCCATCCTTGCCACAGCTTCACCAGCGCCGGCAGATATACCAGCGTCGTCAGCGCGCTGAGCAGCATGATCGCTGCCATGAATAACCCTACGGTTATGTAGGGAGTCAAGGCCGCGAAGATCATGACCGAAAAGCCAAGTGCGAACAGTATCGCGTTGCGAACAATTCCCTTGCCCGGGCGGGCGACCGTCCAGACCAATACCTCATCCAGAGGAGGGTTCCCGCCCAGTTCCGCTCGCCGCTGCCGAAAGCGCCCAATGAAGTGAATCGCGAAGTCTGTTGCCAGACCCAGCGAGAGCGTAGAGAGGACGGAGATCGGCATGTCGAAGTCCTTCCCGACGAAGCCGACGAACCCATAGATGACCAGGATGGTGAAAAGCAGCGGCAGAGCGGCCACTGACCCCCAGCGAAGAGAACGGAAGCACAGCGCCATTAGAACGAGCACCAACACACAAGACAAGATGAACCCGTAGAGCATTCCCCACAGGACCTCGTTGTTCCACACGAGATTGAAGTACGCAGTGCCCGCAGGTTTGATGCTGATCGCATCATCGACTCCTGTGCCGCCTGCGACCTGCTTCATAACTGTGTGCATTGCCACGGCGTCCCAGGTCTTCAACTGCACCCACACATTCGCCTGCCGCATCGGATAGTCAACGAAGTTGTTCAGGTCGCGCGGCTTGCCGACCATACTGAAAAGCAAGAGGTACTGTGCCACAACGTTATCAGAATCCGGGATAACCTCGTATTTAGGGTCATTCTCGTGCATAACGCGATTGATGCGCTTAACGACATCCACAATGGAAGTGGTCTTTCCTACCAGTGGCGACTTCTCCAACTCCCGTTGCATCTCCTCTATGCGTCTCAGAATATCGGGATGCTTGACTGCCCCTTCCTCGTCCGCCTGCGCTACCAGGTAAGCAGTCGCGGTACCCCCCAACTTCCGGTTGATCGTCCTGTCCGCAACTCGGACGTCGCTGCGCGACTTGAACCATTCGACCATGTTGTTGTTCACCCGAATGCGCTGGATACCCACAAGCGAGATGATCAGCAGTAAGACTCCCACAATCGCCACTGATCGGCTTCGATAGATGCTCCACCGCGCCAGCTCGGCCAGCCATCGGGATGTGCGGCTTTCCGCCAGATCCTCGTGCGTTGTGAGCGCTCTCAGCCGCTCCGGCTTGAGCAGGGAAAGCAGCGCAGGAGTCAAAGTAAAGCTCATCAACAGAAGAACCAGTGTGCCGAAAGCCACGAGCAGGCCGAAGACGCGCACCGGGATAATGTGCCCCGCCGCAAGCGATGCAAACGCAGCCGCCGTTGTCAGGTCGGTGTAGATGAGCGGGCGTCCGACAACACGCATGGTGTCCAGAATCGCACTCTCCCTGTCGCCGGTCTCCTTGAACCGGAAGTAGAACTCGTTGAAAATGTGCACGGTGTCTGTGCTAATGGCCATGAGGAACACCGGACTCATCGAACTCATGATGTGGATCGGTATCCCCAGGCCGACGGTTCCGCCCATAGCCCAGATGACGCATACCATCGCGACGGCCATGCAAGCAATGACGGGGATGAAGGTGCCGAACATGAGCAGCAATGCAACGAACATCACCATCCCTGCTATTGGAGAGAAGACGGCCATCTGCTTGAACATCTCCGCACCGAATGTATCCCGCGCAACCGGATCGCCGGCAAGGTAGAAACGGTCGCCGTTCCCATCCTTGGGATCCTTGTCGAGGATCGCGCGAATCCTGTCTGCGATGACCTTGCCGTTTGCAGTCTTTTCGATGGGCACGTATATGGCGGTCGCTTTCCCATCCTTGGAGATCAGTCGGTCCACGAACATAGGGTTTTCATACAGCCAGCTTCGCAGGGCAGCTATTTCACCGCTCGTAGCGGGTACCGTCTCCATCAGAGGTCGGGCATAGAGGTCTTGGCCTTTTGCCAGCACATTGTCTGCGGTGGTGAAGCTCACAACATCGTAGGCAATCACACCGGGGATACGCGTCACATCGTCGGTGAGGCGTGCTATCTTGGAGAGGGTATTGCGATTCAGAACACCGGACCCGTTCACTATGCCCAGGACGATCCAGTCGGCGTGCAGTTCGAACCGCTCCTCCACTTTGTCGTTGTTGACTCGCACGGGCGAAGTTGCGGGAAGCATATGCTTCGGGTCGGTATCCGTCTTAATCTTCGGGAATTGGGAGCCGAAGAATATGGACAACCCAACAACCGTCCAGATAACGACCCTCGGCCGTCTGATAGCAAAGCGCACAATTCGTTCCGTCATACTACGCTCTCACTCCTTGCTTATCCCCGACTGCTGCTTTGAAACCGCGAGCTGCTGATAGTCCACGTGTAGAATACGTCCAACATAGGATTCCCGCCCATCCAGGAGGCTCGCGCGCGCCATTGCGGGGTAAGCCAGTGGTAGAGGCCCACGTCTACCGACTTGCTCTTCGGCAGCCGTATGTTAGTAGGGGCGTACTCGACGAAGACGCCTGTTTCCTTCGTGAATCGGAGATCTATCCCTCCGAACAGCCCGTTCAAACGGTTGGTTCCCGCCGCCAGACTGAGTTTGAGATATTCCGGCGTAAGTTGCCCCAGGGTGGGCTTGAGAGTCTTGCCGGTAGCAACAAAAAAAGATCCACCAGTCCGTCGGCCGCTGAACTTATCAATACGAGCGGCATCCCAGACACCGATAGACATCACCGGCATTCCCTTCGTCTCTTTGTTCAGCCGGTACTGCAAATTGACCCACGTATCCGTGCGACCGTCACGGGGATTTATGACGAAAATCCCCAGTTCCACACGGTCGCTCAGACCAATATCCAGACGGTTAAGCGTCCTCCAGTTGTCGGTTGTCCGGCTCTCGTGCAGAGCAAACTGCCACAGGGAGGCTTTCCCTGCCGGCAGGGTCTCAGCGTAGGGTGTAGCGATCAGCCGACCGGCGTGGGCTGAGGAAATCGGCCAGGCAACAAGCATTGCGAGCAGCATCCCCGCTGCCAGCCGGCAAACGTTAACTTGCGACATTCATGTACTCCTCCTATACTGATAACGCACAGCTTATCAATCACGAAACCACGAAAGGAACAGAAGAGGTGTTGGGTGTTAGGTGCTGGGTGTTGGGTTAGGGATGGCTTTTCCAACACCTAACACCCAACACCTAGCACCCGTCTTCAGTGTTTCCGTAGCTAAAGCCTTCCCTTCTTTAGTGTTTTCGTAAGTTTCGTGTTGTCGTGATTAAATTGGTTGCGGCTCCGCCGGGTTAGGCATCACGCCGCAGGTGACTCAGCATCGATGGGTAAGCCGAGTAACTGCCATTCGTAAACGCCGTCTTCAAGACGAAATGCCTTGAATCCCCTGGCTCTCAGTCTTTCCACGGCCTCCACCGCCAGCACACAGTAGGGGCCTCTGCAGTAGGCTACTATCTCCTGGTCTTTCGGCAGTCTGTCCAGATGCTTCTCCAACTCATCCAGAGGGATGCATCTGGCTCCCTGGATATGGCCGGCAAGGTATTCCTCAGTGGGTCTTACATCGATCAACGTGACGGCGCCCGAACGCACTCGTTCGCGCAGAGTATCCCGATCAACCGGCTCCAGGCCGGGATGGTTTTCCAGAAACTGGCGAGTAGTGTGTTCGATTTCCGTCAGTCGTTTCTCCGCCAGCCCTCTTAATGCGTACAGCAGATCACGCACTTGCTCGTCGGCAAGACGATAGATGACAAACAATCCTTGTTTCTCGGCTTCGATGAGCCGAGCCGAGCGAAGCACTTGCAGATGCTGAGAGGCGTTTGCCACCGAGAGACCCGTGAGTTTTGCCAGCAGTTCAACACTGCGCTCCGCCTGGCACAGCAAGTCCAGCAGTTCCAACCGTTTCGGACTCGAAAGGGCCTTGCTAATCCTGGCGAACTGTTCGTAAATAGAGTCTTTAAATTTCCTGTTCGCGTTCATCGCAGGTTTACTCAAGTATTCGATAAACTACTTGAATATAGCATAGCAATTCGACGCTGTCAAGAGAACGGATGTTCTTTATTTCTGTCCCGTGGGAGCGTTGCTTCTGGCCGCGTTTGGGTTCTGTTCAAATGATCCGCAATGTGTGGTGGAATAGCTCCAGGAAGAACTGCTCGCGGACATTTTCATCTTCTAATATCTCGATGACGTCAAACGTTCGCTCTACAAGGCGATCGTCGCCAATACGTCTCTCCAGTTCAGTGGTGAAGGCAGCAGCGAGATAGAAATTCCTACAACGGGGACTCATGCGTGTCGCGTGTAGAAAAGACTTCGTAGCGGCGCCGTACCGCTCCAGGGCGCCGGCAGGATCAATGCCTCCCTTTATCTCGACAATCGCCAGAAAATCTCCCGTCCTGCTAAACGCAATATCTGGCTCCGAACCGAAGCACATGATGACATCGTTCACAAGCAAACACTCTTTCGGAGGTTTCTCTGAAAACTGGCTCTGTGTCACCCGGGGATCGGTGATGAGTTTGTGCTCGACTAACCATTCAAGAACGAGCGTCCGTATGCGGTCCTCAGCTATGTCTCCAATCTTGTTTCGCATCACACCGTCAAGTGTAATACCCATCGTAGCGATGATGTTCCGATATCCGTTTTCCAAGGTCCACTCTGTGGTATTGTTTATGATGGAACAGATGAAAGTGTTATATATGCAAGCAATCTGAAGAGCCTTCTTTGGAGTCAGAGATCTTCCATTTTCCTCAATCGACTTTACGCCCTTGACGTAATCATTAGCGGCCTTCAGCGAAAGGCAGCACAGCCCTCGGTAGTATAAACTTACCGTTGGATTATGCAGAAGCAGTTCGGGATGACAGAAAACGAGTTTCGGATCATACTTTCGCTCTTCCACGACGTACTTCCATACTCCCGAGTCGATCATCTTGTCGGCCAGAGGCTCCCACACGAGAGGCTGCGAGAATTCCTCTATAATTCTGCGCGCCTTCAGATCTCTGCGTCTTTGGAGCGATGTGACTATCAGCAGTGATCTAACTTTCCGCAGGTCATCCGTGTACTGCTTTGGTTCCGTCATACAACTCCTTCAGCGCGGCCTGGACCAGACATAGACACCTTTGCGCAACTCTTGTCTTCCATGCTGTCCCATCTGTTGACTGCTATTCCCTTTGCCCTTGGGCAGCACCCATATGTTGTCAACCGAAAGTCCGGCCGCAGTCGCGAAATCTGAAAGTATCAGATCGACTGGCACCTCTTCTCCCACATAGCGAACGTTATCGTTAACCATGACCATATGACCACCCGGTGCAAGAACACGAGCGCACTCGTGTATAACCAGGCTCATTTCGAAGAAGTAATTCTCCACCATATTAGGAATGTTGTCGTTGTTGAGAAGTCCCTTGTTCCGCGACTGGTAAAGGATTGCCAGGACTTCTTGGAGCGCGCGTTGGTCTGTGAATGCGCGTGAAGCAGCCTGAAAACGGTCTAATTGATTGCGCCCTCTGTATTCACGCCATAATCGCTCGCGCTTGGTTTTGTTTTCTACCGTGCAAGACAACAGCGCCTGCCTCAGCGTCTTCACTTTCTGTTCGTCATATCCCAAATAGGCGAGTTCGAGCGCATATGTTCTGGTGTAATCGTAGCGATTGCAGTAGGGAGGCGAGGTAACAATCAAATCGAAGTAGCCATCAGGCAAGCGCTGTAGCTCATCAAGGCAGGAACCTTCAATGATCTCGACGTTCTGGACTACACTTCCTCCGTTACGTTGTTTGATATCTTCAAGCATCTGGCTCAACTTGCTAATGATCGCTTGTCTTAACTCTGGGATAACGCCTTTGTGGAAGTTGGACTTTAGTTGCCTGGCAGATCGAGAGTCCCAGCGGAGATACTGGCCGTCTTTGCGTGTATAGCTCACGTCTTCAAGGACGCAAAGACAAGCGAACCAAAACAGAAACCGCACATCGTCGTCGGCTATCTCGTTAACAAATGCTTTGTACGAGGCCATATATTGTTCCGTAAGCGCCGGAAAAGCTTGGTAAGTAATCTTTAAATGAGGAAAGCGAAATGCGTCCGGGGCCGGCGCAGACGGCAAGTAATCAACTAGCCGTTCTAGCTGGGCCTCGAACGCACTGACATCCACGGTGTCCGCCCTAAGTCTGGCTCGACTCGCTGCGGCCCCGACCGGCAGGAGTTCTATCCCCACGGCCTCCCACCCCTCTTTTGCAGCGGTCGTCAGTGTTGTGCCCGCTCCTGAGAAAGGGTCCAAAACCTTTGGAACCTTCGTTGAAGTGGGTCCGAAAAGTCTCAGGATATAGCGGACCAACTCTGAAGAAAAGGCTTCCTTGTACTTTAGCCAACGGTAAAACGGGACGCTCTTATTAGCCTGGAAAGAGACGAGAGCGCGCGTCAGCGCAGGATTCACTTTGAGCTTGTCGCTGTAGCTCTCCAGGAGCGCAGTCCGTTCCGTGCTTGAGACGCCTTCTTTTAGGCAAGCGGCAATATCTAACTGAAGTTCCCCGTTGGAGTCGATATGTATCTCCACAGGTCGTAGCGCTTGGGCTTCGATTTGGGCTCCCCCCTTGGTGCAGGTCTGATAGATTATAGCACACAACCTGGCGTCCTGTGGATATGCTCCGTGCGAAAAACGCATTATCCCGCGGGCACGGGCTCACCGGCTCTCTCGAAGATCATCTTGCCGTCTGCCCCGGCGTCCACAACGATCTTGTCGCCCTCCTTGAACCGGCCATCGATAAGGGCAAGTGCAAGCGGGTCCTGGATCTCCCGCTGGATTGCACGCTTCAGAGGCCGCGCGCCATACACAGGGTCGTAACCCTCCTCGGCCAGCCGCTCCTTGGCCCGATCAGTAAGCTCGATCTTGATCTTCTTCTCCGCAAGCCGCTTCCTGAGATGCCCAAGCTGGATCTCGACAATCTGCTTGATGTGCTCCTTGGAAAGCGAGTTGAAGATGATTATCTCGTCGATCCTGTTCAGAAACTCCGGCCTGAAATGGAGCCGCAGGGCTTCGAGAACCGCATTTCGCATCTCGCCTTCAGCCGCAACCTCGTTGGATTCCGTCCGCAACCGAGAGCCTTTTATACGATGCTCCCTGATGACGTCGCTTCCCACATTGCTGGTCATGATGATGACCGTGTTCTTGAAGTCCACGGTGCGGCCCTGACCGTCGGTCATCCTGCCGTCATCGAGTATCTGCAGAAGCGCGTTGAACACCTCCGGATGAGCCTTCTCTATCTCATCGAACAGTACTACAGAATACGGCCTCCGCCGCACTGCCTCCGTGAGCTGTCCGCCCTCCTCATAGCCGACGTAGCCCGGAGGCGCGCCGATAAGTCTTGCAACGGCATGCCGCTCCTGATATTCGGACATGTCGAGCCTTATCATCGCCCGCTCATCGTCGAACAAGAACTCCGCCAGCGCACGCGCAAGCTCAGTCTTACCGACGCCTGTCGGGCCCATGAAAATGAAACTGCCGATCGGCCGGTTGGGGTCCTGAAGCCCCGCCCTTGCGCGCCGCACCGCGTTTGAAACCGCCACTATAGCCTCTTCCTGGCCGATAACTCTCTCCTCAAGCCTCGACTCCATCCGTATCAGCTTCTGTATCTCACCTTCGAGCATCCTGGAGACCGGAATGCCGGTCCATTTAGAGACTACCTCGGCGACGTCGTCCTCGTCCACCTCTTCCTTGAGCATTTTCTGTGTCTTCTGAAGCTCCGCAAGCCGCTGGTTCTGTTCTTCGAACTCCTTCTGAAGGTTGAGGAGCACGCCGTATCTCAGTTCCGCGGCCTTCCCGAGGTCGCCGGAACGCTCTGCGTTCTGTTCCTCCTGCCTTGCGTGCTCGATCTGCTCCTTGGTCTCGCGTATCCGGCTGATTGCCTGCTTCTCGTTCTGCCAGTGCGCCTTCATCTCGGAAGACCGCTCTCTCAGCTCCGCAAGCTCCTGTTCCAGCTTGGCGAGACGCTCTTCTACCCCCCGCTGGGGAGGGATTTGAAATCCCTCCCCAGCAGAGGAGGTCTCCCCTGCGGGCCGGAGCGCCTGTCTCTCAATCTCAAGCTGTCGAATGCGCCGCTCGACCTCGTCGATCTCGGTTGGCATACTGTCTATCTCGATCCTGAGCCTTGAGGCGGCCTCGTCGATAAGGTCTATCGCCTTGTCCGGCAGGAACCTGTCGGATATGTAACGATGTGAGAGCACTGCAGCGGCCACGATTGCCGAGTCTGTTATTCTCACACCGTGGTGGACCTCGTAGCGCTCCTTCAGCCCGCGCAGGATCGCTATGGTGTCGTCAACATCGGGCTCGCCCACAATTATCGGCTGGAATCGCCGCTCAAGCGCAGCGTCCTTCTCCACGTGCTTGCGATACTCGTCGAGCGTAGTTGCGCCGACAGCCCTGAGTTCGCCTCTTGCAAGCATCGGCTTAAGCATGTTCGCCGCATCGACAGCGCCCTCCGCCGCGCCAGCGCCGACTATTGTATGAAGCTCGTCTATGAAGAGCACGATTTCCCCTTCGGCCTCAGCGATCTCTCTCAGCACAGCCTTCAGCCTGTCCTCGAACTCGCCGCGGTACTTCGTTCCGGCGATGAGACTCCCGATATCGAGCGCGACGACCCGCTTGTTCTTCAGACCCTCAGGCACATCTCCCGAGACTATCCGCTGGGCCAGTCCCTCGACGATGGCCGTCTTACCGACGCCGGGTTCTCCGATAATTACGGGGTTGTTCTTAGTCCTCCTGGAGAGCACCTGGATGACGCGGCGGATCTCATCGTCCCTTCCAATGACCGGATCGAGCTTGCCATCTCGCGCAAGCTGCGTTAGATCGCGGCCGTATCGCTCCAGCGCCTGGTACTTCTCCTCCGGGTTCTGGTCGGTCACCCTCTGCCCGCCTCGAACTTCGGCTAGAGCTTTGTAGACGGAATCCTTATTCGCGCCGTGACTTTTCAGGATACGTCCGGCGGCCCCGGTATCCCCGGATATAGCAAGCAGAAGGTGTTCCGTGCTGAGGTATTCATCCTTCAGCCTCTGGGCCTCCTGCCAGGCCTCATCAAGCACGGACTTCAGCCGGGGGGATATGTAAGCTCCGCCCGCGACGGCCCCCGAAACCTGCGGTATGCGCCCGATCTCCTCTTCGGCCTGCTGCGCGACCAGATTCGGCCTGACCCCCAGCTTCTGGAGTACCGGCGAGACCACGCCGCCCTCCTGGCGTACGAGCGCCAGCAGCAGGTGCTCCACGTCGATCTGCTGGTTGTTGTGCTGATCGGCTATATCCTGAGCTTCCTGTACGGCTTCCTGAGCTTTGATCGTTAACTTATCCAGCCTCATCTCTGTTCCCCCTCACGAGCAGCCTTACAGCCATTTGCACCACTGGATGTTATGGTATTCGCATAATAACACCTTAGTCTATTATTGTCAAGTTCTTATTCCCAAGAACGGCCTCCGCGAAACGATTCGCTTGTTTTTTTGAGACACGCCGTATGCCACCCGGTTTGAGGGCGCTGCTTGTTCGGTTAGCGCTTTAATGGTAAGCTATAATATCTGAGCTTAGGAGGATCATTGTTCTATGTCCCGGTCCAAAGCCAATTGGTTGTCGTACGCGCCGTTGGCGATTGCGTACGCCGCGTTTGTACACCCGCGGTTTGTAGGCGGGTCTGAATTAGTGGATGAGTCAATTGATGTTGTGGGCTTCTTGATAGTGACATTCGGTTTGGTCATACGTATCCTATCTCGCAACTGGAAGCTGGTTAATGTTGGCCTTGTCACCAGCGGTCCGTATGCGGTAGTGCGGAACCCGATGTATGTCGGAAGCTTTCTAATAGGATTGGGGTTGTGCGTTATCATCGGCAACGCTGCTTTCTTGACCGGGTTTGCAGTAGTTTTCTGTGTAGCTCATGCGATTGCAGTCCGTGGCGAAGAACGTATATTGGCGAAGAAGTGGCCAGAGACTTATCGGGTATACCGATCAACAGTCCCTGCCTGGTTACCATCGTTGGCCGGACTCAGAAAGGCGATTCACGAAGACAGGTCGTGGTTGTCCTACCGGAAAGAGACTATCGCGAAGGAGATTACCCCAATTTGTGGAGCGCTTATCGCGTCATTACTTCTGGAGACGCAGGAAGACTGGCTGGTAAAAGGCTGGAGGTTGGCACACACTGAAGCCCTTGTCTCTTTGGTCTTAGCAGCGCTCATCTTTGTATTCTGGAGTGTGAGCATGCTTAAACAATGGAACAGGAGTTTTTTCTCAAGGTAATTCCAGATCCTTGGGGAGGGTTTGAGGTCCGGAGGCACCGCACGGGGACGTGCGGCATGCTTCGACAGGCTCAGCATGAGGCCCGGCGCGAGACGGGCCAGTCTGGAGGTTAGAGGTTAGAAGGGAACAGGTTCCAACCTCCAACCTCTGACCTCTAACCTCTAC
>JACPPP010000056.1 GCA_016190935.1 Armatimonadota bacterium | reverse complement strand
TACAAATCGAGAACTCGCACCATTTGGGACTATGCAGGTCTGGATGCAGCCTCAGTTAGTCCCAGAACCCGCGGAAATACGCCCATTTACGGGCCGGCTTCCGCGCTCATGAATAGATCGGGCTAAAGTATGTGCACCGGGGAGGCAGACTCGTGCTGCTCGGCGTCAAGCCTTTTGCCACACTGCCAACCAGCTTCGCCCCCTGCCCTACGGGCCGCGCAGAGGGAAATCTGGCTACGGTCATAGCAGACCATCCAATCACGCAGGCAATTCCCAACGATGGTTACTGCGACTGGCAGTTCTACTCTATGCTGACCGGCGGGAGTGCTGTCGTCTTCAATGATACCGAGCTGCCGTTTGATCCGATTATCGACGTCGTCAGTTCCTTCAAATACATAAGAAAACAGTCCAACCTGTTCGAATTGGGTGTGGGCCGTGGCAGGCTGCTGGTGTGCACGATGAACCTCAATTTGTCTGACCCCGCATCCATCTGTATGCTCGACAGCATCTTGATGTACGCATCCGGGGACACGTTTGCGCCGAAGCATACAGTGACTGCGAGCAAGTTTGCAAGCCTTATCAGTTCGGACTTTGGAGAGATGAGCATCCATGAGACCGATATTACGAACGATCCACGGGTCAAGCAGGAGAAATAGGCTGTAGCAAGGATTAGCCCGGATCAAGCATCAGCAGTTGCTTCGGACTGCTTGTCTGCCGAAGCCTGCTGATGCTCGTGAATAAGTTGGGTTTGGAGGCAATGAAAGAGACGAGCATGGTTTCACAGGTTGCAGGAAAGGCGCTTCTTCGCGCGTGGCTCTTGGCCTTCGCGTCGTTGTTTCTTCTCTTCGCCGTGTCACTTGCGGCAGAGGAGCAAAACCCCAGGCACGAGACAGATGTGCTGAAAGATGCTCAAGAAAAGAAGACAATGCTCGAGAAGTATTTTGAAAGAATGACTCCGCTTGGGCACCTGAAATGTAATTCCAAGCGGGAGTGGGACAAGAGGCGTCTCGAGATACGCAAGCAGGTTCTGCAGGCAATCGGGCTCGATCCACTGCCTGAGCAGATACCTCTGAACGTGCAATATGGCGGTATTCTGGACAAAGGTGATTACGTCGTAAAGAGAGTATACTGGCAGACTTGGCCCAAGGTATATGCGTCGGGCTATCTCTATCTGCCCAAGAAGCCGGGCAAGCACCCGGTGATCTTGAACCCGCACGGGCACTGGGGAAACGGCGCAAGAGAGGACTTGGTGCAGACCAGGTGCATCGTCCATGCGAAACGCGGCTATGTAGCGCTGGCAGTTGACAGCCAGCACGTGGGGCATAAGTGGTTCCTATCGGGATTCACTTCCATCGCTCTTCAGGCCTGGAACAACATGCGGGCGCTGGATTTCCTCGAGACCCTGCCTGAGGCGGATATGACTCGCGTTGGGTGCACCGGCGCGTCCGGTGGCGGGATTCAGACTATGTGGATGATGGCGCTCGATGACCGCATAACCGCGGCTGTCCCCGTGGTCGGCCCCAGCTTCTTCCGGCACATCCTCTCTCCCGACTTCGGCCACTGCAGTTGCAACTGGGCGACTGATTTACTTGAATGCGCCGACGAGCAGCACCTGCTTGGGATCTTTGTTCCCAAACCGGTGCTTTTCTTGACGGTCACTGGCGACTGGACGAATCGGTTTCCTAAAGAGGAGTTCAAAGAGATCAAGAAGCTCTACTCGCTATATGGCGCGGCGGACCGGGCAGACGCGCTGCAGTGGGACCTCGGACATACTTACAATCAGCCGATGCGGGAGGCTATGTACGCGTTCTTCGACAGGTGGCTGAAGGGCCAGGAGTACCCGAACGCAGTGATCGAATCCCAGGTTCAAACAGAGACGGTGGAAACACTGAAGTCCCTTGACATAACTCCGCCGGGTTCCCGGGGAGTCGATCCAGTCTACGAATATGCGTCAAAGTTCCATGCAAAGCCTCCTGTACTGGGAAGCGCGACAGAGGCAACGGCGTACCTGAAACGGCTTCGATCCGGGCTGGCGAAACTCCTTGGGGATGTGCCGGTCCGCGGTAAGATGGTCGGGTCGCCGGAACCGACCAGTATATCAGGAATGCGAGCCGAAAAGCTGCGGGTGAGAAGCGAGCCGGAGATAGATGTGCCTGCCGCGCTGTTTGTGCCCGACCGCTCAGGTAAGCATCCTCTTGTGGTCCTGCTGCATCCCGACGGCAAGCGCGGGCTTGTCGAAAAGAATGTCGATCTTGTGAGAAAACTTACTGAGAGCGGCGTTGCAGTGCTGGCTCCAGACGTGAGGCTGACGGGTGAGCTCGCTCCGACAAATGAGCAGATGCAGTGGGGGTGGAAAGTTGACGGCATAATGTGGGGGAGACCCGATGTCGGCATGGCTTTGACAGACCTGCGGGCATGTCTGGATGTTCTCTCAGAAAGGCCGGATGTTGACGTCTCGCGCACGGCGATTGTCGGCCTCGGCGCTGCCGGGCGGACAGCGTTATTCGCGGGCGCGCTCGAGCCTCGCGCTTCTGTCGTGGTCTGCAGCGAGTTGGGACCGACGTACCAGGACGATAAGACCTATCCCGAATGGAAACCCGTGGGATGGGTCGGTAACATCAGGCGTCTCGCCGATCTGCCTGAAATCGCCGCCGCGGTCGCTCCACGGAGGCTAATTATAGCGGGTACCACAAGCGACTTCAACTTTACGTCAGGATGTTATAACCTGCTTGGCTGCTCGCAGAACGCCACCATCGGCACGGAATCCACCCCGGCTGAAGAGGTAGGGCAACTTCTGGTCAAAGCGCTTGCAGCACCGCATTGAAATTGGTCTTCAGTCACCTGCGCTGCGGATCGTCAGCATAGTCCGTCTCGTGAATACTAATCTCGCCAAGGTCGGCTCCAAGGAGTCGCAGCAGCTCACGTGCAGAGGCTCTCTGCGACGGCTTGAACTCTTCACTCTCAGCATAAGAAAGGACACGGTCCAGCAAGTACGCTGAGGCAGGATCTGAGAGGTCCAGCTTCATCGTGCAGACAATGAGCTTACCCTTTCCAACTGCAAGCTCGAATAAGCTGGACTGCTTTCGTATGTACTTGAATGAGCTGACCACTTCAACGACCGGCTCGAAAGGGATGTCCACATCGTTGAACACGACCGCGCTGCCACCTTCCAGCATGGAGTAGAACTGCCAATCACACCAGCCATCGTGGGGGAAGCCGCGCATTACCGGGTGGTCCACTATGACTGTGGCCACGTTGCCCTCCGCCCTGCCGGTCGTGGTTGTGCTGAAGTAGGTCCGCAGCGTCGGAAATGGCTCCGTCCCCAGCAGAACCACACTCCCACCATTCGCGGGCCGCGTCAGTTCAGGGACAGTGAACTCAACTGCCCCGACCAATGTAATCCGGCCCATGTAGTACTCCTGCATCTTGTAAAGCGTTCCGTATTCTCCAGCAGGCAGAACTCCCTTGGCATAGACCTTCCCTCCGCTATCAACCAGGCGCCAGGCAGCCTTGCCATCAGTTGTCCACTTCTCCTTTGTATCCTGGTCTTTTCTCGAAAGCCCGCTCGGCAGTTCAACCTGCAGCATCACACCAAGCTCATCGGCAGCCCGCATATACTCCTCAGACGGCACGTGAGTATGCAGCTTGAGATAGTTGAAGCCCGTTTCCTTTAGCCTGCGGATCATAAACCGGTAGGATTCAACGTCCATAGGAGGATTGGTTGTCTCAGGATAATAGGCGCACTCACACGTGCCTCTCAGCATGACAGGCCGCCCGTTTAGATACAGCTTCCTGTTTGCGGCCTTGACCGTCCGCATTCCGAACCTCTGCGAGATGCTGTCCAGCGTCTGTCCGCCGTCTTTGAGAGTTACCTCGACATTGTAGAGGTTCGGGTAGTTGTCCGACCAGGGCTTCATACCGAACGTATCTGTCGTCCACACAGTGGTTTTGTCTTCAACCGCACTTATTCCTTTTCCCAGAGTGACCCTGCCGTCCAAGCTTTTTATCCTCCAGGCCAGAGATACATTCTGTACAATATCTCCATCTATCTCCACGCTCCAGGAGAGCTTCTTATTGTCTTCCAGTGGGCGTATATAGCAGTCCGCTATTCTGGCTGTTCCGCTGATCTTCAGCGATACAGGGCGATACGGACCTGCAGCCAGTCCGTAAGCATAAGCAGTATCGGCATCATAGCCGGACGTCTCGAGACGAAGATTGCTCACGACAATAATCAGCTCATTCACATGTCCCGGCTTGATCCACTTGTCAAGAGAGAACTCATAAGGCAGAAAGTAGCACGCCATATTGCCAACAAGTTCGCCGTTCAAAAGCACCCAGGCGTACCTCCTTGCCCCACCAACGTAAAGTGTGACTGAGCGGCTCTTCCAGTCCGCCGGGATGTCGATCATCTTTTTGTAGAAGCCAACGCCCAGAAGGTTGGGACAGGCCGTAGTGTCCCTGCTCCAGCCTTTGCGGAAATTCGGGAAGTAAAGCCGGGCGGCCGTCCACATCGGCAATGCTGCCTTGATTTTTTCATGGTTGTCATCCCAGTAGCCGGGCACCGTCATCTTCACTCGATAGGCATAGTCCTGTTCCACCGGAAGTTGAGGAGCAGAACCGCTCATACTGAGTTCTGGCTTATAGACGAAGTCCCACTCACCATCAAGCGAGATTGTGAGAGGCAATCCGACGGCTGACGAAGAATTATCCTGTGCGTCAGCAGAGCGCGCCACCTGTACCATCATTGTAATTGATAGGAAGATTGCTGGGATCAAAGCGTGAGCAAAGCGACGGCAGATAGGGATGTTCAAGATTGTACTCCTTACAACCTTTTTCCTTTCAGATGCTATCATCTGGACGACTGATGAGAGTGGAGGATCGACGGCAAAGTTAATGGGATAACCACGCGGAATATACCACAGTTTTTGCCGGTTGTCAACCGTAATTCTTCGCTCCACAGAAAAAATTTGCGTCCGAGCGCCGTCATACGCACACCGGTAGCAAAACACTTGACATTCAAGCTACTGAATAGATATACTTGCCTTGCCGCTATCGGGCTACTTCTGCCCGAAGCACGAATCTTAGAGGGTCAACAGCTTTGCAAAAGGAAAAGCCCACACTTGAAGATGTAGGCCGTGAGGCCGGGGTATCGCCCGCCACGGTGTCATACGTAATCTCAAATAGCAAGCACGCGGACAGAATAAGTCCCGAGACCAAGAGAAGGGTGCTTGCCGCAGCAAAGAGTCTCGGCTATTCGGGCAACTCGCTCGCCATTGCCCTTAAGCGCGGCTACACCGACACCGTAGTGCTTCTTGCGGTCACATGGACACTAGCTTCAGCCCAGGCTGAGATGACGACTTCCATAACGCGCGCAGCAGCCAGGAAAGGGCTGCACACTATAGTCCATGTGGCTTCCGAGGACCAGGAGGCTCTGACGTTTCTCGAAGATATACCTTCACTCAAACCTTTTGGGCTGCTTCTGCAGTGGGACTCCGACAATTTCCCGGAAGGCAGACTTCAAGATCTTGCCGCAACAGGACTTCCGATCGTTGACCTCCTTCCGTCAGGAACGGATGATATCGTGAGTGTGACTGCCGACAGGGAACAGGGCTTCAGACTCGTTACTGAACATCTTCTGTCACTCGGACACGAGCGCATTGCGGTGCTTGTGGAGACGACCAAACGGTGGAGATCGAGCAGCCGCAAGCTGGCAGGCTATAGGGCCGCTCTATCCCAGGCCGGCATCGATTATGATGGTGGGATCATAGAGGAAATCGGGAGTGCGGAGTTCGAGAATGGTTACGAAGGGATCAAATCGCTTCTTGCAAGAAGGCCGGATGTAACAGCAGTCATCGGTATGAACGACTATATCGCTATTGGCGCGATTGCCGCCGCGCAAGACATGGGCATCAGGGTTCCCCGCGAACTCTCGGTCGCCGGTTACGGAGCGCATAGAGAGGGCATTTACATCCGTCCCACACTTACGTCCGTTGCTGTGCCGTTTCCGGGAATAACAGAAACTGCCGTTGACACCCTCGTTCAAATGAGAAAGGACGCGCGGTTCAAACCGAAGTCGATCTGCAAGCCGATGGAACTCATTATCAGGGATTCGACCGGCTGTTCAAGGTTGAAGGTTGAATGTTGAGTGTTGAGTGTTGAGAGAAGGGAAGGTCCCTGTCACTCAACCCTCAACACTAAACACTCAACCCCACAGAATACGTCACCGGACTTGCGAACGGCGGAACTAAGTACGCCTCTTGCTTGACAGTTTTAAAAGACTCGGCTATACTGCTTATTGGTTAATCCGATAACCACAGCTATGCTTTCGGAGACAGGAAAGAGACACCTCGCAGCTCGACGAACACCGACGGAGAGCGCAAGGAAGGATGTTTTTTTAAGCCGCGGACTTCCATAGGCCGGCTGCGCGTTGTTAGAGCGTGAAAGGGAATTCGGTTGGAAAAGATACGGCATCTCAGGTGGTATATTCTCGGATTTGTCTTCATCGCCACCATCATCAACTACCTCGACAGGATGGCCTGGAACTGCACCCAGCCTGTGATCGGCAAGCTCTATCACATGGATAATGCGCATCTTGCGCTGATAGTGCTCTCATTTCAGCTTGCCTACACATTCGGACCTATCCCTATGGGCTGGCTAATGGACAGGATGGGCACAAGGCGGGGCTACTCGCTCTCTATGTTCATCTGGTGCTCCGCCGGAGTGCTTACGGCCTTTGCTCTTCCGATTGGAGAGGGGATAAAAAGCATACTACCTATCTCCGGTCTGTCCATCATCGTCGGATTTGCCTTCTGTAGGTTCATCTTAGGCGTAGGAGAGAGCGCCAACTTCCCCGTAGCCATAAAGGCAATGTCGGAGTGGTTCCCCACCAAAGAAAGAAGCCTTGCCATAGGCTCGTTCAACACCGGAAGCTCAATAGGAGCAATGGTCTCTCCTATGGTATGCGCCTGGCTGTATTTGGCATACGGCTGGCAGGCGATGTTTGTCATAGTAGGCTCAATAGGCTTTCTCTGGATAATCGGGTGGATGAAGATTTATAGAAGGCCCTCTGAGCATCCCAGGATTACGCAGGAGGAACTTGCCTATATCCAGGATTCGAGGACTGATGAGAAGCCTGCTGTCGAGGCGAGGAAACTTTCATACCTTGAGGTTATAAAGATACGTCAAGTATGGGGAGTGCTCCTTATGCGGACGTTCGCGGAGCAGGTATGGTGGTTCTGCCAGACCTGGCTTCCCACTTACTTCTTCCAGGACAGGGGCCTGGACTTGAAGAAAATGGCGTTCTTCGTAATGCTCTCTTTCGTTATGGCGGATGTCGGCAACGTCTTTGGAGGCTGGACTTCGAGTACTCTCATCAAGAGGGGATGGTCTATCAATGCGGCAAGAAAGACTGTGATGGTACCGTGCGGCCTATTGATGATGTCCGCCGCAATAGTGCCGTTTGTCTCGATCTACCCGGCAGTGCTCTTGATATCGATGGTTACCTTCTGCTACACCAGTTGGTCTGCCAATCAGCTTACCATACCGACAGACGTGGTTCCGAAGTCTGCTGTGGGATCTGCTGCCGGGCTTGCTCATGTATCCGCGGGAGCTGGAGGGATGATAATAACGGCTCTTACCGGCCTAATTACAACCAGGTATCACTCCTTTACTCCGATATTCGTTCTTATTGGCATAGTGCCACTTATTGCAGTGATAATGCTCTTTGTCGCGGTGGGTAGGATAGCCCCTTATCAGAAGGGCGGGTTGCCGGAAGCCGAGAAGGAGAGCGTAAAAGAGGTGTGTTTATAGGATGAAGTTTATATCGTTGGTCGTGCTTCAGGCTTTCATCTTTTGCTCCGCACTCTCGGCTGGCGGCAGTGACGGCGTCGCGATAAAGGCCATAAATCCACTCGACATACCGCGTCCCAGCGAAACAATTGTTATCAAATGGAATGCGCTCAGGCAGATGATTCCCGATCTTTCGCCAGAGAATGTCTCCGTGGTCGATGTCGTTACTGGTAAAGAACTCGTCTCTCAGACATTGGACTTCAACGGCGACGGCGCTACGGACGAGCTTCTGTTCCAGTGGAGCTTCAAGCCGCGCGAAGCCAGAAGGTTCGCAGTCAGGGCGCTCGATGATCCGCGCGCGGAGAAGTTCGATCCGCTGGTCTACTGCAAGTTCGCCGTGGAAGGGTTCGACGATATGGCCTGGGAGAACGACAGGGTAGCCTTCAGGATGTACGGCCCGGCCAAGGAAGGCACAGGAGTCGCAAGCGGGATTGACGTGTGGGCAAAACGTGTGCGCTACCTGATCCTGGACAAGTGGTATGAGATCGGAGACCCCGGATATCACGAGGACCACGGCGAAGGGCTTGACCTGTTCAAAGTAGGCTTCTCCCGCGGCTGCGGCGGCACCGCCGTGTGGAGAAACGGGAAGATGTACCACTCTCGCGTATTTCGGGACTATAAGATTATTGCGAACGGGCCTATCCGAGCTATATTCCAGTTAAGTTACGCTCCATGGGACGCAGGCGGAGTTAGGGTCTCAGAGGCAAAAAGAATCACCATCGACGCCGGCCAGAACCTTTCAAGGATTGAGACGATATATGAAGCCGAGCCTCAAATAAAGGAGATCGACTGCGCCATCGGCCTCGTCAAACGGCCGCTTGTTAGTAAGCGGACGGATGCCGGTGGAGTGTGGATGAGCCTTTGGGGTCCGGCGGAAGCGGACAAGAAGGAGCTTGAGGATTTGGGCACCGGGGTGGTTATTCAGAAGCCTGCTTTTAGGCGTTTCGTGGAGACAGGAGACCATATCCTTGCCATCTGCAGAGCCAGGCCGGGTATTCCGCTGGTACATTACGCTGGATTCGGCTGGACAAAGAGCGGCGATTTCTCAAACGCAAAGGACTGGAACAGGTATCTAAGCGGCTTCGCCCAACGGCTCAACGCTCCAATCAAGGTTTCACTATCTAAGGAGAATTGAAGATGGATGTGCGATACCTTCCGGACAAGGTGCGGTTTGAGAGGATGAATACGGAGGAGGTAAGGAAGGACTTTCTAGTCGAGGGCTTGTTTGCCCCAGGATTGTGTGAGATGGTTTACTGCCACAGCGACAGGTCCATAGTCGGATCGGCTGTTCCTGTGGATGTGCCGGTTGTGTTGGAAACCAGCAGTGAGCTTGCTTCGGGGTATTTTGCGGAGAATCGAGAGCTTGGGACGCTGAATATCGGCGGGGCAGGCGTGATCGCTGTTGACGGAGAAAACTACGAGATGTCGCCGCATGACATTCTCTACATAGGCAGGGGCAGTCGTAATATAGAGTTCAGGTCTGACGATTCGTCAAATCCCGCGCGCTTCTATTTCGTAAGCTTCCCGGCGCACACCAGCTACCTTACAGCTAGGATGAGCATACACGAAGCTGAGCCGCTGCCGTTGGGCAAACCGGAGGACGTCAATGTGCGAACGATTTATAAATACATCCACAAAGGCGGGATCAGAAGCTGCCAGTTGGTCATGGGCTGGACGAAGCTGGAGGAGGGAAGCGTTTGGAACACAATGCCGGCCCACACACACGAGCGGAGGTCGGAAATCTATATGTATTTTGGCCTGGATGAGAACGCCCGCGTGTTTCATCTTATGGGCATGCCGGACGAGACCCGGCACATCATCATGAAAAACGGCGAGGCCGTGCTGTCGCCGAGCTGGTCTATCCACTCTGGAGTGGGCACATCGAACTACTCTTTCTGTTGGGCTATGGGCGGTGAGAACCAGGAGTTCGCGGATCAGGACTGGATAGATATGGACAGTCTTGCTTGATTGTCGCCGCCAAAGGATATGAAGCTTTATGAAAAACGTTCGCTGGTATATCGTGACACTGCTGCTCCTAGCAACTACGATAAACTATCTTGATAGACAGGCGCTGTCTATCGCCGCGCCGGTCCTCAGGGAGATATACAATATGTCGAATCGGGACTACGGCACAATAGTCTCGGCTTTTCTACTTTCCTATGCTATCATGCAGCCTGTAGCCGGAAGGATCATAGACTGGCTCGGCACGAGACGAGGATTCAGTCTCGCCGTCATCTGGTGGTCTATCGCCAATATGCTGCATGCCCTGGCTGGGAGCGTCTTCGGTTTCGCAGCCTTCAGGTTCCTTTTGGGAATCGGTGAGGCAGGCAACTTCCCAGGGGCAATAAAGACAGTGGCGGAATGGTTCCCGAGCAAGGAGAAAACAGTCGCTACCGGCATATTCAACGTAGGCGCCGGGGCCGGGGCACTAATCGCGCCTCCTCTTGTGGCTTTTATCATCTTGAAGTTTGGCTGGCAGGCCGCATTTCTTTTTACAGGCGCAATTGGGTTCCTATGGGTCGTGCTCTGGCTTGCCTTCTACCATCCACCGGAGAAGCACCCTAAGCTGTTGCCCGAGGAGTTGGAATACATAAGAAGCGGACAAGAAACGGACGAGCCCGAAGCACAGAGGAAGGGAGTCGTGAAGGAGGTTCTGTCGAGCAGGAGCCTCTGGTCGATCATGGTCGCCAGGTTCATCTCCGACCCCGTCTGGACCTTCTACGTCTTCTGGCTTCCGAACTACCTGAAGGATGTCAGGGATTTCAGCCTGGTCCAGATAGGTCTATTCGCATGGATACCGTTCCTTGCGGCAGACGTAGGGAGCATCGCTGGGGGAGCGCTGGCTGCATTCTATATGAAAAAGGGCCTGTCCGTGATAGCTTCGAGAAAGGCGGCTATGTGCAGCGCAGCGATACTTATGCCCGCTGCTATTTTCGCTGTGCGCGCCGATAGTGCGATGGTTGCATTGCTCCTGGTAAGTGTAGCTGCTTTCGGTCACCAGTTGTGGGCTGCGAGCTTGCTTACTCTTCCTGCCGACCTGTTCCCGAAGAGGGCGGCCGCATCCGCTTATGGTTTCACCGGATCAGCAGGTCAGTTTGGCGCCATGCTCATCATGTGGCTGGTTGGTTTTGTGATTGACAGGGTGGGATATGTTCCAGTCTTCACAGTTGCAGGATTCATGCATCCCATCGCGGCAGTGATTATGCTTTTCGGCATAAAAACTACGAGGCAAGGGATCAAGAGAGCGTAAGGCAGGTCAGCGATGCGAGTTACTCGAAGAGAACTTGTTCAGGGAATGGGGGCGGTTGGACTGAGCGCTGCTGGATCGAGTCTGCTGGGAGCGACACCCGAGATGTCTCATCAAGCGGGTGAGGAAGTCAGATATGAGTGGCTTCGTCCGGCGGAGATGGTGGATAGAAGGAAGCAATTTCCTGTGGCCTACCTGCCAATTGGGACTCTGGAGTGGCACCAGTCGCACAACACACTCGGAGTTGACGCAACTAAGGCTCATGGACTGCTGCTGGAGTGCGCAAAAAGAGGGGGTGGTATTGTCTTCCCACCTCTTTTCTACGGCGAAAACCGAACCGAAGCGCATCTGGATGTGACAAAAGCCGATGTGTTCGAAGTGCCGGAAGAGAACTTTGGGGCGGGCTTCATGCCGTTTTCCATTCAGGAGCAGCACACGCACTACCATCATTTGCTCATTCACGTCCTTCACCAAATAGCAAGCCTGGGGTTCAGGTTTATCATTGTATGTGCCGGACACTACCCGTTGTTGGATCACGCCAGAGCTGCGATGTCCGTTTTTCGTCAGACGGCCAGAAGGCGTGAACATCAGCGAACTACCGGCTGGGTGTTCACGGGTTATGAGCTTGTCCGTGATATCTTTCCTGAGGCCGGGGACCACGGCGGACCATGGGAGACGTCGCTTATGATGGCTCTTTATCCCGGCTCCGTCGATCTCTCTATAATGTCCGAGGATGTGAGAAGCAAGTCATCAGAAGATTACGGCCGAAAGGCGGTCGATGCGATAGTGAGGCACGTGCTCGACCGGGTTAACGACATGGTAGCCCATCCTGAGAAGTACCTCGAGCACTATACGCCGATGTAGCGACTATAGGAGATATACAGAAGATGGGGATAACTGATATGTTCAGGCTGGACGGCAAATCGGCGATTGTTACGGGGGCGGCGAAAGGACTCGGCCGCGCAATGGCGATAGGGCTTGCTGAGGCCGGCACGGATGTACTGGTGGTCGATCTCGAAGATTCATCTCAGACAAAGGCAGAGATCGAGAAGCGAGGCCACCGCTGTGAGACCATAAGGGGCGACATTACAAGGCGAGATGTTCTGGAGAGCATAGTCCCAACAGGTGTAGAGAAGCTAGGCGGGCTGGACATCCTTGTAAACAACGCCGGGATCATCAGGCGGGCGCCTCTGCTCGAGTTTTCAGAGAAGGACTGGGACGAAGTAATTGAGATCAACTTAAAGAGCTTGTTTCTTCTCTCGCAGGCTGCGGCGAGAGTCATGGCGGAGCAGGGAAGAGGAGGGAGGATAATAAATGTGGCCTCGATGCTGTCCTTCCAGGGAGGTATTCTCGTTCCGTCTTACACAGCCTCAAAGAGCGGAGTGATGGGACTGACCAAGCTTTTCGCATCCGAACTTGCGCCGCACAAAATCAATGTCAATGCCATAGCTCCCGGCTATATGGCCACAGATAACACCGCGCCGCTTAGAAGTGACCCTGTGAGGAGCCGCGAACTGCTTTCAAGAATTCCCGCCGGGAGGTGGGGCCAGCCGGAGGACCTTGCAGGAACAGTGGTCTTTCTGGCCTCGGAGGCATCCGCGTATGTGACAGGCCATACCATCGCTGTGGACGGCGGCTGGCTGGCAAGATAGGTCTCAGAATGTTGAGTGTTTCGAGGAGGCAAAGGAATGAGGAGTTTTCTGGTTTGTATAGCAAGCTGTGTGGTATTGAGCGCGACAGGGACCATCTACGCTGCGAGCGAGCCCGACATTTCGAGTCTGGCCTTACAGCGAATTCCCATTGAGACGAGGCAGGACAAGCCCGTGCCCAGCTATGTGCCTGAGGTTGACGGAGTGCTTTTCGACGGGTTCTTCTACGCAGATGTAGCGAATCATCCTACACTCAAGCCTGGCGATAAGGCTTATACTCCAATTCGTGAGGGCGGCTTTTTCATCCAGGATGGCCCACGCTATTTCAACCGTCCGATCTTCAGAATGGGCAATATGCTCTCCACCGGCGACAGGCCGATGTTTCTTATCCACAGAAGCTTCTCGTCCCAGTGGTGTTCGAAGCTCAGGTTCTCGTTCAGCCGGGGAGATAAAGCCAAGTGGCTGGACGAGTTTCAGTCGGTATATGCGGAATTCTGGCCTGGCTCGACGAACTACGTCTGCAATGACTCCGAACTGGGACTTGAGGTGAAACTGGCTGCGGTGGCGGCTGACCTCGGCTGGACAAGCCTATTCGAATTAGCGGTCACCGGGCCGGGCGCTAAAGACGCAAGGGTTCACTGGGTATTTGGTGACGTAGAGAGCTTCCAGGGTCACAAGGACTGGATGTTCTGGCTCCCCGAGCTCAAAGTGGACGAGGAACAAACCAACGAAGTAACAGAGATCGAGCCGGGTATCTATCGCGTATTTGTCGATCCCAGCAAGCACGAAAACTGGAAGAAGATGCACGGATACATGGGCATCCAGAACATGGAGTTCTACGCGGGTTCAAAGTGGCCGGGGCAGAGGCTCGGACTTGTGAACTCGCAGTCGGTCTCGACACCACTCATCGACGTAAAGCCTGTTTCTGGTGGAAAACTAATTGCCTGCAATGCGCCGGTGAGCGATGGGTGGAAGGGAACCATGGCCGTCGCATGGGGTGGGAAGCCGAACAACTACTCCGGCCACGAAGAGGCGATGCGGCGGCTCAATATTCCCTGGGGGATGAAGATTTACCCCGAGTGGTATGAGAGCTACGTCGGCCGGGGATCGAGATCGCTCGATACCTTCAGACAAGTGATGGCATCTCCTGAGAAGGCTATGGCCGATGCAAGAGAATTCTGGGGCAAGATCAGAAAACGAGTGGTTGTTGACACACCTGACGATATGATCACTGCCTGGGCGAACTGGCTCACGGCGTCTCAAGAATACCTTCATTGGCTGGCTGGACAGATCGACGGTATCGACTCCTGGGGACTTGCTTATCTGCACATCTCGAACATGTATGATGGCTGGGACTATTGCGGAGTGCATGATCAGCAGGAGAAATGGCTAAGAATCTTCGCATCCTCGGTGAGAAAAGGCTGGATCGGGCTTTACCACGGAACCGCACCTTGGGTGGCATCTCAGAACAGGGCAAACGCCGGGGCCGAGACGCAGATAGCTCACTATCTTAACTGCGCTTACAGCCACTGGCTCTGGACCGGGAACGATCAGTTCGTCAAAGACATCTGGCCGTTCATAAAGCCGCTGATAGAGCGTGAATTGATGCAGAATGACCCGGACGGCGACGGGCTGTTCGTGTCCCGCCAGTCCGACTGGGCGCCGGAGGATGACAGCTTCGGTCCGAAGAGCCAGCTTGAAACTGCCCAGGCGCTCCGGGCTCTCAAGGGCTGCGCTGAGTTCGCCCGAGTGGCGGGAGACATAGAGGCTGAGAAGCAATACTCCGCCTATATTCGAAAGATCAAGCGATCCCTGCCAAGTCTCTGGGACACTGCTACTGGTCTTATGGGCTACCGCGGGCCTGACGATGTGCTCAAGCTCAATCCAGGCGCGATGGAGATATTCTATCCGATTCTTCGGGGTGTGGTGGACCAGCTTCAAGCCTATCAGATGCTTCGGTATGCGCGGGAGATACTCTGGGCGAGTGATGAGAGATATCCTGATGTTGCTCGGATCATTATGTGCCCGCACCACGTAGGAAAGACCGGCCTTGGACCTCTCACGGATATGTCCTGGAGGACAGTTGCCGCTGCTGCTGTCACCGGCGATATGGACAACTTCTGGCCGGTGTTCAGGACCTTCGCCAACGCCTACTTCTTCAGTTCATGGCCGGGTGGCGAGACCTGCGGGGTCACTGCGTGTGGCTCAGGTCATGCGGGGATGAATGACCACAATGACGGCCGGATGCCGGCGCTTTATGCCCTGGGTCGGGGCCTCTTCGGCCTGGAACCGGATGTTCCGAGGGGCAGGATTACCATAGAGCCGCATTTCCCCAGCGAGTGGAAGAAAGCGTCGATCTCGCAGCCTTCGGTGAGTTACACCTACGAAGCGAAGGGTGATACAATCCAAATGCAAGTCTCGACGCCGAATTCCCTTGCAAAAACCCTGAGAATCCCAATCAATCGTGCCGCAGCCGGAGTGGAGGTGGACGGTAAAGCCGTCAAGTTCAAGGTAGAAGCCGGGGTTAACCGCGCGCTGGTCGTGGTCAATGTGCCCAAGGGCGCCAAGAATATGGTGACGGTGGAACTAATAGGCTCTCTGCTGCAGGCGAACTACCAGCGCGACCTGGCTCTCGGTGTTCCCTTCAAGGTGACCGTGCAGGCTGCCGAAAAGCTGGAACTCGTCGATCCGCAGAAGGCAGTGAAGGTTGCCGGGCAAACCGCGAATCAACTCGAACTGGTTCCTGTCAGGACAGGCAGCAGGACCGCTTTCCTAAAAGCAAATACAGGCAACATCACCGCCTATCTTCCTCTGGATTTGAACGTTTCGGCTGAGTTCGCCATTGCGGAAACGGCATTGGATACAGCCTCCGGCAAGCTGACGTTCAAGCTGAAAAATCCTGGTCGCCGAACCGGAGCAGTGAACGCCGGGGTGAAGACAGCGGGAGTAACGCACGACACCGTGGTGAGTCTGTCCCCGCAGAATGACAGCCGTGTAGAGGTTCGACTTTCCCCCGCCGCACTGGCGTCTATCACTCCCGGAAGCAACCCGGTTCAGGTACAAATCGGAGGCAGTACCTTCAACGACAAGTTCGTGAACTGGGACGTGTGCGGTCCTGACAGGGAGAGTTTCCTGAACAGAATGGTTATGCTCGATCTTGTCTGGGACTATAATGAGGAGGCTGTTGACCTTTTCAACACCAAATTCTTCTACGACGCATGGATAATGGGCATAGATAACTATGCTGTGACACCATCGAAGACCTACGAGTATGGAGGCATTCAGCTTGGCAACCCGAAGCCGGACTCCCCATACTTTCTGGCAGCGGGCAAAATCCCATTCTTTGTGACTGATGAGAAAAGCTTGGGCGGGATGTGGCAGCCGCACATTGGTGGGGGACCAAGGAACGTGCTGGTCGTGGCCAACTGGCGACCCCACATCTACCCAAGCAACCTTGTCATCCCAACGAATGGAATGCGGTTGAGCAAGGTCTACTTCCTGGCTTATTCCTGGTATCGAGCGCACCAGTCACATTATCCTTGCGTGGAACTTGTTGCAAAATACAAGGATGGCTCAAAGGACGTGCGGCAGCTTATTCCACCGTTCAGTTTCAACCCGCTATATGCCAGGAAGTCGATCAACAGGAATCCGTACCACATCGAGGTGATCCAGTCTGGTCTATCGACCGGCAACCTTGGCACGGACATCGTAGACGTGCCGGTTGATCCCACGAAGCCGGTAGAGTCGATAGAAGTGAGATCGGTCACGAGCGAAAGCTTGTTCGCGATTTTCGGAATTACATTGGTCAAGGCCGAGTGAGCCTTGCTGAAACAAGGAGGTAGATATGTTCAGGATTCTTTTGTCAGCCGCTCTGTTTCTCACTTTAGCAGCCGGAAGCGTGACCGCCGGCTCAGTCACGGTGCGATCGCATAGTGACGCGCCCTGTATCAAATGGGGAACGCAAAAGCTGAAATCGGCGCTGGCTTCGGCGGGCTACAAGGTATCACCAAAGGGCAAGACAACAATAGAGATAGTTGTGGATTACGATGGGGAGGGATTTCGTTTTGATGGGGAGGGATTTGAAATCCCTCCCCATCAACAGGCAAGCAAACCCGACGGCTACATGTTGAGAGCATCAGCGCGCAATGTGAGCATCATCGGATTTGACGCAGCCGGCGCCATGTACGGCTGCCTCGATCTTGCAAAGAGGATTGCGGACACCGGCCGGATCCCCGCGAGCCTCGATATCTCTACAAGCCCTGCTATGAGCCTTCGCAGCACGGCTATTCATCTCATGAAACTGGGACTTTACGACTACCCTATCACACCGGAGGAGTTCCCATTCTTTTACGACAAGAAGATGTGGATCGAGTTTCTCGACTTTCTGGCTGAAAACAGGTTCAACGCGATAACCTTCTGGAACGGGCATCCGTTCGACTACTTTGTGAGGTTGGAGAAATACCCGGAAGCACAGGATGGCATGCCTCCAGGACAGGTGGAGAAGAACCATGACATGCTTATGTGGCTTGGGAAGGAAGCTGAGAAGAGGAGCATCTGGCTGATGTTCGAGTTTTACAACATCCACCTCTCGGTCTATTTCGCCAAGGCGCACAACCTGCCAATGCACGGCATCTCCAAACCCACCCCTCTGTTAAGCGCCTACACTGGTTATGCCATTGAGAAGTTCGTGAGCGAGTTCCCGAACATCGGCCTCTACATCTGCCCTGGAGAGTCGCTTGGTATGGAGTATACCGACGACTGGATCAACAACGTCATCTTCGCTGCTGTGAAGAGGACCGGCAAGACCCCTCCCATCGTCATCCGCTCATGGGGGATCGACCTGGAGCACATGAAGAAGCTGGTAGGCAACTATCCCAGGCTCTACACAGAGCGGAAGTTCAATGTGGAGATGATAGCCTCAACCGACATAGATCCAGAAAACTCCGACTGGGCCGGGATCACGGGCGACCATGTAGTAAACATTCACATGATGGGCAACCTGGAGCCTTTCCGCTGGTGTCCGCCAACTTACATACAAAAGTGCGTGCAGAACTCGATCAAGGCCGGAGGGACAGGCATTCATCTGTATTCTAGAAAGCCGTGGAGATGGCCCTACGGCTGTGATCTGGTGGACAAGCCGGAGACGCAGTGGCAGAGAGACTGGATGTGGTTCGAGATATGGGGCAGATATGTTTGGAGTCCGAACCTTGACCCGGCGAAGGAGAAGGAGTTCTGGCTTGCCCGGCTGAAGAAGTGGTTCGGCACAGCCGAAGCTGCGAGACACATCCTGAAGTGCTACGAGGCGCAGGCCGACGTTCTACCCGCTATTCAGCGCTTGATATGGCTGGGCGACAGCAACCACTCCATAGTCGCTGCCGGCCTTATGCTGGACCAGATTCAGTCTGCTAAGGGAATTCCGTTCCTGCCTCTGCCCGGTCAGGTCCGGATTCCCGACTGGATCGAGTCTTTAAAGAATGGGGAGCAGGTCTCCGGAACGACCCCGGAGCAGTTGCTGGTGACCAAGCTCGCCGAAGCGGAGGCCGCGTACAAAGAGGCACGACTTGGAGCAAAGAAGGCTACCAGGAATGTAACGGAAGCGAGGAGGATCGAGACGGACACCCGGGCCGTCGTGCTGGTAGCGCGTTACTATATTCATAAGCTCCGGGCGGGCATGACAAAGGCGTTATTCGATGCCGGGATCGACACTGAAACCAACCGCACCGCCTGCATAGAGAACCTGGCAGCTTCAGTAGAGGACTATCGGAAGTTGACTGCGCTTACCAGGTCCACCTATGAAAGCATCAGTGACGTGCCTGCGTGGCATCCGGTCAGATGGCAGGATAACAACTGGGAGAACACCGGGCCATGTCCCTATCACTGGAGCGATCTGCTGCCGATTTTCGAGGAGGAGCTTAGCAAGATCAAGTCAGCCCTGTAAGGAGTACAGCAATGGAAAACATCAGAATCGAAGGAAATCATGTTCAATTTTCCCGTAGAAATTTCATCAAGGCAGCCGGTGCGGCTGCCGGTGCGGTAGGTATCCTCGGACAGAACGCTATTGCGGCTGATGAGAAGACCGCAGAGTACAAGGGGCCGAGGAAGAAGATCAAGATCACCTTTATAGGAGGGGGAAGCCAGACCTGGGCGCCTAACATCATAAGGGACATCACCTTCAAGCCCGGGATGGAGAGGCTGGACATCGACATCCACCTGCTTGAGATCCACTGGGGCAGGGCACAGGCTATCCACAACTTATTCCAGGCCAAGTTCAAGGAGTGGGGAATCGACAGGGTTAGAACGCATCCAACGCTCGATCCGGTGGAGGGGCTGAAGGATGCGGACTTCGTCATAATTGCCATCTCCACAGGACGTCTTCCCGCTATGAGCTACGACCTGGCGATCCCTGACAATTACAGCATCTATCAGACCGTAGGAGACACCTGCGGGCCTGGAGGCTGGGCAAGGACGCTTCGGAACCTGCCGATCTTTCTGGACTATGCCAGGAAGATAAAACGGCTTGCTCCGAACGCTTACGTGCTGAACTACACCAACCCTCTGGCCTGCCTCACGAAGGTGCTCGCAGACGAGCTTGGGCCGGAGAGGGTAGTGGGATTATGCCACGGGCTTTTCGAGTGCTACGGCGAGTTTATGCGTATTTTCGGCCTAAAGAGAGAAGACCAGATACAGGTGCGTTCAGGGGGAGTCAACCACTTCTTCTGGATTCTCGACTTCAAGATAGATGGAAAAGATGGCTACAAGCTGCTTGAGGAGAGGCTTAAGGGGAAAAGGTTGGCCGAGATAATGCAGGTCCACGGGGATACGCTCGGCTTCGTATCCAACAGGTGGGTCACGACTGAACTTTTTGACAACTACGGCATAATGCCCTACATCGGAGACAGGCACACAAGCGAGTTCTTCGGCTGCTACATCACGAGTCAAGGTATGATAGACAGGTTCAAACTCGTGCGCACCACCATAGCCCATAGAGAAAAGATGTATGAGAATGCAGCGGCGAACATAGAGAAGTGGACAAGAGAACAAGGCGGTCTGGACAAGAACCCTTCAAGAGAGACTGCGGCTGATATGATGTGCGCTATAGTCTTTAATGAGCCTTACACGGATGTCGTGAACCTGGTGAATCAGGGTCAGATATCCAATCTGCCTGATGGGGCTGTAGTGGAGACGTTGGGGCAGGTGAGTTCAAGGGGATTCACTCCACTTACTGTGGGGCCTCTTCCCGAGAGAGTGAGGGCGACCGTGCTGCCTCATTGTGATGTGCAGCTTCGGACGGTAGAGGCGGGAATTGCTGGTGATCTGGATGCCGCTCTTCTTGCGCTTGCGGTAGATCCTGTTTGTGCCCATCTTCCTGTAAGCGATGTAAAGAAGATGGGGATGGAGCTTCTTCAGGCGAATAAGAAGTTCGTCAAGGACTTCTTCCAAATTTAGGCCATTTCACTTTTTAACCACGAAAACGGGTTAGGAGATGATTGAATGTTAGAGGATGGCAAAACGGTAATTTCCCGGAGGAAGTTGATCCAGGCAGCCGGGCTAATGGTCGCGGCCGCGGGCATACTCGGCGAGGGCGCTGGAAGTGTCGCAGCGGTCGGGACCGGCTCAGAATCCTCGGTGACCAAAGCCTCTCAGGGGGGCGCTCGGTCGATTCTTCCAAAGGGGGCATCGCGCACACGACGGGATATCCAGGAGTTTGTGGACCAAATTCCTATAGTAAGCACCCATGAGCATCTGAGGGCTGAGAAAGCTATCCTGGCCGGCTTTCCGGAGCCGCTCGACTTTTCGCAAATACTTTACACATACAATCCGGCGGACCTTATATCTTCAGGCCTGCCTAAGGAGACCTGGGATAAAGTCCGTGGTTCCGATATGCCGATTGATGAGAAGTGGAAGATCATCGAGCCATATTGGGAGAAGTCTAAATACACCGGCTATGGCTGGGCAATAGACATTACCATTAGGAACTACTATGGTCTGGATGGGCTGTCCTCAAACACATATCGGGAGTTGGACAAGCGTATGCGGGCCGAACGGAGGCCCGGCATCTACAGCCGGATGCTAAAAGACGCCGCCGGCATAGAGTGCGGTGTCTCCAACCTTAAAGATGAATGGTCAGATGAGCTTGCGGGTCAAAAGTTCCTTCACCCGTCCAGGCTCATAGACCAGTATGTTTTCTTGTGGAGCGCAGACGACCTTCGCAGGCTCTCCGAGCGGACGAAACGGGACCTCGGCACACCGGAGGCGGTGCGGGCGATGTTCGATGACATCATAGGCGGATGGAAGCGGACCGGCACGGTGGCCGCAAAGTGCTACGCTCGCAACGATATGAACTACGTTCCAGATAAGGACCGCCAGCGCGTGCTCGATGCCGCCTCAAAGCAAGTTGACGAAGCCGGCAGAAAAAGTCTGCAGGACTTCATGTTCAACCAGGTCGTGAAGGCTTGCATAGACCACAAAATGCCGATTCAGGTTCACACAGGCCTGAACTCCGGTAACAACTATCCGAGCCTTAAGCCTCGCGATCCGATGCTGCTTTGGGATATTTGCTACAACTATCCAGAGGCGAGGTTCGATGTGTTCCATGCAGGCTACCCCTGGATGCGGGAGGTTGCCGTTCTTGCGCGCGTGAATACCTCTGCCTACGCCGACCTCTGCTGGGAACACGTCGTTAATCCCGCAGCAGCCCGAGCTGCACTCGATGAGTGGCTCGACTCTATGCCGGCCTCCAAGATATTTGCGTTTGGCGGTGACTACTGGCAGCCGGAGGGAACTTATGGACACGCTGCAATAGCACGGACGAATGTCGGAGAGGCGCTTGCCGACAGGGTGGAAAGAGGCAGGATGAGTATGAAGGACGCCAAGCAGGTTGCGGCGATGATCCTTCACGACAATGCCAAAGGATTCTTTGGAATCAGTTGACTCCCTTGAAAATAGGGGCTGGGGGTTAGGGGTTGGAATTCCCGGCCTTCTCCTATCTTCATCTATAGTGATGAAGCCGAAGGCTTCATGTGCGATTCTTCACAAAAAAGGAATTGAAATGACGGGTAAGAAAGTTGTCTTGATCTGTTTGTTGATACTCTGCAGTCTGAGTTTGTCTGCCGTGGCTCGGGATGTTACCTTTTCTGTCACTCCCGCTGCAGAGGGAGTCCAGCTTGTGCGGACGTCTCTGCCGCTGCCGAAAGGAGCGGTTACTGAGGGACGGACGATTGAGGCTTCAGACGGCAGCCGAAAGCAGTCGGTGGGATTTCGTCCGCTCACCTGGCATCCGGCAGGCAGGAACGAGCCGAGGTCAGTGCGCAGGGCAATTGTCACTTTCCCTTATGACTTTCACTCGAAGAGGCCGGTGAGATTCACTCTGTCCGGCGCCAAGATAAAAGCCAGAGGCTCGGATGCTCGCCAGCCGGTGGAAGTCAAATGTGACGGCAAAACAGTCAGTTTGAGCTACCGAAACGGCCCGAGCGTGCTGGCCGGGCTGGTGGCTCCTGAAAGGACAAGCAGAGCCGAGCCTAGAGTGGAGGTTGTAGAGAAGAACAGGTTCTTCCTCTGGCAGAGGTTTCACGTCCCGGATAGGGACTGGCCGAAGATTATTGAGGTGCGCGCGGACTCGCTGGGTGGAGTTGTCGTTGTTGCGCATTTGAAGCGCAATCTTCTGGGCAACGGCCGCGCGCCGGACTTCGGCTGGAAGATTGAGACGGAAGCGGCAAGCGGGCAGTTGATATCTGAAGACGAGCGCAGGGACGTAGGCCAGTCTCCGAGCACCCATAGCTTCTCTCAGGGCAAGAGTTGTCAGTTTCTGTTCGATACGGGCCGCGGGAGCTACAGTATTTACCACCCGACAGCCTTCATGAAGCGCAGGGGCAATGTATCTGCGCGCCTGGAGAACGACAATTTATTCTGTGATTATCTCAGGTGCAGGGCAGACGAGAAAGTGCCGATGCAGGAGGCTTCCTGGAGGAGGGCGGAGTTTTGCATCTCACCGGAGTCGTTAGCGCCAATGACCGTCACACTGCAATCGCCCCACAGAGTGTCAGTAGACTGGAGGTTATGGGACGAGCTATATAACACAGGAAAGCCGCTCGATCTCGGCGATCAGCCTGAGCTGGCGAAGGTGTTGGACTATCACCGGGAGGGAATTCTTCGATGCGTGGTGCACGGGGATGATTGGGGGATGGTGAGTGGTTTTTCGCCTGACAGCAAGACCGGCGTGACTTTTGGGATGAACCGGCTGAACCACTGTCCTCCGATATTCGAGGAAGGCTACAGAACTGGGGACAGGCGGCTTACTGAGGCGGCCGTGCTCTGGTGTGACAACTTCTACGACCTGTCGATCTGGTGGAAATCCTCCACCACCCGTTGGGGGACGACTACAGCCGGTGGAACTCGCTACAACAACATGGTCGCTCAGAACGAGACACCGCCGGATTCTGACTTTATGTGGCGGACCAACTGGCCCTCCGATTTCTGCACCAAGGGCTACGACAGCTTCTTCTATGCCTATGAGGAGACTGGCGATCCGAGGATGAAGGAGGCGCTTGAGGGGCAGCTTGTCTATGCCGCAAAGCATATCCACGCCGACCAGGGGCAGTGCCGGAACATCGGAGACGTTCGGGACTTCGTACGGCTCTACCAGTTCACCGGAGAAAGAAGGCACTTGGACGAGGGCATAAGACTCTTCAGGGAACTCCGCACCAAGCTATTCCCCAATAAACTGTTCGATCAGAGCGGCAATCCGTACACTCCGGACTTACCTTTCATCGACGGCGATGATCCGGGTTTCAAATACGGCTATGCGAAGACTTACATAATCGGATATGCGCTGGCGGGGCTTCCCGCTCTTGTGCATCACGCTCCACAGGAGCCGGAACTGGTCGAAGTGGTGCAGGCCGTTGCGGATTTCCTTGCCGAGAGCCAAGACCCGGCAGGTGGCTGGCGTTATCCTCATCCAAGATCAAGCAGAGTGTTATTCGGTTTGGCTACGGAGAATGCCTGGCAGATCGTTCAAGCTGACAAGGCTTTGGGATCGAGAGAAAAGCATCTCGATGCAGTGGAGCGCGCCCTTCGGCAGCGCGTTCTGGGTGTGCTCAAGACCGGCAATATTCCTGGGGGGATCACCGGCTGGGAATGGGCTACGGGGCTGATTAAAGACCAAATGGACATCTACAAGCTTTACAAACGTCCTGAGGACCGCGACCCGACTCGCGATTATACCGAAGGCAAGCCGTTCTTCAATGGCGCGGTCCCTGACAATTTGGTCTATTTTCCTGAGGTTCTGGCCCATTATCTGAAGCATCGTCCGGCATCCAGGCTGCTGGCTCCGCCCAAGGCTGACGAACCGCTGGGCATAGTTTTATCACGTTTTGAGGGAGTAACAGAATGAGATTTCTATGTTGCACATTATCATTTTTCTTTCTTTTAAGCGCGGCAGCTTACGGCGCCGACAAGGCCTGGGATGACAAGGAGAAGGATATTCTGACTGTGAGGAATCCCAGCCCCAAGACCATCCCGACGCTAGGCGTGTGGCAGCAGGTATGCGGCGCGTATCTGGTTTCGGCGGAGTTTCCGGACGTTCCGGGACTGCTCACCGATGCCTGGTGCTATGAGAGCAGCGTTGACTACCTGGGCGCAAAAGACATAGGAGGAGGCAAGCTTAGACTAACGCACCGGTCAAAGGAATATCCAAACGTCATCGTAGTTACGACTGTCACGCCTGAGCCGGGCGCTCTGGAGTTTGTTGCTCAGGCAAAGATCAGCAAACAAGCAAAGGGCAAGATACCTCCCAAGGATTGGGATCCTCCTCTTGGCTTCTGCTGGCAGGTGAAACGCGCTCCCGCTTTCAGCGCCGGCAACGATCCAAGAGAAAAGTTCATTGCCAGGAACTTCATCTTCACGGAGAGCGGGCTTACCACCCTCGACAAGACTACACGCTACAAGATACCCTGGCATCCTGAGGACCACGAGTACAACAATCCAGTCCCGTGGATACACATGTATGCGCCGGTCTGGGAGTCCCTGCGCGTGACGAAGCTCACCAAGGATGATTGGGCTGGAACGAGTCCTGAGAGATTCACCGTGCCCGTGTGCGGATTCCTCTCAAAGGACGGCAAATACCTTACGGCTTTGGCAAACGGCACGTCCGAGCGGCTCGTTCAGGCCTGGCACAACTGTATCCACAACGGCCCCAATTGGCTGCCGGAAAATGCCCCGCTTGCCAGGAGGACGTGGCGCGTCAAGGTCTATGGCATGCGGAATGATCCAGAGAAGCTACTTGCACGAGTTGAGAACGATTTTCCTGAGATCAAGAAGCTGAAGTCCAGGCCGAAGGCAAGACTCACGGTTGATCCTGATGCGGCGGAGTATCCGCGAGATGAGAAGGCTATACTCACAGCAAAGAATCCAAGTCCTGGCAGGCTTCCCACCCTTGGAGTCTGGCAGCAGCGAGAGCAACTTCTGGTGTCCATGAAGTTTCCGAACGTGCCGGGGTTTGTCTGTGACTCCTGGTGTTATGAGTCCGAGGTAGATTTCCTGGATGCAAAAGACATAGGCGGCGGCGCGATTGAGCTTCGTCATAGGGTGCGGAAGTATCCAAAGGTCATCATCGCGACCAGGGTCAACCCTGAGCCGGGAGCAGTCGAGTTTGTGGCAAGACCCACGATAGATCAGACCGCGCCGGGAGCACTGCCTCCGAGTGGGGCGCTGCTTGGACCGAACATGTGCTGGCAGCTAAGACGCGCCGCAGGCTTTTCAAGAGGTACTGATCCATATCCTGATTTCGTGAAAAGGTGCTTTATATTCACGGAACAGGGCAGGACTTTCCTCGATAAGACGACCAGGAGGCCGATCCCCTGCAGGCCCGCCGATGATCCTGCAAACAACCCGCCCTGGGTGCAGATGTATGTGGGAACGTGGCAGGAAGTGCCCAAATCCGGGCCTACGTCATGGGCCGATTACAGCCCGGACAGATATGTGGCGACGATAATCGGGACTGTCTCTCGCGACGGGAAGTACTTGGCCGCCATTGCGAACGACACGTCGAGGGGCATGGCTCAGGCGTGGCACGACTGTATGCACAACAACCCGCAGTGGACAGAAGGAGATGCGCCTCTCCTTGAGAAGAAATGGCGGATGAAGGTTTACGTGATGGAGAACGATCCGGATGAGCTTCTTGCAAGAGCACAGAAGGATTTTCCTGGAATAAAGCGACAGATGAGGGGCAGGAACGCCGGTACACGGCAGGACTATCAGAAGGTTGGAATAAAGAACAATCTCCCCGCGTTCAGCAAGAGCTTGGCGGACAGGTTGACCTTCCCGATGTCCTGGTTGTCGGGAAACTATCGTGACTTCGGGGCCTGGAAGAAGGCCGCAAGGAAGAAGGTGACCGAGTGTATGCTGGCTTTGCCACCGCCCGCCCCATTTGATCCGGCAGTGACTGCCGAAGAGGACAGGGGATCGTATGTCGCGCGGAAGTTGGTCCTCAATCTAACCGGTGACAGCAGGGTGCTATCCTATATGCTGGTCCCGAAAGGAAAAGGGCCTTTTCCGGCGGTGCTTCTGCTTCATGACCACGGCGCCAGGTTCGATATAGGCAAGGAGAAAGTCATCCGCTCTTTTGGTATAGCCCCCGAGAAGCTGGCCTCGGCTGAGCAGTGGGTCGATCAGCTTTACGGGGGCAGGTATATAGGAGATGAGCTTGCGAAGCGGGGCTATGTGTGCTTCTGCACTGATGCGCTCAACTGGTCGGACAGGGAAGGGGCGGGCTACGAAGGTCAGCAGGCGCTGGCGTCCAATTTGATGCACCTTGGCGCGACGTGGGCGGGAACCATCGCCTTCGAGGACATGCGCGCAGCGGAGTTTCTTGCAACACGGCCTGAGGTTGATCCAAAGAGAGTTGCGGCGATGGGGCTATCCATGGGCTCGTTCAGAACCTGGCAGATCGCCGCGCTCTCTGACAGGATAAAGGCCGGGGTAGCTATTTGCTGGATGGCGACAGTAAAAGGTCTGATGTCACTTGGGAACAACCAGACGATAGGCCAGTCCTCATACTCTATGCTACATCCTGGACTGTTCAACTGCCTGGACTACCCGGACTTTGCCAGTCTGGCCTGCCCAAAACCGATGCTGTTCTATAGTGGACTTCAGGACGTGCTCTTTCCTGTCCCTTCTGTCAAAGACGCATTTGAGAAGATGAGGAAGATCTGGAAGTCACAGCACGCCGAGGACAAGTTGGTGACAAAGTTATGGGACGTGCAGCACGTTTTCAATATGGAAATGCAGGAAGAAGCATTTGCCTGGTTGGACCGGCAGATGAGAAAGGAGGGAAATTCAATGCAGCGTTTTGGATCAGTAATCAAAGTCAAGCCGGAGAAGCTGGAGGAGTATAAGAGGCTTCATGCCAATGTGTGGCCGGAGGTTCTTAAGATGATCAAGGAGTGCAACATAAGGAACTACTCGATCTATCACAAGGACGGATACTTGTTCAGTTACTTTGAGTATACGGGAACGGACATTGAGGCTGACATGGCCAAGATGGCCGCTGATCCTATGACCCAGAAATGGTGGGAAGTATGCAAGCCATGCCAGGAACCGCTTGCGACTCGTGCGGAAGGTGAGTGGTGGGCAAGCATGGAAGAGGTCTTCCACTGCGATTAGTCCGGAACAATTATCGGTTGGTGAGAGGAAATCTGACCACACACCGACCGACCCTTCGACGGGGCTCAGGATGCGGTCGGTGCGCTGCAAATCAATTGTTCAGATGAAATGGAGGTTATCGTTTTGTCCAATATACCTTTGTGCACAATGATGTTGCTGGCTGCCGCGGTCGGTTTCGCTTTCCCAGCGCGTTCCGAGCCTCTTGGGGTCGGGACAGTTTCGGATGCTCGGTTTCAGGCGGCTCCTGATACCGATTTCGTCTACGACTTGAGTTACTTCGCCACGAAATACGACAGCGCTGAGGCATGGAAAACGAGGGCGGATGCGTTGAGGCAGCAGGTTCTCGCGAGTGCTGGACTGCTGCCGTTTCCAGATAAAACGCCGCTGCATCCGGTAGTTTTTGGCTCGCTCGACAGGGGAGATTATATCGTCGAGAAGGTCTATCTGCAGAGCTATCCGGGTGTCTTTGTTACCGGCAACCTGTACCGTCCTAAAGGTGAAGGCCCATTTCCTGGAGTGCTGAACCCACACGGACATTGGAATGCAGGGCGGCTCGAGGACTCCAGCGACTGCTCTGTTGCGGGTCGGTGTATAAACTTCGCTAAACAGGGTTACGTGGCGTTTTCATATGATATGGTGGGCTTCGTGGACGCTAAGCAGATTTCTCACTCGCTGAGTGGCCGCAGGGAAAACCTTTGGGGCATCAGCCTGGGAGGTCTCCAGACCTGGAACAGCATCCGGGCACTTGACTTTCTTGAGTCATTGCCTTATGTGGATAAGTCAAGAATCGCCTGTACGGGCGCGTCAGGCGGCGGCACACAGACCTTCCTGCTGTCTGCTATTGATGATCGGGTCAAGGTATGCGCTCCAGTCAACATGATCTCAGTGAGCATGCAGGGAGGATGTGGCTGCGAGAACATGCCCAATCTCAGGATAGACACGAATAATGTCGAATTGGGCGCGCTTATGGCGCCCCGCCCGATGATTAT
>JACPPP010000054.1 GCA_016190935.1 Armatimonadota bacterium | reverse complement strand
GTGCTATATGGATGGCACTCTTGCCTTTGATATAACCGATCACTTGGGCAACACTGTACTTCGGCGGTATGCTGATCAGCATGTGCACATGATCCGGCTGCAGGCTGCCCGTCTCAATGCGAGACTCCTTGTGCCTTGCCAGCTCCGCCAAGAGCTTGCCCAGTTCCTTTCGGATGTGCCCATATAGCACTTTGCGACGGCACTTGGGAATGAATACCACGTGGTATTTGCACTCCCAGCGCGTATGCGATAGACTCTGATAGTCGTCCATTCATTGCTCCTTCCAGGAACTTTGAGCGGTTCCTGAAACAAAGCATGATGGACGACTCCAGCATATGTCAAACTTCGGGAGTCTCCCCGGCAGAGCCGGGGGTTTACCCTTACCAATTAATACATACTGATCGAAATGGGCCGTTTCGACACCGAAGACCTTCTTCACCTGAACGAGATCGGGCATTCCGGTGTACATATACATACATCGCCCACCGTACAGGCCGTACTTGGAGCCGTCCATACGATTTGTGACCATCGCCGCTGTCGCATATTCCCGTATCTCTTTGACGACCCTGTTGTCTTCTGGCCGACCGTAAACAAAGCCATGTTTAATGTCAAGCTCATCAAGTGATCCATGGACTATGCACGAAGTCGAAAGCGCTGAGATTCCCGGGTCGGATGGAGCAAACACGATGAATCGTTTCCGCAGCCTGCGAGCGGGAGTCGTAATTATCGGCATGTGCAGCCAGGAGCCGACCATATACAAGATGCAGTCAACGTCCTCTGACACCAGGGAATCAGTTGCCGAAACAGCGGCTGCCTCACTTTGAACCTGCTGCCTTATTCTGGTAACGGAGAGTTCTGCACCATTTAATGCCGCCTCGGTGCGGTCTCCCATATCATCCGCGAGCGCAACTTGCTCCCTGGGAACTGTTGAAATCTCTGGTGGGAGCGACAGGGTCATCATCCCGATCTTGACTCGACTCAACAACATCCCTCCCGATAAATTTCGATCCTGATTTCCTTGGTCGCGATTTCGGCAGGTCTAAGGATAATATGATCTTGTCTGCGGCCGGTTTCAAACCGAACTCCTGCAATGCCGGTGAAGCATGTATCACATAACTTCACTTCAGCCCTGGAGCCGTCGGATGCCACAACTGCCAACGCTCGTCCACCAAAGTCGCCTATGTGAACAGTTATCTCTTCCAAGCTCCTGAACGCGTCGAGGCTGGAAAGATGGATATTGTATCCAGCCTCACAGCGCTCGAACGCAAGCCACGGGACAACCATCCTATCCCAGTCGGCCAGCACAATAATAGGAACTGTGACGCTGTCGGCTTGCGGGGCAAGGCGGAGGGTCTTTCTCACAGCATCAAAGGAAATACCCGCCTGCGCGAGCAGATAGCCGAAGGAGTCAGTCCCGCGGGGATATCTTTCGAGGTCAGTGCCGTGCCGGCCGTAACGGTAAACGTCCGTGTAGGCGCCGGTGTCCCATACGTTCCTCGTATGCTCGAACCGCCAGTACCTCTCCGCATTCTCGATCAGGCCGCCGACCCCAAGGTATGTCCCGACCAGATCGCGCCAGATGTTTTGGGAAATCCATACATTGAAATCCGCGGAGGTGTGGGGGCAGCCGAACGGCCCCATCAGCCGTGCTATGTGCGACATTATGTCGCGCGCAAAGAGATCCAGAGGCGCTTCACCCAGGTCGCAGCCGGATATGAAGGGATATAGCAGCCCCTGCGCTGCGTAAATGGAATATCCAGACTCACCCGGGTCATTCGGACCAAGCGAGATCGCGAAATGGTCGCCCAGCCATAATTTTTCCGCAAGCGTCGAGCAGAGAGTACGCACCCGCTCATAGCATACCGACGACATGTGCTCATCCTCAAAGAGTTCCGCAAAATCCATGCCCGATATGAACGCGCCGAGCGCCTTGCCGGCAAGATATGTTTGCCCTGGAGCGCTGTGAATAAGATCGGTGCCATCATCCACGGTGTTCCTTACTGAGAGAGAGTCATCGGGAATGCCGTCGCCGTCGATATCCGTCTCCCTGAGATAGCCGAGAAGCGTCGTAACGAGGTCGCGCTTGCTCTTCACGAACCCCCCGTCCCCTGTACGGCGCCAGTATGCGTGCAGGAGGAAGATGTAGTTCGCTGCCTCCTCCGCGGGCATGTCCGCTGTGTAAGACTGCCCGAATATATACCTCTCGTCGCCGACGTCGTGGCTCATATAATCGCCGATAGGGTAGAATGACCACTCCTCAAGCTGCTTCCGGAGCAGATCAGGCCAGAGAACGAGCGTGAGAAGCTCGGAGTGAAACGCCAGATCGACCGTCGAGTGGAACCGGCAGGAGCCTTCCCAGACCGTAAACCAGTCAGGATCGCCGCCCACCCACCAGGTGTTCGCGATGTAGCTCTGGAACGCGAAGGCAGTTAGTTTTTTCACCGAATCCGACAGGCTGCTCTTGGCCAGGGTATCCTCAAAAACTTCGAGTTTGCTCTCGATCTCGACCACGTTGCGCGCGGCAAATCGGAGCACATCGTCGAGTCCGTCGAAGTGCTCGGTGTAGAGGAACTTTCTCTGCTCGTCCTCAATCCTGAGAGCGCCGCACGAGTGCCAGCCAGCAAGAACGAACGTCTTTCTGACAGGCTTTTCGGAGAGCGAGAACTCCCAGGCGAGGCCGGAGCCGTGCGCGTGAGCGGGTCGCCGGTTAATCTCGTTCGGGAGCCTGCCTGTGTCCTCGAACTCCTTGTAAAGGAGCCTCTCGTAGTCCCCGACGCGGTAGGTCGTTGCGGAAGGATCGGTTGCGACCGCAATCCTGTCGCCGTCGATGCCCATGTCCTCGAAGGTGAACCCGATCATGCCATTCGAGTCGTACAGCCGGCTCTCGGATTTTATCCCGGTCATCCCAGCGTCGGTCGTGAACGGGTTGTCCAGCGCCAGGAGCATCGAGCCGGCTGCTTCCATCTTCCGCTTGGGGTTCAGCTCAACACTTATGTAGAAAAACGGCGCAGTGGAGAGCTTCACGTCGCCGGGATAGAACGGCGCAGCAATGGAGAAAACGCAGGTAAACGGAAGCTCGAGTGAGTCACAGTGATAGGCGATGAAGGTCATACCTATCTCCTGCCGCACATCCGTGAAGGCCTGGCTGAAGCGAGTGTGCCCGGACGCTCGAAACGAGCTGGAGAGCGGCAGCGCGTATACCCTGCCCCCGAACCGCACCGCGAGTGTCAGGCTCACGGGGACGTCATAGAACGTTCCGAGGACTCCGAGGAGCGCCTGCTCCCTGCTCGGCTGAGGAGTAATGTTGATCCTCGCCCCAAGCTTCGAGATGACCGTCTCGTAGAGGAGGTGCTCCAAAGGATATCTGCCATGCAGCCGTGGAACTGTGCTCATAGTCACCTTTCTCACTACGAATAATCCTGCGGATCATCGCTGAGGTCTGCAAGAAGGTAAATAGTCAGCGGGAAAAGTGCGAAGCTCACGGCCGCGAGCACTGAAAATGTGTATTTGTAACCAATCAAGTCGCACAGCACCCCGATCACGAACGGTCCCACTGCGTTGGCCACATAAGTCAGCAGCAGTTGAAGAGTGTAGTGGCCCGACCGGTTCTCCGGAGCGGGCAGGCCGAAGATCATCGGATTAAGCGCTGCGGCTATTCCGACAGTCACCACCGCGCCCAGAGCAGTAGCAATGTAAACTCCCCACTGACTTCTGAGCACCACCGCGCACACAAGGCCTAATGCCGCGACCAAGGGCCAGGCAGTCAAGACTCGTTTGGGACTCAGCCTATCGGTCAGATGGCCGACCGGGGACGACACTCCAATCCTCGCAACGAGCAATATCGATCCCATTATGGCTGAGGTGGCATCTATCATGTGCAGATCGCGAAGGCCGTACTGCGGCAGATAGATAAAGAACGCAGGCCAGTATAAGCCCAGGAACACGCCGCTCAGCACGATCAATCGCAAAAAACGCCTGTCGTTCCATGCCGCCCGGAGCATCCGCTTGGACCACGGTTTAGGCGCATTCCTCACCGGAGTTGGCCGCTCGCGCCCGAAAAGCGCCAGAATGTAGCCGCCCTGACAGAAGAACCATGTCATCAGAAACAGGTAACCGAATGCGGCCGGCCTGGACACGTGTAGCAGTATGATCCCGCCCACCATTGCAGTAATGATGGATAATGCCGAACCGATGCTGTAGGAGTAACCCGTATAACGGCCCCGGTGACTCATTGGAATGCAGGCTACTATATACTCTTGATGGGGCAGTCCTACGAATCCACCGAACAGGTGGTTTGCGCTCAGCATCACAATGGTGAACACAAGAAGCCACTCATCCGACAGACCGAGCCTCGGCGCAAGGACCATCACAAGACCAAGAACACCCCATGCTCCGATGTACGGCAAATGACTGACGAAGAGATACCATTTCTTATAAGTATACCGAACACTGATGAACGGCGAAAGAAAAACTCCTATCAGACCGCTCGCCGCAAGAGAGCCGACAAGTCCGATGAGTGTGTTTGAGGCTCCAAGATACTTCCAGACGGGACCGGTGACAATCTGGAGATCTGAAACTCCCATAGTGAATATGGCATCCAGCATCACGATGAATATCATGTTGTGCCGGACGTCTGCAACCGACAGTGTGCCTTCGGACGTCTTCTCCGACTTGCCTGTATACTTCTCTATTACTGCAGCAGCTCGAATGTTCTTGTCGCTCATCCAGCCTCTTCACTCCCCAGAAACACATTGCAACGGACGTAAGTCACCGATGCTCAGCACACTGATAATAGACTCTTGAGGCAACATATCATGCACAGTATACTACAGTTACATCTCTCAGTCAATCATAAAAAGGCATTATTAGCCGTTTGCCGATTTCACGCTCGTAAAACAGCAAGACCCCGCCGAAAGTTTCGACGGGGTCAATTGGTTGAGAGATAGGCTTTTAGCCTATCTTATTCACGAGCATCAGCAGGCTTCGGCATCCTTCGACAGGCTCAGGATGCGTAGTATGGGATGCAGCCCGAAGCAACTGCTGATGTATAATCCGGGCTAGTAATGAATTGGCTCCCCCGCCAGGACTCGAACCTGGAACCTACTGGTTAACAGCCAGCCGCGCTGCCGATTGCGCCACAGGGGAGCGTTGTCAGTTCCCGCGAGAGTTATTCCCGCCGAGTTGTTAAGCACAAAGGAATTATACCAGACGTAAAGCGGCTGTGTCAATCAATCGAAAGAGCCGGGTGTGCCAGCGGCGTGCTATAATCGTGTGGTTGGTGTTTGCCTATGCTCGAAGCCTGGTTGATAATGGTCTTCATAATCACAATTATAGCGGCAGCCGCGCTCGTGGCGATCTTTGTCTTCGGCTACGACATATTCTGGCTCGTGCGCAACTGGCTTTCGCCGACTGTGAGAGTTCCCGCTAAGGTGCTGCGAAAGACGCACAAACAGTGGGATGTCTCGATTGTGGGAGAGACTCCAGAGATGCAAGCGGCCCGGCTTGGTCTGTTGGGTCGAGATCGTGAGTCAGCCGCCAAAGCACTGAATAAGCTCGCCGCCACTCAGGATGTTCCCGAACTCATTCTATACCAGGGCACCGACTGCTACATCACGTTCGACGTCAACGGCGCGGAAATGGAGTTCATCGTCCCGATGCCTACGTACATCGACACAGAAGAGGGAACGGAAGGGCTACTGGTATATAAGGGCGAGCGATTCAAGCGGTTTATCGCAGGGGTAAAATGACTCTCGCCCTTCGACAGGTGCGATCTCTGTATCGCCACCCAACGAGACTAGTCCAGTCAACGCTTCCGTCCTAATCGAAGCACGGCTATTCCACCAGCTTGCCCTATACACATAAATATGCTATATTTAGTGTATGGTATGAGAGGAGGTCAATTCCTATGATGTTAAGAACGAATGTCGAGCTCGACGAGAAACTCGTCAAAGAAGCCATGAGGTTCACACATAAGAAGACCAAGAAAGAGATCGTCAATTATGCCCTTGAAGAACTCGTAAAGAGGTTCAAGAGGAAGAAACTCCTTGAACTCGAGGGCAAAGTCGAATGGACAGCCAACCTCGATGAGATGAGGAAAAGCAGGGTATGATCCTTGTTGACACCAGCGTCTGGATTGACTTCTTGAATGGCGCAAATTCGCGGGAGCGACATGCCCTGCACAGGCTTATCGAGGAAGAGGAGGACATCTCGATTACGGAGATAATCCTTACCGAAATCCTTCAAGGGATAAAGGAAGACAGGGATTTCAAGAGGGCAAAGGACTATCTCCTGGAATTCCCTGTCCATAGACCGAAGGGCACTGAGACCTACCTGAATGCGGCCAGGATTTACAGGGATTGCAGAAAAAAGGGCAAGACCGTAAGGAAGACCGTCGACTGCATCATCGCCGCAATATGCATAGAAAACGACCTTACCATTCTCCATAAGGACAGCGACTTTGAGCTAATCGGCGCCTGCACCGGGCTGAAGATATTAAGGGTATAAAGGGAAGGGACAATATTATGAATTAAAGTTTTGGGCCTACCGGTTCGGTCATTGGTTTCAGGGGCGGGAGTTCCGGCTGCGGAACTTGGGCTGGTTGAAATGCGGAAACCGTGGCTGGACCCGGCGTTCCCGCAGCATAAGTAAGCGCCGGGAGGCCCTGGATGGCACTGGCTCGCGGGGCCGGGAGTCCCCGCGAGATCAGCTCACTCGATGTGGAACCTACCAAGGCTCCTGTCCGGCTGGCTCCTCCGGGGCGAAGCCTCTCCTGAGCGTGTTTTCGGTCACTACTCTCGGCTCCATGAACTGGATCAGGTAGTCCGGCCCGCCGGCCTTGGAGCCGATCCCGGACATCTTCAGACCCCCGAAAGGCTGCCGTGCGACTATTGCGCCGGTCGTCTTCCGGTTGATATAAAGGTTGCCTACCCTGAACTCCCGCCTGGCCCGGTCGATGTTGGCTGGGCTCCGAGAGTAGACACCGCCCGTGAGCGCGTAACTGGTACCCGCAGCGATCTCGATCGCATGCTCAAAGTCCCGCGCGCGTATCACGGCGATTACGGGGCCGAATATCTCCTCCTGCGCGATCACCGCGTCCGGCGGCGCGTCGGCGAAGATCGTCGGGCCGATGAAGTAGCCGTCTCCGAGGCGGCTTACGTCCGTCTCCAAAACAAGCCGTGCTTCGGACTTTCCGATCTCTATGTAGCGGAGGATCTTCTCTCTGGCCTTCTCGTCAATTACAGCGCCCATAAAGTTCGAGGGGTCGTCAACCGGCCCGATCCTGAGACTGCGGGCGGCCTCAACCAGCCTCGACAGGAAGAGATCGTAGACAGGTTCGAGCACTATCACTCTGGACGCCGCGGAACACTTCTGCCCCTGGTAGCTGAAGGCGGAAACGATAGTCCCCATCACGGCCTCGTCCATATCCGCGTCGCTGTCGATTATGACGGCGTTCTTGCCTCCCATCTCAGCCACCACCCGCTTCAGCCTGTCCTGCCCCGGCCTGACCTCCGCCGCAAGCTGGTTTATTCTGACTCCGACAGCCCGCGAGCCGGTGAATGCGATGATGTCGATGTCCGGATGGGTTACCAGATACTCACCGATCAGTGGGCCCGGGCCGGGGACGTAGTTCAGAACCCCTTCAGGAAGCCCGGCGCGCCGCATGACATCTACGAACTTAGCCGCGACAATGGGCGTCTGGACGGCGGGCTTGAGTATGGCCGTGTTGCCGGTTACTATCGCAGCCGTGGTCATCCCGGCAGGAATCGCCATAGGGAAGTTCCACGGCGGAATAATCGCCGCGATCCCCTTCGGCTGGTAGAAGTAATCGTTCGTCTCTCCAGGTACCGGGCCGAGCCTGCGGGGCCTGCCGAGCCTTATCATCTCCTGGCCGTAGTAGTTCAGGTAGTCTATCGTCTCGCAGATGTCCGCGTCGGCCTCCCTCCAGCCCTTGCCGGCCTCGAAGACCTCCCAGGCAGCTAGCTCATCCCGCTCCTGCCGCATAATCTCCGCCGCACGGAAGAGATAATGGGCGCGATCCTCCGCAGGCGTGTCGCGCCACGCCGGGAACGCCTTCTTCGCGGCCTCGACCGCCATCTCTGCCTCCTTCGTAGTTGCCGACGCCGTGCGGCCGACTACCTCGGAGGGCCTTGCCGGATTTACAGACACAATGTGATCCTCCGTAAATACTTCCTTCCCCCCGACTACGAGCGGCCAGCGGCGGTCGAACTGTCCCCGCACCCTCTCAAGCGCGTGGCGCATCCTATCTATGTTCTCCGCCCGCGAGAAGTCGCGCTCAGGCTCATTGGCAAAGGCCTTTTCGTACTTATCCGGCCTCGCGGGACCTGGCCGGGTCTCCGCCGGGTTCTTCAGCAGAAATTCAATGGGCATTCGCTCGGCGAAGCCCTGCCTCAAGAAAGATTCGTTGGAAGTATTCTCAAGCAGCCGCCGGACGAGATAGGCCATTCCAGGAATGAGTTCTCCATACGGAGTGTAAACCCGAAGCCTCTGCCCCATCTCGACAATTGCCCGCTTCTCGGCATCTGCCATACCATAGAGCATCTGGACCTCGACAGCGCCCTTTGGCAGCGACAGCGCCTCAGCGCGCGCAAGTCCGTGCGCTATGCTCCTAATGTTGTGCGACCCAAGCGCGGTTTGTATCCTCGGGTAGGACTCGATGAGAATATTGGTAATCTTTTCATAGCTCTTGTCGGTTTCGTGTTTCTCGGTGAAAACGGGAACCGGCCAGCGGCGCTCGCGCGCTATCACCGTCTCGTAGTCCCAGTAAGCGCCTTTCACCAGTCTGACGGTCACAGGCGTCTTTCGCTCTCTTGCCCAGGCTATAAGGCTGTGAACATCCTCTTCGCTATCCCGCAGGTAAGCCTGGATGGCGATGCCCACGTCGGGCCAGTCTCTGAACTCCGGCTCCATCAGAATCTCGCGGAAGATCTTGAGCGTCAGGGACTTTATGGCATAGTGCTCCATATCGATATTGATGAACGCGCCCAGTTCCCTGGCCAGCCTGAGAATCGGCCTCAGGCGGTATTTGACCGCCGCGGCCGTCTCTTCCGGCGCTGCGGGCTCCCACTGAGAGTAGAGCGAGGAGAGCTTGACCGAAACGTTCACCTTGGGGATCGGTCTTCCGGCGGCGGTATCGAGGAGCGGTATCGTCTCCCATCTCTCTGCGAGTTTCGACAGATCGCGTATCAGGTTGAGATACTGATTCTGATAGTTCTCCGCTTCGACCTCGCTCACGGCGACCTCTCCAAGGATGTCCATCGTAAAGGCCATCTTCTGTCTGCGGAGCCGGAGAATTGCTTCCTCAGCCTCCCTTACATTCGATCCCGCGATGAACCGCCTGGCCATACCGGAGATTCTGTTTTCAACAATTGCAGCGACGGCACGGGATGCGAGACCGCTTGATGACGTCAGGCTAAGCCCCCACCTGGCGAACCCCGGCAGCATCTGGCCGTTCGACGTGAAGTATTCCCTGATGTGGGCGCTAACGTCCCTCGCGGTCTTCAGCATCGGCAGCACGTCAACGAACCGGAATAGCTGCACCTTCAGCCGCTCGTCGCGCATCGACCACTCCATAACCTGCGCGCTCACGTCCTTGCGTTCTCCTTGCACAGCCCGGTCATAGATTTCCCGTCCGATCTCCTGCGTTCTTTCTTCAATACTTCTTACTATAGACATTGGCTTTTCCCGCAAATCCTGTGCATCCAATATACGTATACCCGATGAGCTTACGTATACGACATACTATTCTCACCTATATATACGGTTCCCGCGCAGATCATGGCATAATCCAAGGAGTCGGGTTATCAGTGGTTCAGGAGATGTGCAGACGGATAGCAGCTTGTCACGGTAGAAAAGGCCACTATCTGATTTGAGACTTCATGGAGAAGCCTGTGTGGAAGAACTTGGTGTGGGAGCTTACAACATCACTAACTGGAGGAATGATAGAGTGGCGCCTTTAAGCTTTCCACCTCCAGGACGGTGCAATCGTGTATGTGAACCGAATCTTTTCACCGGGCTGCAGAACTAAGGACTCGTCAGGAATTAACCTTTACATTTAATATGTTTCCTGGTATAGTGACGGTATGGACGAAAGGGTGCTGGCAGAGAAATTGTCCGCCATACTTCCCTG
>JACPPP010000052.1 GCA_016190935.1 Armatimonadota bacterium | reverse complement strand
GGAGGGACAGGCACGGAAAAGAGCAATCTATGAACCTTCATATAGAAGAACTGACATTTGTCCCGCTTTATGGGGCCTATCTTGTTGGCGATATTGAGGATGTCTTCCTCGATAAAGTCACCAGGATTAAGCCTCTGGACTGACGCCACGCTCCCCACAATCCCACTCCCGCCTCCTGGCATTTAAGATGCCAGATCGAAGAAAGGGCGAAACCCGCCCTTTCTTTTTTTTCGCTTCCCATCTGACGGGTGGCGGCCGCAATTCGTTTGTTTTGCCTCCAGAACCGCTGAGACGCTGAGGGAAATGAGATAATGAACACCGGATTTCCAGAGCCATTGCTACTATCGCATCCTGAGCAATTCCTGCCTGGTGAAACTGTGGACTGCTCGAGGATGCTGGAAGATCGGTGGAGCGGCATCCGTCGACAGGCTCAGGATGTGGTAGTAGGTTGGACGGATGTCCGGGAAACGTCCGCCGGGGAGGAACCTGCGCGGCGATCATGTTGCCACTCTTCCCAGAAAACTGTACAACCGATGCACAAAGTCGTGAAGATATAGGCCTGGAACAAGAGCCACCCGTTGGGCTTCATTGCGGTAAAGGAGGTCGTAAACAAAACCCGTTGGTAATGAGAGTATTCGCTTGAAGTCTACGTATAATTCGGGAAGCGACCTATCGGAATTCCCAACGGGCGCATTATCAAATCGATGATACCTTTCATCCTGATTCTGATTCACACGCCTGAAGAGGGCCGAGTTGAGAGCACTGCGGCCACGGATTTCATCCTTTTCGTACATGTCGCACATCAGCACGTGCTGCAGCAATTTGTCGCTGCTAGCCTGCCCTTGTCGGCCCGCATAATCCTGCTCAAGATCACAATCTTGAGAGACTATAATTACTCGGGGATGCTCAACGATTGTGATCTGCTGCACAGGATTCTCTGTACCTGGGTCTGTCTGAGTGCCCGCAAGTGATTCGTACTCGTACTCATACAACCCTACAATAATCTCGCCTTGCCGCAATTGCCCGCCCGACCAGAGAATGTACTCTAGCGCCACAACCTCGTTTCTCCCTGTTTACGGACTGATGGTCATATCAGGTCTTCTTCTGCGGCCTACAACTACAGCGCCAACTGTTCTAGCAGGCTGTACAACTAGCGGTCTCGCTGGCTCTCGACTGTAGAACTCCAACATATCACGAAGTGCCTGAAGCGCCTCATCCAGACCCTCATCTGGCATCATTCCGATCATGACACAACCAAAGAAGCGTTCCAAGGCAGTGTCCCCAGGTGCACTGATGGCGATGCGAACCTTATAATCAGTCTCTGATACGCCCGCTTGGTATATGAAACAAACGTCATCCGTTGGGCAGGATCTAACTGGTTGGGAGCGCAGTGGGTTCCATGGCATTATGGAGCGTATCTGTGATGGCCCACCTGAAAAGTCGTCCTGCAAGTCTATTGAATCTGTCCAGTACGTCGAACGGTTCATACGTGCCATCCTTTCTCTCAATCCAGAAGTCGGCATCAATCAAGTAGCACTCCTCCCGGGTCGGCGTTAGTTCTACTATGCCGTGTACCAATCTCACATGTGCGTCCGGCACATCTGGTACGTTGATCACGGTTTCGGCACGGCTCTCGACAATTTGTTCCTCGACATCTGCGGCGCCCAACTCTCCGAGGATATGGGGTTTGAGGAGGTCCTTCCACTTAGCTCCGTCTAATCCGAGTCTCTGCCTGGATATCACGTCTTTGTATCGCAAGCCAACACGCGAGTAGAAGGCTGGAAAGTACACTTCCCGCGCCGCAGCCTCTGCCTTTTGCATCTCTTGACGAAAAAGTTCCCATTTCGAGTATTCCTTCTCAACCAGTGCCACAAAGTTCTGCGATAGAGAGATGTATCGCTTCGAGTCCACTGCAGCAAACCTGTGTGTAACCGAGCCGGGCGGCCTCGGCAAATTGATTCGTTCCATCACGTCGGCCAATGCTGGTGGGATCTCTGGGTAAACTGACGGCCCCTGCAAGCTGTAAATCGGATAGTCATTCCGAACTCTATCTTGAAAGTCCGCGGGTACATCTGCACCTATGCGCAAGATCGATGGAAACCGAAGCTGACAGATCACCTCGGCAAGCGGATTCTTTTTGTACAGCACACGTTCTGATTCTGGAAACGGCATATTGCGGTTGACCCCTTAAGCCTCCAACTACCAAGCAACGAGGCATCACAGCATAAAGAATAATTATATTTGTTGTATACCCGTTGCACTAGGCGTACACCACACAGTAACTCTATGCTAAATTGTAATAGTGGTTGGTTCGAGGACACAACTCCTGTTTTCAAGTTAAGTTAATTGAAGTGTAGCGCGTGCTCGGTTCTCTGTCAAGAGCCTCTCGTTACGCTTTACGCGGCTACATAGCCCCTGCGTGTTTGCCGAGAACGGTAAACTCAATGGCTGACACTATGTTCAACTGACATTTACAACTCCATCTCCACCTGATCCCTCTCGGCCACCAGGTTCTTCTTCCCGCTACCGCTTTTGAGGGAGTAGCCCTCTGGGAACGCGAAATCCCTCCCCTCCTCAAGCAGTTCTTTTATGGTGCGGATCTGGAGCCTCGGGATTCTTCGGCGGCCTATGGTGAAGAAGCCTAATTCTTCGGCTTCGTTACACATCCCTTTCGTGGGCTTATTCAGACAGATGAAGAATCCCATAGCGGCTTTTTCGCGCTCGATGACATGTCCGAAGTCGCGGATGACGCTCGGAGTCAGATGCCCGCCTTTTACCTGGCACACCGCCCACTGCAGCTTGCCTTCGAGGTCTGTGAAGTAGACCTTGCCGTCAATGCCCCTGTCGCCGCTCTTTTCGGGCTGAGGAATGCCCGATGCGAGACCGACGGCCCATATCTCGAACTGCTTGGGGCTTTCCTCGAATAGCTTGCGAGCGGAGTATGCGTCTTTCGGGTCACCGAGCACGTCGTAATCCTTCTCGCGCTTGAGGTCGAAATTGCTTGCGAGACGGTTGATCATCAGATCGACCGCGATGAAGGTTATATCAATGCCGATCCACTGCCGTCCGAGCTTTTCGGCGGCAACTACGGCTGTCCCGCATCCACAGAAAGGGTCGAGCACAACATCGCCGGGGTTGGAGGAAGCGTTTATGATCCGCTCAAGGAGTGCGAGGGGCTTTTGGGTGGGGTAGCCCATGCGCTCAGCAGCTTGAGCACCGATTGGTGGGATATCCTCCCAGATATTTTGAAGGCGTTCGCCGGGACTTTCATCCGTATACATCTTGAGACGCAATGCGCCGTCGGCCTTCGCGGGAAAATGCAGTTTATATTCGCGATCATACAGTTCGAGGCGTTCGCGATTGCAAGACCATCCGTTGCGATGTGGTTGATAGGTGACACCATTGCTTGCGGTAAACGGAAAATGGAGATTTGGTCTGGGGCCTGGATTCCTGAGAGTGACGGACTGCCAGCGGCGGCCGTCGGCGTCTACATGTGGGTACTTTGCTTCTATTTGTTGTGAAGTAAGCGTCTTGTATGGTTGGTTCCAAGTGTAGTTGCCGGACTTGGTGTACCACAGTAGTATATCAACAATGTCACCGTAGTTGCGGCCTACATTGCCATGTGCGAATGTTCGCTTCCAGGTAATCTCGTTCCTGAAGCCAAGAGGTCCAAAGACCGCATCCAATACTAGCTTGAGATAGTGGCTAGCAACGAGATCGCAATGCAGATAAAGGCTGCCGGTTGGTTTGAGTTTCCGGTGGAGTTCCAGCAATCGCGGGGCCATCATGACGAGATAGGCCATCATCTCGCTCTGGCCGAGGATGCGGTAGAGCGATTCCATCAGGTCGAAGAGCTTGGCGTTTCGCGGGTCGTCGAAGAACTCCTCGTACCGCCGCTTGCTCCACTGCCAGGTGTCGGTGAAGGCGGTGATCTGGGCCTGATTTTCGTCCTTCCTGGCCTGCTTGAATAGGACGTTGTAATCCCGAGCCGAATTGAACGGCGGGTCGAGGTAGACGAGGTCGATGGACTCGTCGGCGATGTGCTCGCGCATTATGGGCAGGTTGTCGCCGTAGTATAGTGTGTTCCTCATACTTCAAAGATTCAACGGCGGAGACAATAATTCCTGCCTGGCGGGAGCAGGCAGAGGGGGGTGTGCGTCAAGATTGGGGTATTTCTATTTGGACCGACTCGTTTGGAGTGCTGCGGCTTGACGCAGCTTTGTTTATCGATTACAGGTAAAGCTGTACTGTGAGAGCCTTGTCTGTCATCGGTAGACAAAGCGAGGTCAAGCCCTCGCACTCCAAACCAGGCTTGCACAAATAGGTGAGTTTGTATTCTACCACAATCATGACGCGCACCCGCAAAGGGCGTAATATCCTTTACACCCACCCCTCCTGAGCGGTATAATGACGGCGGTATGGAGTGCCGGGAAACAACAGTTGTGGGAGAATGCGTAATTGAAAATAGCGCTCGGTTCCGATCACGCCGGGTTCAGGCTTAAAGAAGATATAAAGGAGTTCCTGCAGTCGGAAGGCTACGATTTTGAAGACTTCGGCGCCTTCTCGGAGGACTCCATGGATTATCCCGATATAGCCCGCAGCGCTGCCGAAGCCGTGGCCGAGGGCAAGTTCGATAGGGGTGTCCTCATTTGCGGTACGGGGCTGGGAGTCAGCATCACCGCAAACAAGGTAAGGGGCATTCGCGCTGCGCTGTGTTCGGACGAATACACCGCGAGGATGTCCAGACAGCACAACAATGCGAATATCCTCGCGCTCGGCGGCCGGGTGATAGGCGTTGAGCTGGCGAGAGAGATAGTGCGTGTATTCTTGACAACAGGGTTCGATGCCGGGTCCCGCCACGCCAAACGCGTGGCGAAGATCGAGCGATGAGAGGCTGAACAAGTGGGAATGGTCGATACAAAATTTGGTGTCAGTGAGATGGACATACCTTTGTCTGAGGTCGATCCAGAGGTTGCGGAAGCGATCAAACTTGAAGAGAAGCGCCAGCACGATAAGCTGGTGCTGATAGCATCGGAGAACTTCACAAGCCGGGCGGTGCTGGAAGCGCAGGGGTCCGTCTTGACTAATAAATACGCGGAAGGATACCCGGGTAGGCGTTACTATGGCGGATGTGAGTATGTCGATATCGTGGAGACGCTCGCTATAGAGCGCGCAAAGGACCTCTTCGGCGCCGAACATGCGAATGTCCAGCCGCACTCCGGCGCGCAGGCCAACATGGCGGTATACTTCGCTTTTCTGCAGCCGGGGGACACCTACCTGGGCCTCGACCTTGCCCACGGAGGCCATCTGACGCACGGAAGCCCTGTCAACTTTTCAGGGCGCCTCTATAACGCCCTCCACTACGGAGTCGATCCGGAGACGGAGTTGCTTAACTACGATGCGATCAGAGATGCCGCCTGCGCCCATAGACCGAAAATACTCCTTACGGGAGCGACGGTCTATCCCAGGATTATAGACTTCGCCAAGATGAGGAGCATAGCGGACGAGGTTGGCGCGCTGCTTATGGTGGATATGGCGCACATTTCAGGGATGGTGGCCGCTGGAGTCCACCCCTCTCCGGTGCCCCACGCCCACGTCGTGACCAGCACAACACACAAGACCCTCCGTGGGCCGCGGTCGGGCATGATACTCTGCAAGAAGGAATATGCCGAGGCGATAGACAAGGCAGTCTTTCCGGGAATGCAGGGGGGACCGCTTATGCACGTGATCGCAGCAAAGGCGGTCTGCTTCAAGGAGGCTATGTCATCCGGGTTCGCGGAGTACCAGAAGCAGATCATAAGGAACGCGCGGGCGCTCGCCGCCGGACTCATCGATCGCGGATTCAGGCTGGTCTCCGGCGGCACAGATACCCACCTTATGCTGGTAGACCTCACGAACAAGAACTTGACGGGCAAGCGCGCTCAGGCGGTGCTTGAAGACGCCGGAATAGTGGTCAACAAGAATATGATTCCGTTCGACAAGGAGAAGCCTTTCGTGACGAGCGGCATCCGCATCGGCGCTCCCGCAGTAACTACGAGGGGCATGAAAGAGCCCGAGATGGAGCGGATCGCTGATCTGGTGGCGCTTGCTCTTTCGGACGAAAGCGAGGCGGCAAAAAGCCGGGTCAGAGCGCGGGTGAAGGGACTGTGCGATGAGTTTCCAATGCACGGAGGACCTAGCTAGCCGGAATCGAGCATCAGCAGGCTTCGGCAGACAAGCAGTCCGAAGCAACTGCTGATGCTCGTGAGTAATCCCGCTAGAGGACATCAGCTAAGTGTACATTGCCGCCGTAGCGATAGTTCTGGCCCTTGTCGGAACATACATTCTAACGCCGCTCGTGATGAAGCTGGCGGTGAGGTTCGGCGTCATCGACCATCCGGGGGAGCGCAGGGTGCACGAACGCCCGACCCCGAGGTGTGGCGGGATCGCGATCTACGTAGGCTTTCTGGTCGCGGTCGGCGCTGCCGTGGCTTTGGAACCGCACGTCGGCTTCGAGAAGCAGTTACTTGGCGTGATCTTGGGCGGCACAATAGTGGCCGCGGCAGGGCTTCTTGACGACAAATACAACCTTTCCCCCGCCCTGCAGATAGCCGCAATCCTCGCCACGGGCCTTGTGCTTATGTCCTTCGGCGGCAAGATATCCTACATTAGTAAACCATTCGGGCCGGGTATCTGGTGGTTTAAGCCCTGGCTTGCCGCCGCGGTCACGCTGATATGGATAGTTGCGGTTACGAAGACCGTAGACCTGATGGATGGACTGGACGGTCTGGCCGCGGGTATATGCGCTATTGCCTCCGCCACGCTGCTTGTTATGTCCATACATGCTATTGCGGATGTGCACAGAGTTGTCATACCTACCGCCGGACACTTAGACAGAATACGGCTTTTCACCACCGTCATGATACTTTCGGGAGCCATTCTTGGCGCAAGCCTGGGTTTCCTCAGGTTTAACTATCCGCCTGCCAGAATATTCATGGGGACGGTCGGAGCGCAGTTTATGGGCTTCGTGCTCGCATCGGCATCAGTGATAGGCGCGTTCAAAGTGGCCGCGCTCGTCGCGATTGCGGTGCCTTTGCTGGTGCTCGCAGTCCCGATTCTGGACGCGGCGTTTGTTATGTTGATGCGGGCGATTGGAAGACGGCGCGTTTACGAGGCCGATAAGAGCCACATGCATCACAGGCTGCTCGAACGCGGTCTGAGCCACGGGCAGACGATATGGGTGATTTATCTCCTGACCGTTGCGCTTTCAGCGGTCGGGCTGGTGTTATTCTGGTATGGGAGATAGCCAGGGCTAACGCATTCGTTCTATTAGTGGCTCCTGAACCGCGGAACGGATGAAAGGGATGTTGGGGAGGGATTTGAAATCCCTCCCCATCGTGAAATAATTCATCCCTCCATACTCATTTCATCCCCTCAGCGGTTCAGGAAGCACAGACACAACGACAGTCAGCATCCTGCTGTACCCGAGCGTTACTTGCTTTAGCTGCTGCGGTTTATGGAGATTGACTAATTAGCAGGGTAAGTATGTTGTGGC
>JACPPP010000058.1 GCA_016190935.1 Armatimonadota bacterium | reverse complement strand
GCCTGTCGAAGCATGCCGCACGTCCCCGTGCGGCGGCCCGCCAAGGGCCGAGAAGCTGGTGGCTGATAGCTGACTGCTGACAGCTTCTTCCGAACTGGCCCTTATTCTGGCTGGGAGACCATGCGGGTGACGTGGGGATCGAGCAGTCCTGCCAGGGCGAGGAGAGGCTTTTCTTGCAGAGCGGCATCGTCTCCGGCCAGCGAGGTGAGGGTGACCAGCGCCGTCGGCTCCTTGCTACCGGAGAGAAGGGCGGTCTTGAAAACCGACAGCTTCCGTGAAGCAAGCTCGGCAGTTCGGCCCTCTTTGCCGGCAAACCAGTAGAGGCAAAGCAGATCGGGATACCCCGGCTGAGACAGCCGAAGCAGCCTTGCCGGATGGGAATCGCCGCCGGGCGCTCGTATTGTCACGGTTTTCCGGCTGTCGGTGGCCCAGCCGCTGCTCGCCAGATACTGTTCGGGCCTATGCAGGTCCGCAGGGTCCAGCCCGTAGACTATGGTCAGGTCGGCGCGTTTGCCTGATGGCTTTTGGTAGACCCGCATAAGTACGCTGCTGTTCGGAACGGAGCGCGCGGAATCTCCGGGGTCGATGTCCGCCCCTGTCCAGCCACCGATGGATATGGGGACATCCTCGAATGTCTCAATTAATCTTCCGCGCGCCGATGGTTGAAAGGCAAGCGCGGCGAAAGCGAAGACAAGAGCAACTGCGGTGACCCAGGCTGCGTAACTCCTGTGCCTGCCGATCACCGGCGCTGGACTTCCCAACTCCGCCGTGGCCGCCAATTCGCCCTTTGCCACAGAAGGTTTCGAGAGCCAGAGCAGGATGGCGGCGGCGATGAAAAGTACAAGCCAGCCCGTCCAGTCGTGCACCGAGACCATCGCTGGTCCGCCCCATAACTCCCCCACTGTAGCTATCGAGCTGATCCTGACAGTATTTGTTACAAGGCCAAGAGGAACGGACAGCGCAACTATCGAAATCCTGCGCCAGAGGGGTAGACTTCTTATGTAAGCGAGGAATGTGGCTACGGCAAAGGTTGACACTACCAGCCTGAACCCGCTGCAAGGTTCCCCGACCTGAACCCAAGTGTTTGGGAGGTGTATCCTGGTTCCTTGGGCCACAGCATCAATCGATACTGCGTTGAGAAGCGCAGCAGAAAGAGCAATCGAGGCGGCCTGCATTCTGGAACTCAGGGCAGCGGTGATACTCTCCGGAAGCACACACATAAAGAGCAGAAAGAATATAGGAAAGCTGAGCGCCCTGGCAGCGGCCCAACCGAGAACGGCGAACACCCCTCCGAAGAGGTAGAACGGAAACATCAGTCCCATCAGGCTCGGAGTAAGAGACATCCGACCGACCCAGGCTACGATTGCCGCGGGCGCCATAATCGCCAGTCCCAGCACCGAGGGTTTGAGCGGAAGCGAACCGAGCCTCCTGCGCGCCAGTATTACGAGGGCGGCCGAGGCAAGCGGCACGAACAGGGTGTGGGAGTAGTAACCATCTCGTTCGAGCCACTTATCCCACCAGAAGGAGAAGACAGGAGCATACGCTACGGCGGTCGCGAATAGTGCGACTATCGTCGCGACCATTGCCCAGCGCGACCGGAAAAGATCACGTACTACTTGTCCCGTAGGTGCGGTCATAGCATCTTCTGGCGAATCGTTTTCACATCCGGAGAGGCCGCACGAGGACGTGCGGCATATCTGGCCCGGCGCGAGACGGGCCGGGCCATCGGCCTTCCCATGACCAGGCCTTCCCATGACCCATGACCCATGACCCTCACCAGCCCCCAACACCCATCACCCAGCCCCCAGCCCCCGACGGTGTGCGGCTTTTCCTGCCGCACGGAGCCTGTGGAGCCCGTAACCGACCACGGGCAGCAATCCCGTGACAAATACCATAGCAGCCCCTCCCGGCTCCGGTATTGGCGCCCGACCGCCATTACCGTTTCCGAGAAGAAGCGGTGGGATTAGGATAGGGAAAGGGAACCTTGCTCCCGGCGCTCTAGGAACGGCCGCAAGTGGTGGGGCCCCACGCCCAGGTACCAAGGGAACAACCGGCGCAATTGGCGCCTCAGGCGGCAGCACTGCCACCGGCGGGATCGCCTTCGGAGGAGGTGGAGGAACCGCCTCACGCGTGACCGGGACTTCGGTGGGGCGCAGAACCTGATAAGACGGCAGAGGCTTGGCCTCGATCTTCACGCGCGGCGGAAGCTCCTTGAGTATCGGATTTCCGCACGCCTGCACGAAAAGTGGCTGGCCGGTATCCTTCAGCACGAAGACCGCTTCCCCCTTCCTCAACCTGGAGGTCTTGGATACAACCTGGCCGGATGGCGTGACAAAAAAGACCTTCCGGGGTTTACTGGAGGTCACTCTTCTGATCTCGACGTTGTCCCTCAGATAGTCTCCCAGCCGCTCTGGAGGAATGCCGAAGTGTCTGGCAAACCTCGCGCGAACTACCGGGTCCCTCATGCACTGGTCGGCCATTTCCTCAACTGAGCTCACCCTTGTGCGAAGGAATGCGCCTCTCGGCACTCTTTGCCTCTGTGCTGAAGCATCTTCTATGGCTCCAGCCAGAATCAACGTCGCTATTATAACAAGTATGGAAGTTTTCACAGCATCTCACCTACCTGACAACAATTGGGAGGTCTATCGGCGGGCTATAGGTGCCATCGTTCCTAACCCCCCATACGTGGAGTTTCAATTGCCCGGGCAGCAGTCCGGGCTGGTCCCCTCTTTTCGGCGCAAGTTCCAAATAAACTCGCTTCGCCATCGGCCCGGCGGATGTGACCTCTCTGTCATCTCGAGTGACCGAATAGGCCCATCTTTGAACGTCGCTTTCGATATAGAAGACTACAGGCTGATCAAGAGTAACCGGCTGGTTCTGGTCGATCAATCGGTCTATCTGAGGGTTTAGCGAACGCAGCCTGACCTGGATTGACTGGTCGATCCTCCGGGGCGGACTGACCGTTCTTGTGGCGCCGCCCATAAACTCCTGCACCGTCCCCTTGACCAGCGTCTCGGGCGGGGTCTGAACGAAAAACTCGAAGTTAGCGAAACCGTACATAATCGGGCTTGTCCTGGTTCGGACCTCGCCCTGAAGCGTGTGAGAACCGGCGGACAGGCTGCCGGTATCTATGGTTACCTGCCACGGAGCCTTGCTCAGGTGAGTAAACGACTTACCATCGAGTTTCACCCGCACTTCCCGTATCGGGACGGCCTCAGTCATCGAAAACGAAACAGTCAGGCGGTCGCCTTTATAAACGGGGGAGCTTGGAGACCAATCGACATAGCCCGCCGGTGTTTGGAACTGTCGCGGCTTACCAGCCGGTGTCATATTCTCTACCGAGATGACGATTTCAGGTTTTTGTTGCTTCTCCGCGCCGGAGGCTCCGGCTGCGGGGAAAACAGTCGCAGTTGCTATTGCTAGAACAGTTAGAATTCGAACAAACATTTATCTCACCCTCTCCGGCTGAGTCCGGTTGCTTTCATGGTACCCTTGCAGTGAACAAACGAAACTGTTGCTCAGGTCAAATCTGTAATTTCTGCTTTCATTTCCCTTACCGTCTGCCCCGCCTCTACCTTACCATCTGCACCACCTCGAAAACTGGTACAATTGCCAGTTGACAAGAATATCACTGCGTGATAAGTTGAGTTTGTTTGCAGCCGTATGTGCTAAGAAGCAGAATGAGGGAATCATGGTGTTCAGACTTCTTCGTATTGTGCTTGCTGTCACCTTTGCCGGAATCACGATCTTCTCCGCGTGCTCGGTCGTCGCCCAGAGTGCGCCGAGGACCATCGCCGACGTCAAACTCATTAGCGACGGAGAGCCCGTGTCGCTCTATCAGAAGGCCGTGACTTACACTGGCCAGGATTTCTTTTACGTAGAGGAAGACGAAAGAAACTGTGGAATTCGTGTCGAGATGCCGGGTCACAGGCTCTCAGCCGGTATGAGAGTGAACGTAGTCGGCACGATATTTACAAACGACCATCAAGAACGGATGATCATGGCCACGTCGGCCACGCCCGAGGGCGAATTCACGATAAAGCCCATCCTGTTCCGCGGCTCCAACGTGGGCGGCGGCGACTGGAATGTCCGTGGCTCGTCCGGGCAGATGGGCGTCACGGGATCAACCGGGCTGAACAACATCGGGATTCTCGCAAGGGTCCTCGGAAGCTACGAGCAGATCGACGCCACCACATTCCTGCTCGACGACGACTCGGGCAAGAAGATCAAGTGCTCAGTCCCGGAGGGCTACGTGCTCTTCCCGGACTGGCAGTATGTCTCCGCGACCGGTGTCGTCACTATGGAGAGCCAGGGCGACGGCACTTATTCTCCGCTATTGGTGGCGGGTAAGGTCGGCGCGTTGCTGGTACCGCCGATGCTTGAACTCCACGTTCACTGTATACGTGTGTCCGATGATGACGGCTCTCGCCAGGCCAACACTACCGCGGCTCAGTTCCAGCAGTGGGTAGACTTCGCGAATGCTACGTTTGCTCCCGCCTGGATCCACTTTCTCTACGATCAAGCCACGGACTTCACCGACATCAAGAGCACTCTCATCAATAATATGACGGGAACCGGAGACCCAAACTGGAACCAGGAGAAGGCTGCCGGGAACCAGTACGCGGCGGCCTATCCCAACAAGATAGTGTGTTTCTCCCGATATGGCCCGAACGCGGATCCGGGGGCGGTCGGCGGGTTCTCCTGGACCGACTACAACTTCGTGGCGCTGAAGGGCTTTGCCAACGCCTGGCATTGCGGCCATCCGCACCTGGAACAATTTGCGCACGAGGTGGGACACTACATGGGGCTGGTCCATACGTTCCCATTCGACCCGTTCCCCACCAAGAACGACGCCGAGAACTACTTCATCAACCATGGCAGCGATCCGAACATGTTCGACGGCGATGGTCTGAGCGATACCTCGCCCGACCCCGGGATCGCACCGATGGAGTGCAGCACTGATACCACCGTGACCCTGGACGGGGTGGTATTCCCTCTCCCGCGGACCAACATCATGTCCTACTACAACGAAGCCGCCGAGGTCACGCCGATGCAGATCAACCGGGCGCGCTGGTTCCTCAATCAGAGGATGGCCCACAACATGGCGATGCCGACCAACGCGGGCATAGCTAATCCGATCGAGGCGGAAACCATGGATGTCGTGCAGGCGATCAACACCTCGTTGTATGTGCAGGATATGGCTCCGTGGGGATCTGGAAACTGGAGCGGGGGCAAGCAGCTTTTCGCAGTTTGCTCGAACGGAAGCGCGTTCAGCCTGCTCCTGCCTGTCGCATCCGCCGGAACCTATCGCCTCGACATGTATGCCACTTATGCGCCGGATTATGGGAAGATACAGGCATGGCTGGGCTTGGTCGATGCCTACAAGATCGGTTCTCCGTTCGATGGTTACGGCCCGATTGTGGCCCCATCCGGCGCGGTAACACTGACCACCCAGTACTTCCTGGCGGGTAACAACATGATCACGTTCAAAGTCACCGGCAAGAGTGCGCTTTCAGACGGCTACCTCGTAGGGCTGGACTGCTTCAGGCTCATCCCGGTCGGGCCGTGACATCCAGGCGACGGGATCTTCACTGTCAGCTAGTCCCATATTTCGCGGTTCAGAATTTTGTTAAATAAGTTGACCTCAGCAGGGAACCTGTTGCTCCCAATAACGTATTCTCCATTTTGGGAGTGATTGCACTCCAATGGAGGGAAAAGCGCCTACTACACCGTTAGATGATGTTGATGTTAGTGTTCTTCAGTTATACAACCTGCCGATCGTGGACAGCTTTCTCAAGCGGCTTAGGGTCAGGGAGCATACTGGCTGTCCCGGAGGTCTTTGGGGCCAGACCCGAAGACCTTAATGACGACCGCATCGAAAGAACACTTGATGCCATTGCCCCTCATATAGAGAAGATCCAGGGCAGCGTTGTAGCATCCGCCATCTCCACCTTCGGACT
>JACPPP010000057.1 GCA_016190935.1 Armatimonadota bacterium | reverse complement strand
CAGTCAGGAATGCGATGGAGTCAGGATGGAGTTGCGTCTATACTGCAACTCCGCAGGCTATGGTTCGACGTCCCGGAAACCAACTTTGGGCGATATGCGGCCATTGCAGCATGATACCCCAAACTTGGCGCACACCCGCCGCAGCTCCAAAGAGCTTGTCCAAGAGGACTAGAGCGTGGTAAAATTAGGTGTTATATCCTCGCGCGCCTGTAGCTCAGCGGATTAGAGCATCTGACTTCGGATCAGAGGGTCGGGGGTTCGAGTCCCTCCAGGCGCGCCAAATACTCTTCTTGAGCGTGGAATTGCCCCGGAAATACTCATGTGAACTGAGGTTCTTTCAACTTCGCCAATGGCTTCGCCTTGCGTGATGTCGGCTTTGCTCTTGGCCGGAATGAAGTTCCAGAGAATCGGTAGGACTTCGCCCTGACCCTCTATGCATAATGGATACTTCGAGACTTGAGGCTTTCCTTCTCCTAACCATTACGGTGCCAGCTATTCGCCTATGTTGTGAATGTTCAATTTTAGGTGGCAGCCCGCGCATACAGTAGCTGGTAGATCCCTGACGATCTTCGTTGCGTCGCCGTTGTGCTCGCTTCCAGGGCCATGGCAAGCCTCGCAAGTCACGGCCTTGAGTCCAGGCGTCGCTTCCGCGTCCGTGAATCCTCCCTTGCCATAACCTGTCGTGTGGCATGGGAGGCACTCCGGATTCTTGTCCTGCTCGACGTTCGTCAGCAGATCGAATGCACGGGCATGGCCCACTTTTTGCCATCCGCTGTGCACGTCAGAGTGGCACATCTTGCATTTGTCGATGCCGATATACTTAGCGTTCTCGGAGGGAGCAGCGATCATAACACTGCAGGCTGCTGCAATCAATAATGCGACCAGAAACGCTCGTCTCATAGGCCACCTCTTATCCTTTTCGCGGCGCGCCGCTTCGGCGCGCGCAAGTCTTATCGTTGAAATGTTACACAATTTGTGCGTAACATCACAATCCTCTGTACTTGCAGTATATCAGCAAAGCTCAGCGATTGCAAGCCTAGCGGACGGATTCGACTATCTTGGTAAGTTGCTCTTTGGGCAAATCCGCGACGACAATCACGGTCTTGTCGGAGCGCGCGGCAATTGCGACATTGGCCTGATTCGCGTTCCTGACTTCGCATCTGCCGTCTGAAGGGCAGTGGACGCTGCACTTGCCTCCACCGCAGTTGTGTGAAGCGGGGGTTTCAAAGATGGAAATGCTGTTCAGCCCGTTAATGTAGCGTAGATGCGCGGACCTGTGGCCGCATGTGCAGCAGCCACAATCATAGACTCTTATGCCGTGGAGCACATATCCTGTAGGCAGGTAGGCTGGAAACGATATACGGATTCCAACCGCCTTCTCGATTTCAGCTCTATTAAGATCTGGCCCATCCCCAAAGCTTGCCAGATTAGCGCCTGTGCTGGACTTCTTGAAGACCGCGTCCAGCAGATGGACGTCATAATTAACGTCCGTAAACTCGGTTCTAGAGCGCAGCCGTCCCTGAGCCGACCAGTCCTCCGACTTCAAAACGACCTTGGTCACCCGGTCTACCCAAAGCCTCTTGGAGGGGTTTCCCCTGTACCGGGGAGCAAGCTCGATGATGTCCACCGGCCTTCCGGCCACAGTTCCCCGCCCCAGCTTACAGGCCCGGTAGTTCTCTAGGAGCAGATCAATATTCTTGTTTGCGTCCCGAACGCTGCCCACCGGCGCCGGGGAGTCTGCCCGCCCGCGCGGTCCGGCAACCGCACCGGATGCCACAACGACTGCCCCCTCCATAGGCCCTGAGAGGTATTCGATTCGCTCGAGCGTTCCTTTTCGCTGCACCCTGGAGCGGGTACGATACTCGCGCCCGCAGTAGAAAAGGGTGTTCGTAACGGTGGCCGTGTAGCTCTGGCTGCGCGAGGCTTTGTAAGCCTGACGCAGTTCCGCCGTAGCGTCCGCGCGCACAGTTGGGCGCAGCAGAAATCCTGCCGCGCCCACTGCCGCGAGAACAATAGCAACCACAGCCAGCCTTTTCAGCTTCATAACTGATCTCTGGTCTCCTCAGCCGACAACGACACCGCGAATCCGAGGCTGACACGGTCCGCAAACACATCACCTGCTGCCACCGAAAGGTGGCTCTGCACATACTCTATAGCCGCCGGGTCTGAGACCGTGGCCACCACCTGCTGCCTGTGCTCCGAGACACCTAAAAAGGCAACAATTGCAAGCGTTGCCAGACCGATGCCGAAGGATAATACCTTGCGCGGCCTGAGCAAGACCCGGCCTACGCGGTCTCTTACCGACTCCCGCTTGGGCGAACTGATGCGGTTATACACCCCATTCCACAGCCCTACCGGCGGCTCGACGGGAGTCATTTCTTCCTCCACAGCCGACATAACCAGTTCCAGCCGCTCCATCTCTACGGCACAGGCCCGGCAAGTACTGACGTGCTCCCGGACGCGCTCTTCCACCCGGCGCGGCAGATTGCCGACCGAATAGTCCGATATTAATTCATCAATTTGTTCACATCTCACTTCAGTACCACCATTTCCGTCAGCCCACATCTACATACGGGCCGAGCTTGCGGCGCAAGTCATCTCGCGCTCTTGCCAGTCTCGACTTCACAGTGCCCACCGGACAGCCGAGCATCTTGGCAATCTCCGCAACTTCCAGCCCTTCCAGATGATGCAGCACAACTACAACTCTATGCTCGTCCGACAGCGACTTGACCGCCCGCCTGACAACATCCTTCCTGTCGCCGTCGAGCAGCGCCTCTTCCGGCCCACCGGACGTATCGGGCAGTTCGCGCCTTACCTCGCCCTCTTCGAACTGCACAGCGGCGTCCAGCGAGTCAGTGCGCGGCGGCTTCCGTCTGATAAAATCCCGGCAGATGTTTACGGCCACCATCCGCACCCAGGTAAAAAAGGCTTCCTCTGCCCTCAACTTGCCTATGGAGTTAAACACCTTGACGAACACGTCCTGTGTAAGGTCGGCGGCATCGGTCTCGTCCGGTATAAGCCTGTAGACGATGTTATAGACGCGCTTGTGATAACGGTTGAAAAGCTCTTCAAAAGCTTTAACATCGCCCGACTTGGTCCTTCGGACCAGATCGACGTCAACCAACTCTACAGGCCCATCTGTTGATCGGCCCGATTTCACTATTTCATGTTGCAAGACGCTGTTCTCAGAACGGGGTTCCATAATTGTGCATAACCTAACGTTAACATTTTACAACAAAATGATGAAAATTTGCACCCCTGATTTCAAGGCTGTTGCGATAAACGGCGAAATTGTGTGTCCAGTGAGCAGTTGCCGGGCATTGACCTGCTTTGGCGGCTTGGAGAGATGTCCGAGAGTCGGTTTTCGCCCGTCATCCACCCCGTT
>JACPPP010000002.1 GCA_016190935.1 Armatimonadota bacterium | reverse complement strand
TTTGGTATTACACTCTCGCGAGACCTTCCTCGAGTCGTGCAGGTTCAATCGCTCCATAGCTCGTTCGATGCTGATCGTGCATCTCCTCGATAAAGTCCATCATCTTGCGGTGGAACACGGAAACGTCAAATGCCTCGGCGTGTCTTCGGATCGTGTAAGGGTCAAAGTCGTCCGGGCGGAACAGCCGGATCGCCTCTGCAAGAGAGTCAGGAGTCTGGTCATCAAACAGCACGCCGGTAACGCCATCGATAACGGTGTCCAGCGCTCCGCCCCTGCCGTAGGCGATAACAGGTTTGCCGCAGGCCATAGCTTCAACGGGGACTATCCCAAAATCTTCACGCCCGGGGAAGATTAGGGCGCGGGAACGCTGGAGGCAATCGACGAGTTCTCCGTCCACCAGCCTGCCAACGAACTCCACGGTAGGTCCGGCAAGGCTTTTCAGCCGCTTCTCATCCCGGCCGGTTCCAACTATTTTGAGTGGGACATGGAGCATATTCGCCGCCTCGATGGCTATGTCCAACCTCTTATAGGCAAGCAATCGGGAGATGATGACGAAGTAGCCATCGTCCTGCTCTGTCACCCGAAACCTGTGTGTTTCTGCGGGAGGGGATATGACACGCGCGTTGCGCCTGTAGTATTTTCTGATCCGCCTTTCGACCTCGTGAGAGTTTGCAATGTAATGGTCTACGCGGTTGGCGGTGATCTCATCCCATCGGCGAACCCTGTGCACAACATATGGCAGGACAAACCTGACCGGCGCGCTAAATCGCTCTCGCTCTATATACGCGTGGTAATCCCATGCAAAACGCATGGGTGTGTGACAGTAGCATATATGGCATGTGTCCGGACCGGTGATGATCCCCTTGGCAAAAGCAGACGAACTGGATAGAACGACGTCGTAGCCGGAAAAGTCGAAAAGCTCGAAGGCGTAAGGGTAGGAGGCCAAATAATGCCGGGCAAGTTTACGGACCAGAGGCAAGTTCTGCACGAATGAAGTTCGTATATCCGCTTCTCGGAATCTTTCTGATACGGCTTCAGGGATATAGACGGAGGTGAAGATTGGAGATGAAGGAAACATATCATGGAATACTTCCACAACTTTCTCGGCCCCACCCATCTGGTTGAGATAGTCGTGCACAATGGCAACTTTCACTCGTCTACTTCCTCCCTCTATTTGCTGATCTTAACGCTTGCGCGAGCCTCCGAACGCCCAGGGCGGGGGCGAGCATAACGTGAATAATTCGGACCAAGGCCGCTCCTTACACTAGACGCATCACGTCATGATAAACTGCCTTCTCGCTATAGTCAACTACAATTTTCTCAGAAGATTATGCGCAATTTGACCCGAAGTCAAACCAGCGGTCACTTCTGCTGTTTGCCACTGTTTTTCAGCTCTTCGCAGAGGGTATCTACAATATGGCAAACAAGTGGAGGCCGAGGCCTCCTTTGTGCGTGGCATCAGGAGGTGTGAATAATGAGGCAACGTGTTTTCATGAGCGGCTTAGGAGCGCTCGCGATGGCTGCATTGATCGTGGGCCTACTTACAAGCCAGGTTGCTGCCCAGGAGCTCCCTGGAGTGTTTCCCGAGTCGACTGCGACAATCGTCCTTACGGATTCGGGGCTCGGCATCTCTCCAGAGCAGCTTAACCCCGGCCCCGTGGTATTCACGATCCAAAATGAATCCAGCAGGGCACGGGGACTCTATGTGACAGGTAATGACCTGGTGGGCAGTCCCATCATCCGCTATTCGATGAGGATCATGCCCGGTTCAAGCGCGACGATGAACTTCTTCCTCTATCAAGGCGAAACCTACACCTTTAGAGATTTTACGTCGAGAAGCATCGTCGGCGGCGAGATGGTTTTCAGAAGCGCGTATTCTGCGCGCAAGACTATTCCGACCCTGGTCCCCATCGGAAGAGGGCCACAATTCGAGAGCCAATCCGCAACCATAACGATAACTTCGACAGGACTCGAAATCAGTCCGGCGGCGCTCGATTTTGGGCCTACGACTTTTACAGTAATCAACCAGACCAACAGCTCGCGCGGAGTCGTGATTACAGGCCTGGACAGAGCGGGAAGCCCTATCATCAGGTATTCTCCCAGGATAGCCCCCAGGTCCAGCCGCAAGATGAACTTCTGGCTTTATGAGGGCCAGTCGTATCTCTTTAGGGACTACACGAGCAGGTTCGTCGTTGACGGCGAATTGAGGTTCAGAAGCATGTTCTCGACAAGACTGGATATACCGGCAGGTGGTCCGGCCGTCTTCTAGCCCGAATTATGCATCAGCAGTTGCTTCGGACTGCACCCCCCTTGATGGGGACGGATTTGAAATCCGGAGGCGCCGCACGGGGACGTGCGGCATATATGGCCCGGCGCGTGACTGGCCGGGCCATCGGACTGAGATGTCAGATCCTGGGCACCGCGGCCTGAGGGCGCATAAGTGAAAAGGCGGGCCGCAGCGCGGCCCGCCACACTTCTCTTTTTCGGAGAGATTCTACTTGGATGCGCCGATCTTGAACATCTTGGTACCACAGACGGGGCAGGTTCCCTGGGTCGCGGGCTTGCCGTTCTTCATCGTCACCTGCTTTGCCTCCTTCATCTCTCTCTTAGCCTTGCACTTTACGCAGTAGGCTTCCATCAACTGTCACCTCCCTTCGCAATAATGAGTCTGTTTCGCATATCCTTCGACAAGCTCTTCCAAGTTTCCTCCTCTCAAACGCTTACTGAGAGAAATTTTTTTGCAGAAACATGTAATTTCAGCATTATTAGGTCGTCTAAATCGCTCATCGTGGCCGATGCAACAGTAGATCAATAGGTGAAAATCATGAGATAGTCGGGTAGATAGTTATTAGTTTTTGATTTCCAGACACGGTACCACCCATGAGGTGACAGCCGCTCGTGCCGGGAGTGCGTTTTCTTATCAAGCACAAGGGGTAAAAACCATCTACAGAAATACTTACTTAGGCATTGTGCAGAAATAAAGGTAGCAGTCAGAACGGTGTTAGGTGTTGGGTGATGGGTGCTGGGAAGGCTCTTCCCTACCAACACCTAACACCCAGCACCCAACACCCGGATGATACCTTTATTGTTGTACGAGCCCTTGGAGCGGGTACAACTATGGCTCAAATTCAGGTAACCAACATTATCAAGCGTGACGGACGGATAGAGGAGTTCCAGCCACAGAAGATTGTGGCAGCCATACGGAAGGCGCTGGTGGCTACAGGCCAGGCGGATGGCAAGGTGGCGGACGATCTGGCCGCAAACGTCGTCAGGATAGTCCAGAGCAGGTTCGACGGCGCTGCCCCTCGGGTGGAGGATGTGCAGGATATCGTCGAAGAGGTGCTTATGGAAGCCGGCTATCCTGAGACGGCCAAGGCGTACATCCTCTACCGGGAACAGCGCGCAGAGGTGCGGAGCGTAAAGAAGTTTATAGGCGTCGAAGACGACCTGAAGCTGGGGGTCAATGCCATCAGCGTGCTCAAGCGCCGCTACCTGGTTAAGGACGAGCAGGGGAACGTGGTTGAGACGCCTTCCCAGCTTTTCAGGCGGGTCGCCCGCGCCGTTGCTGCGCCGGATAAGGACTACGATGCAGATGTCGACCTACCGGCGGTCGAGGAAGAGTTCTACCAGATGATGTCCCGGCTCGAGTTTCTGCCGAACTCGCCGTGTTTGATGAACGCCGGCACGCCGCTCGGCCAGCTTGCCGCGTGCTTTGTGATCCCTGTAGAAGACTCTATGGAAGGGATTTTCACGGCCCTGAAGGACATGGCGCTCATACACCAGTCAGGGGGAGGAACCGGATTCTCCTTCTCTCGGCTAAGGCCGAAGGGGGACATAGTAAGGTCCACCATGGGAGTAGCTTCCGGTCCTGTATCTTTCATGAAAATTTTTGACGCGGCGACCAATACCATCAAGCAGGGCGGCAGAAGGCGCGGCGCGAACATGGGAATACTTCGCGTTGACCACCCTGACATTCTCGAGTTTATCACCTCGAAGTCGAAGCCCGGAGTGCTCGATAACTTCAACATCTCTGTATCTGCCACCGACGCATTCCTTGAGGCAGTCAAATCGGGCGGCGACTACGAACTTATCAACCCCAAGACGAACAGACCGGTGAAGAGGCTTAGGGCCAGGGACGTGTTCGACCTGATTGTGGCCATGGCCTGGCAAACGGGCGACCCGGGCCTGATCTTCATTGACGAGATCAACCGTAGGAACCCGACTCCGCACATAGGTCAGATGGAGTCAACAAACCCCTGCGGCGAGGTGCCGCTGCTGCCGCATGAGTCGTGCAACCTGGGGTCTATCGACCTGTCAAGGATGGTGTCCGACGGAAAGCTCGACTATGACAAACTCCGCAGGGCCGTACGCTCGGCCACTCATTTCCTTGATAACGTCATAGACGCGAGCAAGTACCCTCTTGCTGAGATCACCGAGATTACCCACAGAAACCGGAAGATCGGGCTCGGAGTGATGGGTTTCGCGGATGCGCTCATCCAGCTTGGCATACCTTATGACAGCGAGGAAGCCCTTGAGTTCGGCGAGAAGGTGATGACCTTCATCTACGACGAAGCGGAGAAGATGTCCCAGGATTTGGCCGAGAAGCGGGGCGAGTTCCCGAATTACAAGGGAAGCATCTGGGACAAACCCGGGGCAAGACCCAGACGGAACGCCACAGCCACTTCAGTTGCGCCGACAGGGACCATATCCATCATCGCCGGCTCGTCGAGCGGCATAGAGCCTCTGTTTGCCGTGGCATACGTGCGGGACGTCATGGAGGGCACCCGGCTTCTGGAGGTAAACAAAGAGTTTGAGAACATTGCAAAAGCACGGGGGTTCTACTCGCGGGACCTGATGATGGATATAGCCAGGCAGGGGTCGATCCAGGGTATGGACCGCGTGCCGAAGGACGTACAGAGGCTGTTTGTGACGTCCATGGATATAGACCCGGAGTGGCACGCGCGGATGCAGGCGGCGTTCCAGAGGCACGTAGACAATGCCGTGGCCAAGACGGTGAACCTTCCCAGGGAGGCGACACCGGAGGATGTCCGCAGGATATACTGGATGTCTTATGATCTGGGGTGCAAGGGAATAACTATCTACCGCTACGGAAGCAAGCCCGAGCAGGTTCTATATGTCGGCCCTGTCCTTGCAAGAGAGCTTGGAGAGGACGAACTTGTGGCTGCGGAGTCGGAGTTTTCCGGCGGGTGTCCAACCGGCGTTTGCCCGTTTTAGTTGTTGGTTCTTAGCTTTTGAAACGGGGATTACGCGGAAGGGGTTGGGTGATGGGTGATGGGTGTTGGTAAGGGTCATGGGGCATGGTAGAGGTTAGAGGTCAGAGGTTGGAGGTCGGAACCTGTTCCCTTCTAACATCTAACTTCCAACCTCTAACCTCCAGACCCGATGGCCCGGCCCGTCTCGCGCCGGGCCTCATGCTGAGCCTGTCGAAGCATGCCGCACGTCCCCGTGCGGCGGCCC
>JACPPP010000046.1 GCA_016190935.1 Armatimonadota bacterium | reverse complement strand
TGCGCGCTTCTGACGCTGCGCGAGCATGTCATCAAGCCTCTCGTGGCAGCCGCAGGCAAACTTCGCCGTGGTCCCAAGCCCAAGAACTATGGAGCTATCGATGCTCATTACGAAAACCTTCAAAGCGAAATGCGCCGCGTATTCGCCACACTTGGCATCGCGGCTTAACGACAACAAATTGTCGTTCGGAGGGCGCTAAGCGCCTATACGCTCAAGAATACCCTCACAACGGACTGGGATGACGGGTACACCATCACGCCGGCGGGTACGGTTGCGATGGAGGCTGCGTCGGGCGGAGCAGCCCATGACAACGAGTACGCAGCAGTGAAATTCACCTCTCCGATCACCGGCACACTCGACATATCAGTCAGATGGTGGGGAGAGTATTACGGCGCCCCTAAAGGTTCGACATCTGACGTTATCGTCTTCCTGAACGGCACGTCGCTGTACGAAGGGTTGATCGCGGGGTTTGCCGGTAAGACTGGAGTCGCGCCGTTTGGACTCTACGAGGCTATATACACCGACACCATTCAGGTCAACGAGGGCGACGAGATTATTCTGGCTGCTGGAGAAGGTGGCGACGGAGGGAGCGCCGACAGAGTCGGCCTTTCTGCCACCATCGAGGCAACGGCTGTTCCCGAGCCGTCCAGCCTGCTCGCGCTGTTCGCTGGGTTGAGCGGCATTGGTGGGATCGTACTGCGCCGTCGATCATAGTCTCGGCAGTCACCACCAGGATGATAGATTGGCCTTTGCAAACACTGCAAAGGCCAATCTATGAGAAAGGCCAAGCGCAAAAAACAGACAAGTAATAAAACCTCAGGAATTTTTTGCAGGCAAGAGAATCAATGGCTAGGTGGCAAACAAGTGACTAAGGATTTTATCGCAGAAGATGGAAAAGAAAGGAGAGAAGCAATGGTTAGGTGCAAAGCACTGACAAAGTCCGGATTTCAGCGGTCACTCTCGGCGAGAGTGGGGATGGGGATTCTGATGCTGGGCGTAATGGTCGGATTTGTGCTGTCTATTTCAGCAAGTGTCATGGCACAGGGTCCTTGGGATCTTGCAACTGATTTCTCAACGACGTCCAATCCCAATGGTGTGTGGAGATACGGGGGAAAGATGAGCGTGACCGCGTCTTCCTTCTCCACGGCCACATCGAAACCCGACTGGGGCAACGGTTACATGGGTTGGGCTTACCCTCTTGTAATGAAAGACACCTCAGGGGCGGGTTGGGACGATGGATACAGCTATGTGGAGCCGGGAATGGTAACAGAGGCTCCAGGGGTCAACACGTTGCTCCTTCCAATGGCTGCTACCCGTTTCACTTCGCCGGTTACAGCAAAACTCAATGTTTACGCAAGATTCACTGGAAGATACTACGGCGGCGCAAGCGGCACAACTACCGATGTTCACGTTGTGAGATCAGGTGTGTCGCTATTCGACGCCGTTATCAACGGCTTTGCCGGTTGGGGAGGAGTCGGCGCCTGGGGTGATTTCGAGCAGATATTCTCCTCTGACGTGACAGTTGCATCCAACGGCACAATCGACTTTGTTGTCGGCGCGTACAACGGCAGCAATACGGGTGATATGACGGGTGTCGAGGTCACCATATCGGTGGTCGACACCAATGTTGGCACTGTTTCCGGGACTGTATCTTCGAATTTAGGAGGCACGGTATCAGGAGCGAAAGTGGAAGCCCTCGGCACGGGATTATGGACGCGCACTGCTTCCAACGGCGCCTATAGCTTGATACTGCCTCAAGGCACATACACGCTTGAGTTCAGTGCGGATGGGTATGTCACTGCTCAGCAAGCTGGCGTGGTTATCACTACCGGAGGCGCGACAACCGTGAACGCCACACTGGTTGACAAGCACGGGACCGTGAGCGGCAAAGTCACCGCGAATGCGCCGGGCAACCCGCCGGTGGAGGGAGCAAAAGTCTCTATTCTCGGTGGCTCAGTGTCGGATTTCACGGACGAGAACGGTGATTACTCCTTGTGGGTGGTTGAAGACACGCATACACTCGCTGTATCCGCTGGAGGCTACGCCTACCAGGAGGTGATGGGAGTGGTCATTACCGCGGGAGGAACCACAACTCAGAATATCTCACTGGATGCGAACCAGGTGTGGAATACGGCTACTGACTACTCATACGAAGTCAATCCTTACGGCGTTTGGAAATACGGGGGGAAGTCACTCCCAACGAATTTCAGCCTTTCCGCAGAAGCTTCAGACTACTACGGCGGAGGCATGAAGGGCTGGATCTGGCCCACAATAATGTTTAACACTAATGACTATTCGTGGAGCGATGGATACAGTGACGCCGCGGCCCAGATGACCACCGCACACCCAGGACCGCCCGGCGACCCAATGGCAACCTATCGGTTTACCTCTCCCGTCAGCGCAAAAGTCAGGATCGACGCCAGGTTCAGCGGCAGATACTACGGCGGCGCGAAGGGCACAACAGCCGATGTCCACATCTACAAGAATGGCGTGTCGCTGTTCGATGGTTTGGTATCGGGCTACGCAGGTCTCGATGCCCGCCCGCCCTTCGGCAGCTCTCCTGAACAGAACGCTTCGATTCACACGACTATTTCACAAAGCGATACGGTCGACTTCAGTGTTGGATTCGACGAGGGATCGAGCGCCGACCTTACGGGCGTTGAGGGAACGATCACCGTCCTCGATGATACTCTTGGAGCGGTAACGGGCACTGTAAGCTCCAACAGAGCGGGCAATCCGCCGGTGGCCGGAGCCCGGGTGGAAGCTCTAGGGGCCGGTGTTTCGACGTTGTCGAACGAAAACGGCGGTTACTCGCTGTTCTTGCCGAGCGGCGCCTACACGCTCGATTTCAGCGCTGCGGGTTTTACCAGCAAGCAGGAGGCAAATGTAAGTGTCAGCACGGGTGGCACGACGCCTCTGAATGTCATCCTGGAGGAACTGACCGGAACTATCTCCGGACGTGTTACCGCGAATGTGCCGGGCAATCTGCCCATCCAGGGAGCAAAGGTTCAGATATCGGATGGTTCGGTTTGGGATTTCACAGACGCGAACGGCGATTATTCTATGACCGTCTATGAGGGCACTTACACTGTTAACGTGTCCGTGGGCGGTTATGCCGACGGCGTGGCATCGGGCCTGGTTGTGTCTGCCGGAGCCACGACCGAGAGGAACTTCTCGCTTGACCTGTCTCTGCCCTGGAATGCCTCGGATGAGTTCTCAACGGAGGTCAATCCTAACGGCGTCTGGCGATACGGAGGAAAAGGAGACATAACGAACTTCTCGCTTGCGGCTTCCTCATCCGACTTCTATGGCGGCGGCATGAAGGGCTGGATTTGGCCTCCGGTGTTCAAGAACACAAATGCCGGCCGCTGGAATGATGGCTACAGCGATGCAGATGCGCTGATGACCACCACACATCCTGGACCTCCGGGTGACAACATGGGCACATACCGGTTCGTCTCCCCGGTGAACGCAAGGGTGAGCATCGACGTCACGTTCAGCGGTCGATATTACGGTGGTTCCAAGGGCACGACGGCCGATGTTCACGTCTATAAGAACGGCGCCTCATTGTTCGATGGCGTGGTTTCCGGTTACGCGGGCGGGGGCGAAGGTTTCCCTGCCGCATTCGGCGATGCTCCGACCCAGACCTACACCGGCGAAATAGTTGTCGCTCAAGGAGATACGATTGATTTCGCCGTGGGACCAACCGAGGATGGTACTACCGGCGACCTGACGGGTGTTATGGCGACAATAGATGTGATAGGATATATTACACCGGGTACACCCACGGACATATCGGACATCAAGGCCCTGGCCGATAACACGGATGTATGGACCGGTGAGGTTGCGGTAACTGCCGTATTTGGTGGCAGCTTCTATGTCGAGGAACTGAACCGGCAGGCTGGTATCCGCGTCGATCTAGCCGGCAGCGGCGTCTCAGTCGGCAGAAAGGTTGTAGTCGGCGGAAAGATCAAGACGGATCCGACCAATGCGGAGCGCTACATAGAGGGTGTGATAGCTGTCGATGTGGGCAGCGGCTCCGTAGATCCGCTGGCGCTGAACAACAGGGCGCTGGGCGGCGGTCCTGCAGGGCTGCAGCAGGGAATAACGGGCGCATCGGGTCTGAACAACATCGGGCTATTGGTGACAACCACGGGAACCGTCAGCCTGCCCGATGCCAGCAGGTTCTTCTTGGACGACGGTTCAGGTGTAAGCCTTAAGGTTCTGTCGGAGGCGTACCCGCTTGAAGGAATATATGTCCGGGTGACCGGGATCAGTTCGTGTGAGCTTGATGCGGGCGAAGTGAAGAGGGTTATCCGGGCGATTACTGTTGAGGAGATTACTCCGTAGTTACTGTCCCCAAAAGCGGTATGTCCGTTAGAGACAGAGCCGTGTTTGTCCGGAGTGTCGGGGTCTGTTGCAGGCCCCGACATAATTTTGTGGAGACGAAATGCCCCTTTACGGTCACCTACAGAAGAGACGGTGTCTGGATACCTGCGTAGTCGAACAGATAAAGGACTACTTCCGGCTGTTCGGCTATACACGATTGTTTGGTTCATTGGAGCGTGAAGGTACAGGTGTATGAAAGCAGCCGTGTACGGAGGCGTCGGTAATCTTACGGTAAGAGAAGTGGCGGAACCAACCGTGCCGGAGGGCGGGCTTCTTGTAAAGGTGAAGCGCTGCCTTTTGTGCGGCACGGACCTGAAGCTCTATTACTCCGGCAACCCCAGGTGCAAACCGCCTCAGATCATCGGCCACGAGTTTGCCGGTGTTGTCTGTGGAAAAGATCCGACCGTGACCGATTTCGAGATCGGAGACAGAATAACTATGGCAACGAGCATCTCCTGTGGAGAGTGCCGGCTGTGCCGTCGTGGCCTGGGAAACCTCTGCCAGAACCTGAAGTGCATAAGCTATGACTATCCCGGCGCGCTTGCCGAATATGTGCCTATTCCCGCTCAGGCGCTCAAGCAAAGGAACATTGTGAAGGTGCCTGACTCAGTGACGGATGATGCGGCAGCCCTGGCGGAGCCTCTCTCGTGCGTTATAAACTCTCAAAAAATCGCGGGTGTCGGATCTCATGATTTTGTAGTTATTATAGGTGCAGGCCCTCTGGGTCTCCTGCACCTGTTTGTTGCCAGATGGTATGACGCTGCAAAAGTAGCGATCATTCAACGCAGCGAAGCCAGGCGAAAGACGTCCGAAGAATTCGGACCGGACCTGTCGCTTTCGGCATCGGACGCCGATCTGGAGTCGAAGATAATGAATGCCACGGACGGACGGGGCGCTGACGTGGTGGTCGTAGCCGCCCCGGACCGCTCGGCCATGGAGCGCGCGGTTGGGCTTACTGCAAAGGGTGGAAGAGTATGCCTGTTCGCAAGCTTGCCCATGTGCGACTCCTTGATTTCGATCGACAGCCGGACTGTTCACTATCGGGAAATCCGAATCGTCGGCGCTTCGGATTCAAGGCCGGAGCACGTCAGGGAGGCACTCGATGTGCTAGATAGTCAAATGGTCCCGGTCGATAAGCTGATCAGCCACAGGTTGCCGCTCGATAGAGTTCTCGAAGGCATAGAATTGATGAAGGAGCGCCGCGCTCTGAAGATATGCGTAACGTTTGAGGACGAGAAATGCCAGTGAGCGGTCCAAGATGTTCAAGAAAGGTGGCGCTCGTGACCGGCGGCGGGGGCGACATAGGCGCCGGAGTCGCAATCAGGCTGGCGGCTGAAGGAAGCCGGGTTGCGGTAGGCGATGTCACACTCGAAGCGGCTGAAGCAACTGCCTCACAGATAGACGACGCAATGGCGGTATGTGTCGATGTGCGCGACGAGGACCAGGTTAAAAGCATGGTCGAGGCCGTCGAAAGCAGACTTGGGCGGGTAGACATCCTGATCAACTGCGCCGGTATCTCGCCTATTCTCCCTTTGGAAAAAACAACCGTGGAAATTTGGGACGCGGTGCTCGACATCAACCTTCGCGGCACGTTTCTATGCTGCAGAGAGGTTCTTCCGGGTATGGCGGCACGGGGCTATGGGAAGATCGTCAACATCAGTTCTCAGTCCGGCAAGAAAGGCAACTCCTGGTATGCGGCCTACTGCGCATCTAAGTTTGGAGTCATTGGATTGACACAAAGCATCGCAGTGGAATATGCCCCCTTTGGCATAAACATCAACGCCGTCTGCCCAGGTGTTGTGTTCACGAAGATGTGGGAAGACATGCAGGCAGATTACGCCGCAAAGCGGGGGATTAATCCGGATAATGTTCAGAATTACCTGACACAGCGTATTCCGCTTGGCCGTTTGGCGATAGTCGAAGATGTGGCAAATGTTGTTGCATTCCTGGTCTCTGATGAATCGAGCTACATGACCGGACAGGCCATCAACGTCACCGGCGGAGTAGAGATGGGGTAGTTTATGGCATCTGAGATAATCACGGATGAGCGGATTGCCGTTGAATGGCAGGACGGAGATAACCACGCAAGAACGGGATCAACCAGCGCCAGGACGGTTCATGTGGTCGCCCATACGCACTGGGACCGCGAATGGTACCTCACATTCCAACAGTTTCGCATAAATCTGGTGAGACTGATAGACCGGCTGATCGCTATTATGCAAGATGAGGAATACAAGTATTTCCTGCTGGACGGACAGGCTATCATCATGGAGGATTATCTGGAGGTCCACCCTGAGAGGAAAGCGGAATTGGCTGACCTGGTGCGGAACGGGCGGATTTCGGTCGGCCCCTGGTACGTGCTGCCGGATTTGTTTCTTGTGTCCGGCGAGTCGATCATCCGCAATCTTCAAATAGGCCGTCGGCTGGCTGAGGACTTTGGCGAGGCTATGCCTGTCGGATACATGCCCGATCAGTTCGGTTTCCCAAGTCAGATGCCGCAAATATTGGCGGGTTTTGGAATCAGAAACGCGGTGGTCTGGCGGGGGTTTGACAGCAAAGTGCCGACCGAAGCTTGGTGGGAGTCGCCCGATGGGTCGAGGGTCCTCATACACAAGCTGGAGGGCAAATTCGGATATCTGAACGCAGCGGAACTAAAGGTCGAGTCCCCGGAGGAGGCGCGAGTCCAGGTTGTGGAAGCAACGGAGCGAATCGGACGGACAGCCTTGACGAGCCAGTTTCTCCTGATGAATGGCGTGGACCACAGGTTCCCGAATCCGAACCTCCCGCGAACCATGGACGCATTGGATGGAACAGTTGATGGAACAAGCGTTGTGCAGAGCTCTTTGCCGAGGTATTTTGAGGCCGTGAGGCACGAGATGGTGGACTTACCGGTCGTGCGAGGTGAGCAGCGAAAATCACAAGAGATGGAAATGCTGCAAGGCACTCTTTCGACCCGTATGTATCTGAAGCAGGAGAACGAACGGACAGAGACCTCGCTTGCGTATAAGGCGGAGCCGCTTTGTGCGTTTGCGTGGCTTATGGGAGCAGAGTATCCTCGCGCGCTTCTTAACGCGGCATGGAAGGAGTTGATTAAGAACCATGCACACGATAGCATCTGCGGCTGCAGCCTGGACGAAGTCCACCGGGAGATGATGACAAGGTTCTCATCAGCCCGGCAGATAGCGGAAATGCTCTCGGAGTACGCGAGCAAGAATATCGCCGACGCATTATCCGGTCGGAGCGAGCTATCAAGGACTCCGCATCTTCTGATTTTCAATACACTGCCCTGGGAGCGTACGGAGCTAATCGAGGCCGAGGTACAGGTACCAAGAGACGAAGCGTGGGAGCAATTCTCACTCTTCGACGGAGAACGTTACGTTCCGTATACAGTGCTGGCCGAGAACAAGGATTTTGTATCGTTCAATGCAGCCGAGTCGTTGGACAATTTCCCTGTGTTCGACGACTGCCACAGTTACACAGTGCGTCTTCTCGTGGAAAACGTCCCTGGTTGGGGCTATAAAGCTCTCGAGGTGCGACCGGGGCGAGGAGCCGCGGCGAAAGGAAAACTCATAACCAATTTCACAACGAATGATGGACTGCCTGGGGCAGAGACCGATTGCGTGCGACTTTCATTCAATCGAAATGGGACCTTTGACGTTCTCGATCTTCGGTCCGGCCTTTCTTACACCGGGCTGCACTATTTCGAAGACAGCGGTGACCGCGGGGATGAGTACAACTACTGTCCGCCGGACGATGATCAAATCGTTACAAGCTCGCAATACGAGGCGGCCGTGTCGCTGGAATCCAAAGGCGAGGCCTTTAGAGTTTACCGGGTTGAGTACGAGATTGACACTCCCGAATGTCTCATCCGTGAAGCGAAAAGCAGGCGATCAGATCGGCAATGTGCCCTCAAGATAGTGTCCTTTGTTGCTTTGGCTGCCGGCGTTCCAAGAGTAGACATCACGACAGTGGTTGAGAACAATGTTCGGGATCATCGTATGCGAGTTCTCTTTCCAACAGACATAATTGCCGATGTCTCATTCTCAGAGACTGTATTTGACATCGTCGAGCGAGATATGGCTGTCGGCTATGTTGGTGGATGGATGGAAGATCCTCTTCCAACGCGCCCGCAGCTCACATTTGCAGGCGCATCATCTCCTGGCAAGAGCCTTGTTATTGCAAATCGAGGGCTGACAGAATATGAGCTTTGCGCGGACGACCGTCGCACATTCGCCTTGACGCTCCTCCGATGTGTTGAATGGGGTTCAAGAGGAGACCTATCGAACACGAGGCGGGGTCACAGGGAAGACGGCAGCAAAGGACGCAACTATATGTTTACTCCAGATGCCCAGTGTCAAGGGATACATCAGTTTCACTATTCCGTGATTCCATGTGCGGGAGACATAATTGCCGCCAAATCGATAAGGCAAGCCTACAACCACAAGGTGGATATGGTTGTCCATCAAAGGAAACTTGCGCCAACTGTTGATAAGTCCGGGGCGTTCATCCGTGCTACAGTCTCTGATCCGTTAATTCCGAGCGCGCTCAAGGTGGCGGAGCAAGATGATATGCTTATCGCGCGCATGGTGAACCTGTCGGCGGATGCTGCAGAACTCAAACTGATGCTGGATCAAAACATCGAGAGCGCCGACCTATTAGATTTGGATGAGCGACCGTGGGAGCGCTCGGCCGTAGGGGTAGATGGAAGAACTGTCGCTGCAGAGCTGCCCCCGAAAGCTGTAAGGACGCTCGGAGTGAGACCGGCCTTCAATTGTGGAGATTAATCCATGGCTAACAGCAAAGATAGCGTTATCGAAACTGTGGTCGAAACCCAGGTTGACACGATAAGCAATTTGGGCGTTGGTGAGCGCCATGTTATTTCTGACGCCGACATCCGGCACAACATGAAGGTCATCATAATGCTGGACGCGATCTTCACGACGGGTGTCGCCGACCTCACTATGGCGAGCACCCCGCTCTGGGTGTTGCTCGGAGCGTCCAGTACCAGAATAGGGTTCATAAACTCCCTCACCATACTTGCGCTGATCGGGGTGTTTTTCGCACCGTTCATCAGCGTCAGGTTCAGATACAAGAAGTGGTATCTCTTTGTCTCGCACATCCCATATATAGGAGCTTGGGGAGTGATGGGTTTGGCGCTGGGGCTTTCCACGCATTTTAATCTGTCAGATTCCTGGCTGCTGGGCTTTCTCACGCTTATGACTGGTGTTAACTGGTTTTTTGGAGGATTTGTCAGCCTGCCGCATCAGGAATATGTTGCTGCTTGCATACCGATGAGCCACCGAGGTCGTTATTCGGCGTACTCACAAGGCGTTGGATCTGTTACGTCAATGGGTTCGACGGCGGTGGGAGGATGGGTTTTGCTGCAGTTCGTAAAACCCATGGCATTTGGATACCTGTATTTGATGGCGTGGTTCTTCTGTCAGTTGGGTTATGTGATGGCGCTCTTCGGACGAGAACGGCCTACACCGATCGAGCATGCGCCAAGACCGTGGTCAAAGAATATGCTGAAGGCTGTTTGGCAAGACAAACCTTTCATCAAGCTGATGGTGATCAACTCGAGTATATTGATCTTCCTTTGGCCGGTTGTCAATGTGTATATAGCAAACTACGGATACAAGGAACTCAAGATGGCGCCTGCGCTCGCAGCCGTCTTGATGATGATAACAAGTATCGCGCGGATAGTTACGTCCGGGCCTATCGGCAAGATAACCGATAAATTGCATCCAAAGCGTATGCTTCCATTCTGGCCCTTGGTGGCAGTTCTATCCATAGTGCCGGTGCTTGTATTGCATAACCAGATTGGGGTTTATATGAGCACGGCAATTGGCGCTGTGTTTGTTATCGGCCAAAGCGCCGCATTCCTGGCCTTGATTTACGGCCTGCCCAAACCTGAGAATCGATCCGGACACTACACGGTGCAGATGATACAGAACTATGTGAGCGTTAGCCTGGGGCCGCTTCTGATCGGTTGGCTGTGCGATGTGTTGTCGTTCAGGGTCACGTTTGCCGTAGTGGCGGTCGTCGCTATTGCGCTGTGTCCTATGATAAAGCATCTCCTTTCCGGTATGAGCAGTGATGCTCGGGATTACGCGTAGAAGATAGATATTATGGATGACAAGTACGCAGCCTTTATGGGACTGGGCCCGAAGCGGATTCCCCACTGGGAATTCTGGTCCTGCCCGGACGCGGAGACCTATATCACTGGGATCGATTACTACGAGCATCCCAAGCTCTGCAGGGAGAGAATGAAGCAGCTATATCCTATCCTCGATCTGCCGATTCCGGAAGATGATACCTCCATACCCCGCCCGGAGAGCTTCGATGACGAGAGCAGCCAGCCCGATGGTGAGGGCCGCCATAGCGTACGCTGGGGTGAGGGCGAGAGCTGGGATTGGGATTGGGGCAGGCAGTTCGAGAACGAAGAAGAAGTTTTCGCCTTTTCCCCGCTGGAGCAGGGAGATTTCACCACCATTCCAGTGGTGGAATCGCACGATTATCGGGATGAGGAAAAGCTCTATCAGGAGTATCGACAGTTGTACCCGGCTGAATGGGGCGACGAGGCGCCGAAAGAAACGGCCGTCAGCGTCTCATTCTACAACACGATGTTCATGTGGCCCTTGCTCACATTCGGTTGGGAACTGTTCCTCCAGACATGCCTTGACGATCGCTTCACCCGGATTATGGACGAGTTTGCTGAGATCAACAGACGGGTTTTTCGTGTATTCTCGCGATTGCCGGTAAACTTCGTCGTCTGTCATGACGACATTGTCACGTCTCGCGGCCCAGTTTGTTCCAGGGAATGGATGTATCGGCATATCTTCCCTCGCTATGAGGAATTTTGGAGTCTGTTGAAAGCGGCGGGCAAGGAAGTTATCTTTATGGTAGACGGCTGTATGGATGCGTACGCGGACGATATATTCGCCTGTGGCGCAAGAGGTATTATCTCGGAGCCGTATACAGACTTCAAAGCCATCGCCCGAAAACATGAGAACTGTTTTCTTGCGGGTGAAGGAGATAATCGCATACTCATGCGAAATAACGCCGACGAGATACTGGCCATGGTCAAGAACATGATCGAAACGGCATCCATGACCGGCGGTTATATGATGTCTATCGGAAACCACATTCCCTGGAACATGCCGCCCGAAGCGGTTAAGCATTATTTAGATTTGTCTGCAAATCTGGCCAACAGGGCGTTTTGCGACCCGCAATGCGGACCTCTGGACACTGCATATCGGAATCACAGTTATTAGTGGATCCTTTAGCCGGCTCTCGCTTCCCCGCCACGTTCTCCTCTCGCAACCGCTTGTCCATTGTTTCAACATGAACCTGGTGCCGTCACCTGAGAAGCGACTTGAGCGCGACATTGAGCCCCGCCAGCTCAATCTTCACCCTATCCTCGAACGAAAGCGTCGACGCTGGCGGCGCCAATGTGATGACATGGCCGCCGCATGCTCTGTAAGTATAGACCGCTTTTGGCAGGTGTGTCTTGCGGAAGCGGAACTTCTTCGGCCTGATGATGCCTCCTTTAGCATCCGATCCCTCAATGCATTCGTCGAAGTTGATTGGAAAACCGCAAGAGGCAACAGCATCGACTATTGCCTCTCCGAGCGAATCCGCCGGATCATCCACAAGTTCATAAAGGTAGAAGCCGTTCGAGTCCACATCCTCGTGCATCTCAAATACAAGGTCAAAGCACCTGCCTTCGAGCGCGCGCATTATCAGCGCCGCCTCCGGCGCCGGGCGTCTTGTCGCAAACTGGCGGTTGATGTCGATTCCGTCCGCATTCACCCTGGTGTTCATCTCCCATCCCGAGGGTTAGTCGCACTTTTTGCTATCAGTTCCGAGGACGACGGTAGGTAGGCGAGGTTGATGATCACTTCGTCCTTGTCGATGATGATGCTCTGGGTGATGCTTTCGATGATCTGACGCTTGTGTTCGTAAGTAAGGTCTGGCCATCTGGCATAGAGGTCTCTGGCTTCGTGCAGGATTTCGTCGCTTGAGAGGTATTGGATCTTGAGAAAGTCTATCTCGGCCTGCACCTCCGGGATCTGGTCTTCGATTTGGGCCAGCCTTTCTTCCAAAGGCTTGTATCTTGCCCCAAAGCCGGCTGGGGTTATCTCCGCGTCCATATAGAATCTGTAGACTCGGTCCATTTCCTGCTTCAGCTTGCGCTCCTCATCGAAGCGGGTCTGCAACAAGTCTTGCTTCTCCTGGATAACCCGGTCGGCTTTGGCCAGATAGTTGTCGAGCTCATCTGGTGAGAGGAAGAAGGCTTTGAGCTGCTCGTGGAATACCTCTTCGAGGTCGTCGACATCTATCTTGGCAAGGCATTTCCGACACGTGTACTTGTGGGACTTGGAAGGCACATACATCTTGCCGCCGCAACTGCACAGGACGACGCCGCTGAAGAGCTGCACCGTCTTGCGAGCTGGCCGTTTGTTGCGCTTCTCCTGGTCATCAAGGATCTGGTTGCACTCGGTCCAGAGTTGTTCCGGCACGATAGCCTCGACGGTGGTGTAGACCCACTCGCTTTCTGGTTTCAGGACACACTGGCCCTTGACGAGCCTGGTGTAGTTCGCCCTGTGAAGGCCTTTGGCCGTGGGATCGCGCAGCATCTTGCTGACCGTCGAGTGGGAGAATTCCACTCCGCTCCTGGTCCTGTAGCCAGCTTCATTCAGGAGCCTGGCCACCCTCTTCTTCCGGCGATGCTCGAGAAAAAGCTCATATACCAGGTTCCTTATCGGAGCTTCAGCGGGGTCGGGAACCAGGACTTTGTTTTCCCAGCGGTAGCCGAACGGTGCTTTGCCTCCAAGCGGCTTACCCAGCTTGGCGCGTATCGGTACTGAAGCCAAAACGCGCTCTGCGATCTCCTCGCGCTCCCACTGAGCCATTGCCGCAATCATAGTGTAGAACAGACGGCCGGCAGGGGTGGAGGTGTCGATGGACTCATGGAGAGAAATAAGGTCTGCGCCGTGAGCGTTGAATAGCTCGGAGAACTCAAGCAGCTCCCTCGTATTGCGGGCGAGACGAGCAAGTTTGGAGAAGATAAGTCCGGTGATGCGTCCCGACTGGATGTCCGACAACATCCGCTGGGTCTCGGGGTGGCTCATGACAGCCTTGCCGCTTACACCCTCCAGATGATAGACCTCCCTGACCTGCCACTCCTTGAACCCGGCGTAATCCTGTGCCCGCTTCTCGTGATGCTCCGGGCTCTCGCCTCTAGCCTGGTCTTCTGTCGATACTCGGATCCAGATTCCGACTTGCTTTGCTTCACCCATGGTCCCGCACTCGCAATTCAGACAGCGCTGCATACCGGCAGACGATGCGTCAACCGACACTCCAAATTCTAAAGAGTCCGCAGGGTGATCGTCAACCCCCGTCAAGCCCGGAGGCGTGTCTCCTTCACCAGGCGTTGCCGCTTGCTTCGCTCGACGGTGTGCTCGGCAAACCGAACTGCCTGCGCCTATCCATCACTACTGTTCTGCTATCGTCTCTCTTGCTGGATCACCGCCGACAATGAGAGCTTGGTCAACAACAGTCATCTGTAGTCATACCCAGTATAGCTGGATGGCTGGCCATTGCAGAGCTTTTGATGCTATAATGCCGTGGGCGAGCAGGCGCGATACAACGTCCACTGTCCGTCACGATGCGTCGTTGCGGCAGACGGCCATTGTAGTTTCTGTGGAGCCAGCCAACTATGGAAGACCGATGGCTGTCGGTAGATGAGATTGCCACCTATCTCGGCGTGGTGAAGGAGAGCGTGTACCGTTGGGTCGTCCACAGGGACATGCCCGGGCACAAGGTAGGCCGTCACTGGAAGTTTCGAAAAGAGGAAGTCGATGCCTGGGTGCGTTCAGGCGGTGCCAAGGGCGGCACTGCGTCCACTGAATCCGTGGCGAAGAGGCGCGACAGGAGCATGTAAGAGGGAGTCAATGGACGAATCTCAACATAACGGCATCATGAGTGTCATCTGGGGCATCGCCGACGGTATCCTCGCACTTGAGGCGGAGGCCGATGGCCTGCTGAGGCAGATCGTCGCCGACACCGAGGTGGCGGCGTGATCACTAGATGTTACGGGGTTGACTTCAGCGGCGCCGGAAGAGACGACAGACCGCAAGCGAACATAGCGTTAGCATCGGGGAGATTTGACGCTGGTGAATGGACAATCCGTGTACGGCAGAACCTGTCGCGTGATCAAGTACAGGACGAGGTCGGTCGCTCGGGACCGTCAATCTGGGCGCTGGATTTCCCATTCTCGCTCCCGACAGAGTTGTGCAATATGTGGTTCAGGGATGTGCGTCAGTCTCGCAACGTGTGGCGGATATTGGATAGAGTTCCTCAGGTGTTCCTACGGTTGCTCGCGGCTGCCTGGAAGCTAACAGATTTCGAGACTACCCAGGTCTCAGAATCCGTGATACAGCTCCTACGGTGTGCAGAAGCCTTGCGCCGCCCACCGGAAGCGGCAGACGAACCTCTTCGGCAAACCGACCGCGATCTCGGCGGGCAAAGCTGCATACATACTGTGAACCCGGACATGATCCCGATGGTTCACAGGGGCACTGCCCTCTTGCACCGCCTCCACGGCTCGTGCGCAATCTGCCCGTGGGACGAGCCCACTGAAGAGCACCCAACCGTCGTCGAAACATATCCGGCAGCCGTCAGGTCAGCTCTCGGTCTGCTAGAGGCACCGTCCACACAAGATATAGCGGTCGCCACGCTTAGAATAGGTGTACGCGTGAATGTTGAGAACTACACACCTGAAGGTCGCAACTGGAAGGATGCCCGCGACGCCGTTCTCGCATGCATCAACTCCATCTGGCTTGCGACCGGAGACAACCTGAAGACGCACACAGGATTCCTGAGGGACCGCTATAAGGAGACGTGGCTACTGGAAGGCGCAATCTACGTCCCGACGCAGGAGGCGTATGATCCGCCGCCGCGACGGGGCGATCCGCGACCTCCTCCGGACGATCTGCCCATAGATCCGGCCCTGGCCGTACAGGTAGTGCCGCGGGAGGATTGGCCGCCGCCCAGCCCTGGCAGGCAATGTCAGTTCTGCGGGCGATGCATGAGGTACGGGATTGACGCTCACGTCAAGCGCACGCACAAGTTTGATTTCGAGGCCTACAAGCGGCTCTACTGGTAGAGCTTTCCATTACGCTCCTGGCGACGAGGTGCCATCGTGAAGACCGTACAGGGCATCGCCAAGACGGTGAAGGGTGTCCTCGCCAATATGCGCTACTCAAGAGTTGTCGGCGTACGGCAAGGGTACCCCAGGTTCGGCTGTGTAGCCGCTTCAGGCGAGCATATCTGGCTTACAGCGGAGGGTAACGATGGGAAAGGGTTTGGCTTTTCGAAGTGTTGATCTCCACATACATACACCGGCGTCCAAGTGCTTTGCGGACAAGACTGTTACGCCGGAACAGGTTGTCGAAGCCGCCGTTGGCAAAGGACTTGCCGCTATAGCCATCACCGACCATAACACAGGCGAGTGGATAGACAAGGTGAGGTCGGCTGTGGCTGGTTCTGCGCTTGCCGTGTTCCCGGGAGTGGAGATCACGGTAGCGCCGGGCGTACATGTCGTGGCCCTGTTTGACATAGACCGGGATACCGAATACGTCAACGGTTTGCTCGCGGCGCTTGGCATCAAGCCTGATGAGCGGGGCAAGCCGGAGACGCTGTGTTCGAAGACTCTGGAGGAGGTGTCGAAGACCATCCGCGACTGGGGCGGGCTTGTTGTGTTTGCGCACTGCGACGGCCCGAAAGGCGTCTTCCGGGAGCTGAATGGGCAGACACGCATAGCAACGCTTAACGCCCCCTGGTACGATGCCGTTGAGACCACTGGGCCCTCTCTTCCGGCGGACTTCGACAAAGGCCACGGTTTCTCCAGGATACCGGCCTGTTACCAGATATCGGATAACCCGGACGCATCGGATCCGAAGAAGCACTCGCTTGATGGCATCGGCCTGCGGAGGTGCTGGATGCGCTTGGACAGCGACCTGAGGCTCGAAAGTCTCAGACAGTGCTTCATCGACCCGTCGGTACGCATAATGCCCATGGACTGGACACCACAGGACGCCTTCCCCCGGATACTCAGCATGAACGTGGTGGGAGGCTTCCTTGATGGGCAGCAGCTCTACCTAAACGATAGCCTGAACAGCATCTTCGGTGGCAAAGGTGCAGGCAAATCACTCATCATAGAGTTCATGAGATTCGCTTTAGGGCAGCCCTCTAACGAACCGACCATCCTTGCAGACCACAGGAAGAAGGTCGATAAGTGCCTCGGACCGAGCGGACATGTCGAACTGCAGTTGCTGACGGCGGCGGGGGTGACGTATGCTCTGCGCCGTGCAACGGACGGAAGCGTCACGTGCACTGACACGGCGGCAAGCATCCAGTACCAGGGCCACATCCCGGAGCTTTTCCCGATCCTGGCATACAGTCAGACGGAGATCATCGAGATTGCGAAGGACACGCGGGCGCAGCTGTTGCTGACGGACTCCTTCGTGGACGTTCCATCACATCAGCGCAAGATCGCCCAAGTCCAGGCCGCTCTTGATCAGAATGACAAAGATCTCGGCGACGCGCTCGCGGCCGCTACGGAGGTCACGGAGATCATTAAGGAAGCCGAGACGTACAAGGGCAAGATCAGAGACATCGACACCGCTCTCGCGGGTGGCGAGGAACGAGCGAAGCTGCGGGCCGCGTTCGAGACTGCGAAGCAGAAAAAGAACGCCTTCGGCGGCATTGAGCAGGACGCCGATGGCGTAAAGGAACTGATCACTGCCGCCAGGGACGACATCAAAGGTTCTGCAGCAGAGGAGACGGCAGAAGAGGACCCCGACCTCAAGTGGGCCACGGACAGCGCGGCGAAGGCGCGAAGCGACGTGCGGGAGAAGCTGGATGCCGCCATCGCGATCATGGAGTCGCATAAGTCGCTGATCGAGGCAAGGCGAGCATCGTGGATGCCGCAGTATAACGCAGCCGAGAAGGCCTACGCGGAGACGCTTGTTGCCGACGAGAAGAAGTTGAACGAGGAGCGGGCGAAGGCTGAGGAGGAGCTGTCGAAGCTGGAAAAGCGCATCAGCCAGCGCAAGGCACGTGCTGCCGAGTGTGGCAAGCTTCAAACTGAGAGAACGGAATCTCTCGATGCTCTCGACAGGCTCTACGATGACCTGTACAACGAGCGGGCCACAGTTTATGCAGACCTGGCTAAGCAGTCTGGCCGGAAACTTCGGCTGGAGGTAAAGCACTCAACCGATTCCGGGCAGTTTCAGGAGCAGCTCAAGGAGCTTGTTACCGGCTCCAGAGTCAAGGGCGACTATATTGAAGATGTCGGCGAGAAGCTCTCACCGCGACGGTTCGTGGATCTTGTCCTTACCAAGGACGCCGCCGGCCTTGCGGCAGAGGCCGGCATCCCGGAGACAACGGCTGACACTATGGTCAGCAGGCTCATGAGCGCCGAGAGCCTTCAGCCGCTGCTCCGCCTCCAGCACGGTTGGTACCCACAGGACGAGCCGACGATCAAGTTCAGGAAGGATAGCGGGTCCTATGCGACGCTGGACGAATTGTCCGTTGGTCAGAAATGCACTGCGCTGCTCATCATAGCCCTGTCGCGGGGAGAGAGGCCGATCATCATAGACCAACCGGAAGACGCCCTGGACATTAAGACTGTCTGGGAGGACGTGGCTCAGAAACTGCGCCAGAACAAGACACAGCGGCAGTTCATCTTGACCACGCACAACAACACGGTCGCCGTGTCCTCAGATACGGACATGATGATTCACGTGGAGAGCGACTCCACCAGCGCAACAGTCAGATGCCTGGGTGGCATTGAATGCGCGCAGGAGCCGGCCCTTCAGGTTCTGGAGGGCGGTAGGGAGCCGTATATTCTGCGCAAATCGAAGTACAACCTGAGCTAAGTCCTGCCACCATCCTGGCTGATCAAGCCACGATGGCAACTACAGGAGGTGAAGGCGGATGGTCACCATCACATGCTATGACGGAGCCGATTGCATCGGCGGGAACAAGATCCTGGTCGAGTCTGGCGGCACCGCCGTCTTCCTAGACTTCGGGATATGCTATTCCTCGAAGGAGAAGTTCTATCAGGAGTTCCTTCAGCCACGCGGCGTGAAGGGGTTGCTCGATCCATTGGAGATGGACCTCTTGCCCCCGCTGAAGGGTATCTACCGTGACGATCTCGTGCCAGATGACGGCGTCTGGGATCGGGTGCAGTCTCGATGCTCGATTCGTGATGTGGACGTGCAGGGAGTGCTGCTATCGCACGGCCACCTCGACCACTCAGGCTACATATCATTCCTCAAGCCGGAGATCCCCATAGCATGCGGCGCCATGACCACGTTCATTACCAAAGCTATTCAGGATTCGGGCAGGAGTACGATGGAAACGGAGGTCTGCTACGCAATCCCGAAGGCCTGCAACGGGGGGGCGGTCGGCGCGGCGAGAGGCTGTGATGCAGTGCAAAGGCCATTCCTGTTGCTCAACTCGGCTGAGCTATCCGACCGCGCATCCGACTTCTGGGAGACCGCCTTCACCTCATCGAGAGGGCTTCAGGCACAGATGCCGGGTACCTGCACCTGCATAGGCAGTCTTGAAGTCTGCGGCTACCCTGTCGATCATTCGATCTTCGGCGCAACAGGCTTCACGATCAAGACCGACGAAGGATACGTCGTCTATACCGGCGACCTACGCGTCCACGGACGTAACGGAGCGCTGACGCGGCAGTTTGCGGAAGCTGCGGCGAAGCTGCATCCGCTTGTCCTCATCACCGAGGGTACCCATATCCACAAGGATACGTCCGCCACCGAGGACGACGTATATGCCAACGCGGTGGTAGCGGTGAGGGCTGCGGCTGGTCAGTTCGTTATAGCTGACTTCGGACCGAGAAACGTGGAGCGGCTGCTCTCTTTCCTGCGGATAGCGGAGGAGACTGATCGGCGGCTGGTCCTGACGGCGAAGGATGTGTTGCTTCTGGAGGCTATGCACCTGGTCGATGCTGCCGTTCCGGAACCCGCCGCTGATGACAGGATAATGCTCTACGAGAAGGCGAAGGCCCGGATGGACGGATGGGAGCAGCATGTTCATAGCATGTGTGGCGGAAAATCGCTGGAGCCCGAGGACATAGGCTGTGAGCCCGGCCGGTACATTCTGTGCTTCAGCTTCTTCGACCTGAGCCACCTCGTGGACATCAATCCTCCTCCTGGGGGCATCTACCTCTACTCATCCAGCGAACTGTACTCGGAAGAGCAGGAGTATGATTTCCGTCGGCTGCGGAACTGGGTGTCGAGATTCGGGATGACTCTTGTCGGAGATCCCGAAGACAAGGAGTCCGAGGTCCGCTACCACGCCTCCGGCCATATCACAGGCGTGGCGCTGGCTGAGCTGATCGACACGATGCAGCCGAAGCACATCATCCCCGTGCATACACAGACGCCGGAGTGGTTCGAGCAGACGTTCGGAAGCAGGATGACTGTGCTGAAGCCTGAGAGGTGCATGCCGCTGGCCATGAGCGCTGGCTAGAGTTCCAGCGCCCCGCAGTCCGAACGACCAGCACCGGCTGACAACTGGGGTATGAGCTTCGGGGGTTCACGGAGAACACCATGACGTCAGGGTATGTGTCAAGGCATTGGTCAGGACGCACATCCGGCTCGAAGCGGCTACCGGCGTATGAGTTGACGCTCGACTTCCTGCCTCGGCCTCCCGTACTTCGCCCTTGAGAACTCAGTGATTTCCTTCCTCCAGGAGTGTGCTCCGGCGGCCGGCGGTAGTGTCTTCGCGCTGAACGGACGGGACGTGACCCCGTCTATCATCAGCTTCAGGTAGATGTGATGGTTCGGCAGGCCGATGAGGTCGGCCCCGTCGAAGACAGGCTCGAACTGCTGGGCCAGTACTCTGGCGTCGGTCATTCCAACCCTGAAGGAGACGATCGTTCCTACGTTCCCGAAGATGGCCGAGCGCATCTTCTCGTCGAGCTGATCGATATACTGATGCGCCAGCACCAGGCACAGCCCATACTTCCTGGATTCGGACAGCATGTCTATGAACGAGTCGGTGAAGAAGTTGTGGACCTCGTCGACGTAGAGATAGAAGGGCCTGCGCTCTCCTTCTGGTATGTCTGAGCGGCTGAGCGCCGCGAGCATGATTCTGGTGACTATCAACGCTCCGAGCAGAGCGCAGTTGTCTTCCCCGATCCTTCCCTTGGCAAGCCTGACTATCAGGATCTTCCCCTCATCCATCACTTGCCGCAACTTGAAGCTGCTGCGGCTCTGGCCGACGATGTTCCTGATCGGCACGCTTGCCAGGAACTGCCCCATCTTGTTCAGGACCGGCGAGACCGCCTCGGACTTGAGCCACGCGGTGTACTTGTCGAACTCCAGCAGCCAGAAGCTGTGCACCTGCCGGTCGGTGACGCTCTTCAGCACTTTCGTCCGAAATCCCTTGTCCGTCAGGAGCGGCGGCACGTCTTGAAGCGTGCTATCGGGGCGCTCAAGGAGTGTCAGCAACGAGTACCTCAGGATGTGCTCCAACCTTGGACCCCAGAAATCGGGCCAGATCTTCTTGAACACTGAAATGAGGCCGGAGGCGACAAGGGACCGGAGATCGGCATTCACCTTGTCCAGAGGGTTGATGCCCACGGGATACTCGGAGTCGGCCGCGTTGAAGTAGATGACATCCTCCAACCTTTTCTCGGGCACCGAGTCGAGAAGGCTCTCCGCCAGGTCGCCGTGCGGGTCGATGAGGGCCAGTCCCTCCCCCCGCAGGATGTCCGAGATGGCCATATTCTCGATCAGCGTGGACTTGCCCGTCCCCGTCTGGCCGATGACATACATATGGCCCCGGCGATCCTTCCGCTTGATGCCGAACCTGAGCCTCGTGTCCCGGTAGTCGGTGACCCCGAAGGGGGTGATCGAATTGTCTTCATGGCAGTCTGCTCTCATGGACCCACTATAGCACCCGGCCACTTCTGGAAAAGCAGGGCGCTGTTGCCGGCAGCGGCAAATCGTCCCCCCTTGTCTTGAGGCTGCAATGGGTTAATCTGGAACTCAGAACCTTACAACGAAAACGCCTGGATGGAGGCGAGGAAATGACTCGCTGGACAGTGTGCTTTGACGTTACCGTCTCTGTGAGCGTCGTAGCCGACGCGGAAGGCGAGGCGGAGCAAGCAGCAGAGACTGCTGTGACCGAAGTCTGGGACGAAGACTTGCGGATGCGGGAAGGCGTCGACTGGACTCTTGGCCAGGTATTCGCCATAAGAAACGAGCAGACGGGAGCAGACATCTGGAAATGAAGGAGGTGAGAAACTTGGACGAGGCGCAGGCAAGCTGGAACACGGTCTACCATGCGAAAGAGGGCTTCGAGTGTCAGATCACGCTTCGTGATGAGGATGAAGCCGCGCTGGAGACGAGGGCAAAGAAGACCATGGTTGGTATCTTGAAGTCCGGGGGCGTGCCGCTCAGGCGAAGAAGCTATGTCCCGGAGGAGAACCATGGCAACTCCGAGGAGGAGGAAAGGCCCGAGAAGACCTATCTCGACGAGGACGGCGAGAGGCGCTGCAACCTGAAGCTGAAGAACGGCCGCACCTGCGGCTCCCCGGTTACGGAGCGCCAGGGCAAATACGGCCCATTCTGGAGCTGTCCGAACTACAAGGAACACGCTGCATAGATCCCGCCGGGGCCACCACCACTCTGGCCGATCTTCCCCCACAGGGAGGATCGGCCTCCTTTACTCCACACTCAGAAAGAGGTGAAAAACGTGATTAGAGGATTTCGCTGTCCGAAGGGCAAGGGCGACCTGCTCTTCGACGAATGTCTGGAATGTGCCGCCTCGCACGAGAATCCCTGCCAGTTCGACTATCCAATCCTCTCGGCCATGCAGCGTAACATCCGAGAGGAGGCGGGGTTGTCCGTATCCTCCCTGCTCAACTGCCTGCGGAAAGTGGCGCTGGAAGCACGAATTGACATCTACCTCGACCCCTCCCAGCTCTACTACGCCTTCCGGGGCCAGCTCTTCCACGCCGTGATTGCTCAGGCTCAGTCCGACGGCGCAATCTGCGAGCGGAGGTTCGAGCGTAGCGTGGCAGGGATCGTCCTGTCGGGCCATCCTGATGTCATCTATCCCCAGCACGGAAAGCTCGTCGACTACAAGAGCACAAAGAGAATCCCCAAGGACGACAAGCCGTATGCGAACCATGCTCTTCAGGTCAACCTGTACCGGTATCTGGCGATGCCCCACTACGAGGTAGACAGGCTGGAGATCGTTTACTTCGACATGAGCGAGGTCAAACGCGTCGATGTCCAGGTGATGGGCGTGAGGCAGGTTCTGGGCTGGCTCACACCCAGGCTCAAGAACCTGAAGGCCGCCCTTGACGGTGGAAAGCTCCCGGAGAGGGTGACCTTGGAGGGCCTGTGGCAGTGCGACGGCTACTGTCCGTTCACCGGCACCTGCTGGCCGAACGGCGTGCCTAAGCCATCCGAACTGAAGCGAAGAGAAGAGGCAAGAACCGACGCAGTACTCAAGGCGATGGGAAGGAGGCCGAAGTGACAAGCCATGGCCTTTGCAGCCGAAGACAGAAGAACCGTGACTCAGATACTGTTCTCCCGAAAGCGAGAGGTAGACATCTTCCCCGAGCTTCGTGGCGGCCAGGAGATCACTTACCCTGCCAGGCGGAACACCAGGGCCGTTGGCCATCTTTCGGCCATGCTCTGCAAAGCCTGCGTAGTCGCACTGAAAGGAGACGTCATCGGCGTCTCGAGGCTTGAACCGGAAGGAGTCGTGATGGTGAGGTCGCTTTCCCAGTCGGGCAGCGACTTCCACCACTGCTATCTGGTAGGGAACAAGGTTTACCTGCCAAAAGGACACGTCACCTACCATCTCGGACTGCTGCTTCTGGGCGAGGCCCTGGTCTGCAAAGACGAGGCCGGCGATTTACTTGACGCGCTCGAGGAAATGCTGGTGTATCGCGCTGCGTCGCCCGCCGTCGACGACTGGCATCTTGAGCTTCTGATGCATCTTGCAGACGAGCTCTACTACTGGGCCAAGTGGCGGGGGGGCGATGCCATAAACGATCCGGAGAGGCTCGACTCCTTCGAGATCCGGGACGCCACCTACCCGCCTGAGGTCGCAGTGGCTGAACCACTCGATCCCCAGGTGCTGACCGACGCGGCGAAACTGAGGGGTTATCGCAGCGGCGCAGAAGCGCCATTGTCCGAGGAACTGCCCGCGCCAGCAGCGGTCAAAAGCCGTTTCCGCGGCCCACAGCTTGCCGAACTCGTCGAGAGCTTGGAACTCGGGATGCACTGCCTGCTGGTCGGACCTACAGCCACCGGCAAATCGCTCTGCGCATTCGAGGCCTTCGACAGGGCGAGATCTGGCAAGCCGGTCTCCGTCATCGAAGGCCACGAATCCATGAAGGAGTTCGATCTGCTGGGCGGCTTCGTGCCCGACGGCAGGGGCGGGTTCCACTGGAAGGACGGGGTCCTGGTCCAGGCTATGAGGGCCGGAGGATACCTGTTCATCGACGAGGCGAACCGAATGCCCACGAGGACGCTGAACATCCTTCTTGGGGTCCTATCACGCGGTGCTGTCGTGCTGACCGAGCACGGGTCGGAGGAAGTGAAGGTGAGGACCGGGTTCCAGACGGTGATGGCGATGAACCTGGGCAAAGGTTACGCGATCAACGCTCTGGACACCGCCTTGCTCAACCGTTTCTCCTGCGTGCTGGAGTTCCGTTACCTTGCGCCCAAAGACGAAGAGGATCTTCTTGTCACGGAGACAGGGATCGACCGCGATACAGCGGCGGTCATGGTCAAAGTGGCGAACGAGACCAGAAGGCTCAGGCGAAACCGCGAGCTAGCCGGCGAGATCACGCCGAGAGGGCTCTTTGCCTGGGCGACGAAGTGCAAGGGCGGGAAAGGCAAGTCCGTTCTCTCCAGGCTGAAAGCTGCGGCGAAGGTCACCTGGATGCACCAGGTGGCGGGAACCGATGCGGACGGCTATCTGCGGGAGGATATCGCCAACCAGCTTCTCGACCTGATCGAGGCTCACACGCCCAAGTAGGTAAGGCAAACAAAACCGTAACTCTATGGGCCGCTCAACTCGGGCGGCCCGATTCTTTTATGCAAGGAGGAAAAACCGAAATGGCTGTTCCCTGGTACGAATGGGACAATATCAGAAACCGGCTGATCGTCTTTGGCCGGGCGATGCAGGGCGTCGCGCCATACCGCGTTGTTATCGAGCCGGACCGCAGCCGCTGTCCGAGCGGCTACTGCAATTTCACCGCTCGGCGGATTGCCGTCAACCCCGACATCTTCCCCGCGCCGGCGGCGGAGCAGTATCAGCTCACCAAGGCTCTTCTGGTGCACGAGGCGGGACACCGCCGGTTCACCGACCCTGAGAGGGTTCCGGAGCTGGTGAAGCGAGTGGCAAACATCCTGGAGGACGAAAGGGTTGAGCGGCGGATGAGCGAGGAGTTTGCGGGAGTCAGATGGCTCGTCCAGAAGCTCTCCGACAGGTTCTACCTGGATTCCAAGCCGATAGACGAGACTTCCGACTGTCCGGGCGAGGTCGTCGCCTACTTCCTGCAACTTCGCTGGGCGAGAAGGGCAGGCCAGCCGGTGAAAGGCGGTCTCTCCGCCAGAAACCAGGCCATCTGGAAGAAGGTCGAACCGCTTGTCTATGAGTCCTGGGAGGCGGACACTGCTGAGGTCGTCTATCGCAACTCGGAGAAGATTGTGGAACTGCTCGGGATCCACGAACTAGATATCGCGCCGTGGGTTACGGACCTGATGGACAGGCTCGGGCACATCGAGGGCGAGAGGATCGCGGGTGACGAGGCCGAGAAAGTGTGTGGCAGACCACTTGGTTCGAGCACCGCGACGTCCGATAGCCCGGTCGAACCGGAGCCTTTCGACGGCGAAGTTCTGCCCAACGACAGGAGAGAAGGAAGCGGCTACGAAGCGATCGAACCGAAGCCGTACATCCAGCTTGAGGAGAAGGTGACGCCGCTCGTCCAGGAGCTGATCGACGAACTGTCGTGGGAGGAGTCGCCCTGCCGGCTGGAACCGGCCGAAAGGGGTGGCAGGTTTTCGATGAGAGACTATCTGAAGGATATGAACCGACCGTTTCTGACCGAGGAGGCCGGCCCCAAAGCTCCTCCCACGCTGGTGCTCAAGGTGATCGTTGACCATTCGACCTCGCTCAATCACAACTCCGCAGGCACGAGCAGAATCGAGTCCGTCGCCGGGGCTGTCATGGCACTGCATCTGGTATGCACGGAGCTTCGGATACCCCACGAGATCATGGTCACACCTCAGAACCTCAGGATCGCCGACTCGGCGGTAGGCGAGAGGGGCAAAGCACTGGTCGCCGGGCTTGTTCCCGCGCGCTGCGGCTACGAGGACATGGGCCGGGCTATACAAACGCACGCCGTGCCTATGACTCTCCGTTCCGAGAGCATCAGGCTTGTTCTCTGCCTTACGGACGGGGCGTGTAACGACGCCGAACTCGGGAAGAGAGTCTGTCGGGAGTTGCGTGGAAAGGTGGAAGTCATCGGAGTCCTTCTGGACCCGGATGAGACCACAGAAGGGTACGTCACGGACATGTTCGGCGAAGACCGGATCGTCTGCTGCAACTCCGACGAGCTCCCCTGGAAGCTTGGCAACATCCTGAGAGCAATTCGGGGTGCGTAGTCCCAATCCCTGGCTAAGGCGCGTAGGTACCCGTGGGGCTGGAGGCGCCATATGTCCACGCGGAAAGAGAACGCGGAGTTCAGGGAGTCAAGGAGGGATGTCCGCCAAGGAGTCCCTCCTCTTTTCATTCTTCTTGTTACTCCAGATACCCGACGTGCGTCCCGTATGTGGACGGTGACCGGAGTTCATAAGCACAAGGCAGCGGGCAGACGCAACACCGAGAGCACCTCTGTGAAGCTCAACATTGTACACCGCCCGTCAACGATTGCCCGGCGTCGGCTGTAGAAGTCTCTCAGGCGTCTTGGCACCCATCTCCTTCTCGTTCGGCGAGGTGAATAGTTGAGGACGAGCGTACATTTCTATCTATCTTTCGTCGGGGAACCTATAAGGCCCATACAGGTACCCGTCGACATGGAAGGGCGCTTCTGTCCACTGTCAGGCGGGAGCACTTCTCCATAGATAACGCCACTGCGAGACGTACCAACAACCGGTGAGTTCGTCGTCTGGTCTTGTCAGGGTCTCCAGCAGCCTGGCTGTGGTCACGGTCATGGGCGCCGTCGAGAACTGGCGCTTGCGAAGCCAACCGATGACGTCCCCAATGTTATAGCCTGTAAGACGGGAAACAGCAGTGGCCAGACCGATCACGTCCAGCATTATGACCCACCAACTCCCTTCTTGTCCCGGCCCCACATGTGAGACGTCCAAGTTTAGGCTCAGCCGGGGGACCGAAGTCATGGGGTATAGCCGCTACTCATCGCGGTCACCTTCCCGCCGCTGACCCGGTAATGCACGTAACACGGCCAGTCATGTGGGGATTGGACCGCATATTGGTAGTCCCCATGCCATTCGGAACGGGGTTCGCCCGGGTGAGCCGCGTGGATATCTGATAGGGAATCGCCCAGCCTCACACCGCGTGCGTTGCCCGCTGCAGCAAAGGCGACCCGTGCCTTTGGAAAGCGGCGGCCCTGCGTCCTCTCAAGCTTGATGAGAGACACCACGCTGCTGTCCGAGAGCTTTGTCCCGTCCATGCCGATTATCAAAGCGGCATCTTGCCGCGGGTCCGAATATGCAACCTTTACCGTGATATCGTCGCCAGTGCCGCGCAGAACCCTGTAATGATCGCCTAAGCGGTGCCTCACAGCCGTCCACGTCTCTCGTACTCTAACTGTACCAAGGTACGTACTGTCCGGGAACTGGGCCGTGCGCGGAAGGGTTTTTGTGATCGGGGCGTGCTGCCGCTGTGGTTTCCTTCTCACTGCGACCGCCTGATGTTGCCAGCATGGCTCTGTAGCATGTGCAACGAGCACTTGCGCGTCTCCACCTGACACCGCGCAGACCCATATCTGCCCTTGGGCTTCAAACGCAACCGCTCGACCGTCGGGCGAGATCGTAGGGCGTAGCACTCGGAACGACCGATTGCCATGAACCAGTGTCGTGACTGAGCCCTCCAAGCTCATCTTCAAGAGATTGCCATCCGAGTCGGCGATTGCGATCCACCTGTTATCCGGAGACCACGCCGTCCCGCCTGCTCCGTAAATGACCGTAGGATTGAGCGGCTTGGCAATTCGAACCTGAAGCTCCGCCAGATCAGAGATGGCTATCGTATTATAGCGGCTGTCAACCCCTCCTCCTTGGTAAGCCAGCCATTTCCCGTCGCCTGAAATTGAGGCACCCCAATGGTACTGTGCAGTAGAGAGAGCCGACTGGAACCTGACATCGCGGCCCGCAATCCCTGGGAATCGATACAGTTCCGGCTGGCCTTTGAAATTGGCATACTGGTAGATCAGTTCTCCGTCTCTCGCTGATCGAGCGGCTGTTATCGGCTGTTCGGAGGATAGCTTGCCAATCCTGGCCGTCTTGCCCTCCGCGAGATCATGGCTGAACAGGCCCCAGGAATCTATGCGCACGCTTAGGCTCTTGTCCCATGCGCCCGACAGCAACCGTGTGAACAGCACAATTCTGTTGTCAGGGTTCCAAGCCGGATGCCTTCCGTTTCTCGCGACTAAGGTAGCTTTGCCAGCAGTGAGATCAGCCCGCCAGATGTTTCCACCTCGCACAAAGAGCATAGTTCCCTGGCGAAAGCTCTGCATGTCTTCGGCTCGCCCTGTAGTCTCTAGCCTGATTGGGGATGTGACCAGCCTTCCATCCACCCACAGCACGTACCAGTGCTCGCCGGGAGCCGCCGTCTTGTCCGTCCAGGTGTACTTGACGCTGGTCGGCATACCCTTGAACGTTGCGCGGGACTCCGGCACTAATTCGCCGTCCCGGTACGTCATTATGGTGGTAGTCACGTTACTCTCACCAATCAAGTCCGCCACCAGCTTCAGAGGGATGCCGTAGCTTTTTGATAAGGTGAGGAGAAATGATGTGGAACGGCTTGGAAAGGCTACCGTGAAGCGAAAGGTTGGCGTATCAACATTCTGGACCGGCTCCCCGGGGAGATAATTCATTTCTTTGAGGTAAACGCCGCCTGTCGATGCGTAAGAACGTCCACTTGCGAGGGCATCAAGAATCCCACTGGTACTGAGGCCGTTAGCCCACACGTATGTGCCACGCAGCCAGCGTTCGAGGTCGTTGGGGTCTTTCCAGCCGTGGCTGTCGCAGCCAGCCGTTACGAATATGGGTTTGCGCTTATCCTTGGGTTTCTTCATCTCCTCTCTGAGTAGAGACAGGTACCAGGCCAGCACATCGTGGTTCTGCTGATCGGTCTGAGAGTTGAAGAATTCCACCCCCCTGATACCCACGTACCTATCCGGCTTGCGCAGATCGTAGCGGTTGCGCTGCCACTCCCAGGGCGTGATGGTCGCTGATTTCGTCGAGATCAGCGTCGGATGAGCAGCCACGGAAAGCAGATGGTGCTTGTCGACCCACTTGATCACATCCTCCTGGCGATCCGCCTCCGAAAACATCTTGATGAGCTTGTCATCACCAGATGTGCCGACGCTTCCGAGGGCAACTGTGTGAGACGCATCAGTCGTGTCAGGTTCAGCGTGCCAAATCGTCTGAATCTCCGCTCCAGGAATGGCTACAAATGAGCCGTCGCGGGTCTGCTCGCCGCAATTGCGCACATAGTCCGGAAAGCCGACGTCAACTCCGCGCGGATTGGCGGCAACATACCTGAGAGAAACCTTTTCAGGCGAGCCGATTTGCTCGTAGTGGTCAGTGATGATGACGAACTTGTACCCGAGCTTCTTTGCCAGTTCCACACGCTGGGGAACGTTGTCCGATCCGTCGGAAAACGTCGTGTGAACGTGAATGATACCAGAGTACCACTGTCCCGCGGGGGCGGGCGGAACGGCCGTGAATAGTAGTATGAAGCAGACTGACAAGCAGCGGTACAGCATTGTTGGTTCCTCCCGACGACTCCCCTCTATCACGAAGTCAGATCGTCCTTCGCCAGCTTCCCAAGCCTATCGATAGTAGCACACCGCCGGAAACGAAATCAACTTGCTTGCCCAGGGGCCCAAGGGGGTAACTGCACCGCTATTGACAATGACTCCGACCAATGATATACATCATGTACTCACTAGGCTCGTCCCCTGCTATCAGCCTCGCGTCCTCTTTGAGCCCGGAGAGGACGCTTAACCAGACGGAGGCCCCTATGAACTGCCTCTTGTACGCCCAGATTCCTCTGCGTAAGGAAGCGCGCCAATCACCGTCGGAAACGATCGCGGATCATCTTGCCCCGTTGAGGGATTATGCAAAGAAGCGCAGCTGGAACATCCTCGATGAGGTTAGCGATGCAGCCGAACCTGTCAAGTGCGCCAACGATGCCAAGCTCAGGAACCTGCGCCGCGCTCTGGCGAGCAATCCAAGCATCGATATGGTCGTGGTGTCGACAACCGGCATCCTGAGCTTCTCCGAATACGCCGCGCTGAAGACGATCCTGGATACGGAAGGGATACAACTGACCATTCTGCTTTCGCCGCGCCACAGCAATCCTCGCCACGACCCCGCTTAGCCTTGCCTCCAGATGATCAGCCTCGCATTCGGGCGGAAGTCTGTGAATTGCGGGAAGGAACCACTGCTATGGCTAACTGCTTCATATACTGCCGCGTCTCCACCGAGGAGCAGGCAGACAAAGGATACTCCCTTGACGCCCAGGAAAAGCTCTGCCGGGACTTCGCCGCCCGCAGTGGTCTTCGCGTAGCTGATGTCTTCCGCGACGAAGGGAAGAGCGGAACGACGCTCGAAAGGCCCGCTCTTACAGAGCTACTGTCGCGTTGTACGAAGGACGGAGACATCAAGGCGGTCGTAGTCCAGGAGACTGACAGACTGGCCAGAAACACGAAGGACCATCTAACAATCAGGGCGATACTGCAAAAAGCCGAGGTCAATCTGATCTCAGTTGCTCAGCCAATGCTGGACGACAGCCCCGAGGGGAACCTGATCGACACAATTCTCGCGAGCGTAAACCAGTTCCAGTCGGACATCAATAGCCGGAAGACGAAGAGAGGCATGCGGGAGAAGTTCGAACAAGGCTGGTGGCCAGCGCCTGCTCCTTTCGGTTATCTGAATGTGAAGAAAGGCGCGGCGACCGGCGGGGGAAGGCCCGTGGCCGTCATTGCCAAAGACTCGGACCGGTATGAGCTGCTGCGGCAAGGGTTCGAACTGTACCTTACTGGTAAGCACTCCGTTGATGATGTGGCCGACATCCTCTATCAACGGGGTCTGCGATCGAAGACCGGCAGGAAAGTCCCACATAGTGTGATGTACGGCACGTTCCGCAATCCGTTCTACGCCGGGATAATGCGATGGAACGGTCAGGAGCGGCCAGGAAGGCATAAGGCAATGATTACCCCTGAAGAACATAAACGCGTCCTCGAAATCATGGATCGCAACAACCGCTACGCGTGCCGACGGCGGCGGCACGATTTCCTGTTGCGCGGATTTGTTTTCTGCAACATCTGCGGACAGAGGTACACGGCAGAGGTGCATCCCGCGAAGCAGAAGCAGTATTATCACTGTGCCGCTATGCGGGCCCATAGCAACCGCGGCCAGAACATCGAGGTCCCACGACTCGAGCGGGCCGTGGAGGAGCGATTCAAGAGTATACAATTCAGTGACGGGTTCGTAACGCTGATACTCAAGCGACTCCGGGTCATGTACCTCGATCAAAGGCAGAGCATCGCCTCGGAAAAGCAGATCCTGCAGAATCAGATCAACGCTTTGGAAGCGAAGAGAGACAGAGCTGAAGAGAAACTGCTCGACGGCGTCATTGGCGACGACGAGTTCGTGCGACTGAGAGCAAAGTTCAATGATGCTCTTGCCGGTCTTCGCACCCAGATGGATGAACTCGATGAGGTTAAGGAGTCGGATCTGGATGTTGTGCAAGATGTGCTCAGATTGTCGAGGAGCATCTACCGAGCTTACAGGGCAGCTCCACCCGAGCTCAAACACCACTACTTGGGCCTATTCTGGGATAGGTTCATGGTGCAGGATAGGAAGATCGTTAAGGCCATCCCGACGGAACTCATCCGCGTTCTCCAGAGGGAGAAGCAGGTTATAGCGAAGTCGGATTGGCTCCCCAGCCCGACTCTTATTATAACCTTTCGGAACGTGGATTACCTTAAGAGGCTGAGGGCTCGACTTGGGGACATCGCGGCGTCGGGCGTGACCGCTTAACGGACGGCTGCATTGCACTGCGGCTGCAATGTCACCGTAATCCTGAGGCGTCAAGTTTGCCCCAGGTGTCGTCGCGGGCTACCCTGCTTGACACGGGATCGTAGCTCCGAAATGTGCTGCTGCCAGAAGAGTCTCGCAAAGCGGGAAGCGGCCTTTTCGACTACGTGAGAATCCTTCTCACGCTGCTGTACTCCCCCTCTATCGGAACAAGCTCCTGTGATCGAGTCCGCGGTCCTACCGAGAGTTTCCGTCATGCCTAAACTCCTTGCTTCCCCGTTGATGTAACCACATCTTAGGAAACGGAGAATAGTTCTGCAAGATGGGATGATTTGCCGATTTACGCAAAGGCATTGCGGCACCCGATTGTCGGGGGTGCAGGTTCACCTCGAACCGGCGAGGCATGAATGTGTCCAATTGGTCCTAGTAAACCACACTTCTTCCCACGATAACACTTGACATCGGCAGGTGCTTTGCTATACCATTTTGCAGGCCAAGGAAGCGGGCCGATCTGGGAATCGGCAACGCATCCGTAGATAGCTTAGCGCAGGTGTGTAACAGTGTCTGTAGATTCCAGTATCGATGATCGCTGGCTTTCTGTAGGAGAGATCGCGGCCTACTTAGGTGTCAAGCGGGACACGATCTACAAGTGGATTGATCGGAGGAGCATGCCAGCCATAAAGCTGGGCCGCCTCTGGAAGTTTCGCAAGGCCGAGGTGGATTCGTGGGTACTGGCTAACGCGCGTGTAAGTGGCGGCGTCGAACAAGACGCCTGAGAAAAACCTTCTGTACCACGCGGCTTTGACTGCGGTTGCCATTGCCCTGAGCCCTGCAGAACCAGAACGCTGAGAGACGGAGACACGGGTCATGGTATCAGTTCAACTGGCGGAAAACGAAGTGCAGGTGCCTTTTGCGAAGTCCTTTGCCGGACATGAGACTTTCGCGTTTCGGCACGCCTGGCTGAAGAAGGGCGTAGATAGCCTGAGCCGGGACCGCGAGTCCTTTCAGCGTGAGGACGCTATTGTTACTCTTGGGGTGGGCAAAAATATGGTTCGGTCTATCCGCCACTGGTGCCTCGCGACCAGAGTGGCCGAGGAGGAACCCGGGACACGGGCGAGGCGTCTGCGTCCTACAGACCTGGGCAACCGCCTCCTGAAAGATGCTGGCTGGGATCCTTACTTGGAGGACGAGGGAACTCTTTGGCTGCTTCACTGGAATCTCACCAGCGCAGGAACGCGCGCGGCTACCTGGTACTGGACGTTCAATAGGTTCCACGAGTATGCATTCACCAGACCCGCCATGCTGGACGCTCTGACTAGGTTCATCCAGACCATCGGATGGCAAGACGTGTCTGAGTCGACCGTGAAGCGCGACGTTGACTGCCTTATACACACTTACTTGTCTCGCAGAGATGACGTCACGAATGGTGAGGACCCCATCGAGTGTCCGCTCACTGGACTGGATCTGCTGGTTCAAGAGCCGGATGGAGATCGGCTGCGACTTAGGACTGGCCCGAAACCGACCCTACCCTCAGGAGTGTTCACCTATGCGCTGTCTGAGTTCTGGAATATGAAGTGCTGTGAGCGACAGACTCTGGAGTTGCGTCAGATCATAGGTTCCGAAGGAAGTCCGGCGCAGGTCTTCAGGCTGGATGAGGATTCCGTTCTTTCTTACCTGGACAGCGTCTCTGATACAAGTGGTGGAGCAATGGTTTTTGAGGATACTACGCAGGTAAGGCGCGTCGTGAAACGGGACGAGCAACCCTTGGCTTCGATTGCTTTTCTGGAGGCTTACTATGCCAGCCGGTAAGGCCGCTATGTCCGAGTTGATCTCCCTGAGCCCACGGTTCCTGAGATCAGTGCATCTGGAGCGCGATTTCTATACGGACGATGCTGCCGAGGGTTATCTCTTAACTCGAGGCTCGTTGTCCGCCCTGTCTCTCCTTGCGCGCGGAACGTCCGACCCTTCATATCGCGCTCAGTGCATTTCAGGTCCGTACGGCTCTGGCAAATCAGCGTTGGCGCTGTACTTCGCCAGACTGCTCGACAAAGCACAGAACAACGGCTTCAAGGACAGAGCGCGCGGTGACATCGATGGCGTCGCCAATCAGCTCCTGCCGCCGCCGGAACAGGGCTACATAACGATCCTGGCAACAGGTACCAGGGAGAACATCGCTGTATCACTCATGCGCAACCTGAAACGCTCGCTTGAACTGTCTGGGCGGCAGACGCTACTTCGCGCACTGCTCACGAAGCATCGAAAGGAAATCCAGTCGAGGAATCCAGGCACCAAGGCCGTCGTCAGGATATTCGAGGATCTCGCCAGAATTGCTGCTGAAGGAGAGCAGGCGTTAGGCGTAGTTGTGATCGTCGACGAACTCGGAAAGCTATTGGAATACGCGGCACTGCGCTCCGAAGACAGCGATGTACAGATCCTCCAGGAAATGGCCGAAGCTGCGTCACGCAGCCACGACTACCCTCTTTGGTTCGTTACCATCCTGCATCAGCAGTTCTCCCAGTATGCCTCCCGTTTGGGCCGACGGCATCAGCGGGAGTGGGAGCGCGTCCAGCAACGGTTCTTTGACGTTCCCTGCGTCCTGGATGGGCTTGATGCGTTCCAGCTCGTCGCAAGAGCATTGAACAGCACTGATAGCGAAGCCGTGTGCGCGAATCAGGCGATACGGCAGTCTGCTCAAGCCTGTGCCGGACTTGCGCCACGTGGATCGGAAAGCGACTTCGAGGATCTGTGCGTATCGTGCTATCCGCTCCACCCCACTTCGCTTGTGCTGCTTCCAGGTTTGTTCAGGAAATACGGGCAGAGCGAAAGATCGTTGTTCTCATTTCTGTCGGCGAACGAGCCATTTTCCTTGACCGATTGGGTGCGAGATTCTGAATTTGATGCTGATGCTCCGCCTTTCATGCGCCTGCCTCAACTCTACGACTATGCGTGCCACACGCTTGTTGGCGGAGCCCCAGCGCCTCATGTAGCACGCGCATGGGCGGAAGTCGAAGAGGCGATTGCGAGGCTCGGTGACGCCACGCTTGAGGAAGTCGACGTCCTCAAGAGCGTCGGTCTGCTGAGCCTGGTTGGGGAAACATCACGTTTCCATGCTTCCCGCGAAGCTCTGATGCTTGCCTTGTCTTCACCGATTTGCTCGCCGGAGCGGATTCAGGCCGCCCTTGATCTGCTCGAAGAGAAGCGGCTAATCGTATTCCGGAGGTTCCGCAACGCTTTTCGATTGTGGGAGGGCAGCGACGTAGACGTCGGGGAACGGCTGGCGGCGGCGTACCAAGCGCTACCATCTCAGTCTGTTGCAGTTTCTGTGGCTAGAGACCTGTGTCCGTCGCCGCCCGTTGTTGCCAGGAGACATTCGTTCCGCACCGGCATGCTGAGATCGTTTGCAGTCACACCCAGTTCAGAGGAGGATCTCTCCACGGCTCTTGAGCCGAGAGAGGACGTTGACGGACGGTTGATTCACTGTCTCGTGCAGGATTACGAGCAAAGGGAATCCGTGATATCGGCCCTCAGCGGTCTGGTGGACCCTTCTGTCCTTGTTCTCGTCGGGACAGAGAACGACGAGCTTCTGGAGGCCGCACGTGATGTCGCAGCGCTGGAGTGGGTCAAGCATAACACCCCGGCTCTCGCCGGCGATAGGGTAGCTCGGCAGGAACTCAACGAGCGGAGACTTGAAGCCGAGATTGCATTCAGAACCGAATGGAACCGGATATTCACTCCTGGTACCGGCGAGACTTTATGTCTCTGGCGAGGGGAGCAAAGGAAGACGGCATCCACCAGAGACCTCGCGTCCCTGCTCTCCGATGCCTGCGACGCCACCTTCGAGTTCGCGCCAGTCGTCCAGAATGAGCTAATCAACCGCCGGAGACTCTCGTCGGCAGCGGCCGCCGCGCGAGGTAATCTCGTCAAGGCGATGCTGACGGTGGAAGACCAGCCCGGGTTAGGTTTCAATGGCTATCCCCCCGAGAGGAGCATATACGAGTCGCTCTTGCTGAGGAGCGGCGTGCACCGGCTGAACGACAAGGAACAGTGGGAGTTCGGCCGACCGAATGATGAAGATACCGGGCTGCAGAAAGCCTGGGATTGCCTGCTTGAACGAGCTTACTCGGAATCGCTGAAGCCCATCTCCGTGAGCCAACTCTTCCGAGAACTCAGCGGCCCTCCTTACGGCGTCGCCGATGGTTTTGTGCCGGTGCTGTTGTGCGCCTGCATGATCAGCTACTGCGGCACGATGGCCATGTATGAAGACGGGGTGTTTGTCCCCGACCTGACGCCGCCAGTAATGGAACGACTGATGCGCCGACCTGAGAATTTCTCTGTCTTGCGTTTCGGGATCGATGGAGAGCGCGAGCAGGTCATCGAGCGGTTCGCGCGGGGATTTCGCGTCGAGAGTGGATTGCTGCCGGTAGCGAGATCGCTGTATCAGAGAATGGGATCCTTGCCCAGATACGTCGAGATGACAAGAGATTTGCCGCCTGAAGCCATAGCGGTGCGAGAGGCGATCCTAAGAGCGAAGAGCCCCGAACGGCTCATCTTCGTTGACCTGCCTGTTGCGCTGGGCTGCCACCCGTTCCAGCCATCGGACAAGGAGTCCTTGGAGGACAGCAATGTCGGGACGTTCTTCGACCGCCTGAACAAGGCGTTCGATGCTCTGATCGTCTGCTACCCGCAGCTATTGGAGCGTGTGCTCCGCGGAATCCTCGACATATTCGATGTTCCCGCCGGAGACGACTGGAGACGCAAGGTGGAGAAGCGGGCCTCGAAGCTATATGATCTGGCTACGGACTCCAAGTTACGGGCGTTGACAGTGCGTGCTCGCGAAGCTCAGCTTGGAGATACGGAGTACCTGGAGTCGCTCGGAGCGGGCATCGTCGGCCAACCGCCAAGCCGGTGGAGCAAGGCCGACGCCGATAGCTTCGGTCGGCTTGTCCCACAGATCGCAGCTCAGGTGCGCGGAATCGAGGCAGCTCAGTCGCTGGGTTTGGCGTTGGAGGACGGCGAGGACGGCTATCTGTTGACGATCAGCGGTCGTCAAGGGGAGGCTATTCGCCACTTGGTGCGTTTCTCGGATAGTGATCGGGATGAGATCGCGAGTCTTGTTGATTTGATCGCTCAGGGGGCAGTCGTAAACGTGGATCGACGGATTGCTCTCGCTGCTCTAACCGAGGCTACCAAGCGTCTGGCTACAGCTGATGGCAGCGAATGTATCGAGGAGGAGAAGTAACGGATGTCTGAAGGAAGGCTGCGACACATACTTTCCATCTCCGGCGGCAAGGACAGCGCCGCACTGGCGATCTACATGCGGGACAAGGTCCCAGAGATGGAGTACGTGTTCTGCGATACCGAGAAGGAGCTGTCCGAAACTTATGAATACCTCGCACGCATAGAAGCCTTCCTTGGTAAGTCCATCACGGTGCTGAAGCACGATGGTCGCGGCTTTGATCACTGGCTCAACGTGTTCGGCGGCTATCTGCCAGCATCTAACATGCGTTGGTGCACCAAGTACCTTAAACTGAAACCTTTTGAGAAGTATGTTGGCGAAGCACCTGTTATCAGCTATGTAGGCATAAGGGCTGACGAAGACCGTGAAGGTTACATTTCGAAGAAGCCCAATATCAAAGCCGTATACCCTTTCAAAGAGGATGGATTGTGCTACCACGATATTGAGCGGATATTGGAGGAAACGGGAATCGGCATGCCCGGGTACCGAAAATGGCGGTCGAGATCCGGCTGCTACTTTTGTTTCTTCCAACAGAAGATTGAGTGGGTCGGGCTCTTGGAGCATCACCCAGAACTGTTCAGACTGGCGAGCGGCTACGAGAAGACGGACCAAGCCACGGGTCGGCGGTTCACGTGGTGCGACAATGAGAGTCTTGAGGAACTATCGCGACCGGAGCGGGTCGCTGCGATCAAGGCCGAATACGGAGCGCGAACAGCCCGCAGTGTCGGCACGGGTTCCCGTCTATGCGATCTGCTGCAAGACCAAGAGGAGTCGTCCCCTTGTCTAGTCTGCACGCTGTGAACAGTTGAGGAGGTTAGGTTGGACACTGCGTTGGAGGAGAAGGTTGCACGTCTGAGAGCCGAGATACTTGGCATGCGGCGTGGTGTCCACAAGGGCCGAATGAAGCCCCATAAGCCGTTGTTGCTGCTCGCTGTCATCGAGTTGCTGGACAGGCGGGAGATATCCGAAAACAGGATCCGTTTCGATGAACGGCTCAAGAACACGTTCAGCCGACTGTTTGCTCTGGTGCAGCAGGAAGGCGACTGGTGTCACCCGTCGGAGCCATTCTTCCACTTGCGCACCTCCGGCTTTTGGTACCACAAGCCTCTGAGAGGTAAAGAGCGCGCCTGTTCGGAGCTAGACACCTCCGGCGGAGGAAGCGCGGGAATACTGGAGAACATCGATTACGTCTTCCTTGACCCCGATTCCTACTCCCTGATGATGTACTCCGATATCCGCCGCGACCTATCTCAGTTCATCCTGTCCGAGTTCTTCGAGATCCGTGAGAGGGAGAGCCTCGCACCGATGCTATCCGTTTTCGGGGCGGCCGATGTGCAGGACATTCTTGGGGTGCGGTGACATGAGAATGGAAGAGGATACTCATTTCTATATAGATAGTGCTCCGCCAGACGAAGTTACCCGCGTGCTTCGAGTGTTGGCAGCAGACGTCTGTTTGTCACCCGACGAGATAGCAGATACGCTTGATAGCCAGTACGGCGAGCCGATGCAGAGAGATCACACGTATACCCCCCGCAGGCTGTTCGACCTCGGACTGGCAGAGCAAATGAGGGACGGAGGTCTGAAATACTGCCTCACCTCCCGAGGACTGAGGGTCCAAACCGTGCAGGCCTCTGACGCAGCATTTGCCAGGGACTTGTTGCATTACCTGCATTTCTCAGGCTACGGCGGTTCACCGACCGATCGCAAGTATCTCTGGAGCTACCGGCGTTGCTGCGAACTTATGTGGGCCAACGGGAAGATGATCCCAGCGGTGGAACTGGCGGCGCTAATCCAGGCTGAGATGGTTTCGGCCTTTCCGCATATCGACTCCATGGGAAAGGCAGGTGGACGCTTCAACCACAAGGCGGCATCCTGCGTCTCGAGTTGGCTCGGTTGTCTCACTCCCCCTGCATTCGATCCCCGTGGCAGACACGTTCAACCGCGGATAGTTGATCGATACGAACTGGCGGCGTTGGCATTGGATGATGTCTATCGTTCCCGGAGGTACAGGTACGGGGATGCAGTTGTGATGGATGATTCACTACTGAATCAGGTAGCCGGTGTCTTCTTCCTTGACCGCGGCTGTTGCGCGAATCTACTGCGCCTGGCAGCTAGCATCACGCCGAGTATAAAGCTCTCGGACACGTTGGCAGGGCCCTCCGTCAACCTGACCCGCGGATTTACCATTGAGGATTTGTGAGGCTTCGTAATGAGCCTGTATGTCGAGTGGCTGAATCAGATAAAGCTCAAAGCAGAATACGAGTGGCTGACGGCTACTCAGAAACGCGCGTTCAACGACATAGTGGAGCGGTGGCAAGCCGAGACTTTCGTCTGCCTTTGCGGACCTTCAGGCAGCGGGAAGTCATTCATCGCCAGGCTACTCGCAAAGGAACGGGGTTATACATACCTTCCCAATCTCAGGGATGTGCCTGCTGGCACAGAGAGTGTCGTGGTGGACGGTGAAGAGTACTCTCGGTTGATGAGACCGGCTGCCCAGTTGCTGGGATTGAAGCGGGTCGTAGTGCTGATGCGACAACCGCCGCAGGACCCAATGCCAAGAGCCGATCTCGTTCTGGAAGAGCGCGATGTCAAGCAGTTCCAACACAATCTCACGAAGCACGGAGTGCTGCAGTCTTTCAAGACCACTGCGGACGGGACCGACTTGGGCCTGATACTTCGTACCGAAGCTATAGAAAGAGGGAAAGCGAATGCCACTTGAGGATCTGGATCTGATTCTTAACAAGGAAGCGATCATAGCCACGTTTCCAGTGTCGTTTCTATCCTCCAATCCGGAGCAGGTGGAACAGATATACCGGGCACACGCCCGCACGCATATCTCACTGGGAGACACTGCCAGATACGTAGACGCCGTCTTCAAGTGGGTCGGCGGATCCAACCTGGGCGGCTTCATAGGCGGGGTGGCAGGAGGCTACGGGCACGGAAAGACAAGCTTCCAAGTGCACATCTGGGATCAGTGTGAGGAGCGCAAGGTATTCGCCGTACCTCCTTTCGAATGGGAGAGAGTGACTGACCTTGTAGATGGAGTTTCTGCGTGGGTCCAGCACATACTTGCCAAGACACACGCCGAGCTTGCCCTTGCGGCCAAGAAGTCGTATGAGTCTTATCGAGAGAAGTCCTTGCAGGAACTGGCGGAGGAGACCGCTCGGCACAGCGGCAGGAATGTAGACGATGTCCTCAAGACCTACACTGACACCGTGAACGCAGGCGGCACCATCGGCATCCAGACAAGCCCCGAACGCTTTCTGGACTACTGCACAGAGGTCACCGAAGTGCTGGGCCGCGCTGGATACTCCGGTCTTCTCGTAATGCTGGACGAACCGGAGGTGGCGGCTAAGACCCTTGGCACGGCCAAAGTCTCTCAGATACTCTTCGACATAGCTAACGGCCTTATGAGTCGCCAAGGAGACTACGGTGTTTTCGTCTCGATGCCCGAGAATTTCCTGGCTCAAGCGCAAGCTGCTTTTGCGGCGCTGCCTGCCAGACTTCAGGGCAGAAACTGCTTCCCCAGACTGCGGGATATCTACGGTTCTGACTTCGCCCGAACATTGTGGCAACGCTACGTCGAGGAGTTCAGCTTAGGAGAGATAGGAACACAGGCGATCTCGGAGGAAGCTCTGCAGGCAATCGGCCAGGTGGCGTCATCGGAGAGAAACGATCTATCGTATGGCCCCAGAACGGTTGTATCTGCCTTCAGACGCATGGTTTTCTGCTACAAGGACCGCGGTACTGCTTATTTGCCCTCAGATTTCGTTAGGGACTGCCTCGATGGCGAGATACTTGTCTCCGATTACCCAACGCGGGTGCGCGAGATCCTGGATTCTCCGGAAGCGGAGGGGATTGACAAGGCACTGGTCACCACTCTCGCCGCCTTCCCAAACGGCGTTACACTGGACTTGGCTGATCGCCTCGGCATAGATACAGCGACCAAGGACTTCCTAATCAGGCGGCCAAATCTGGTCTACAAGCGAGGCAACCTCTTCGGGCTGGTTAGATTGCAGAGACAGGCTGCTGGTGCAGATCAAGATGAGTTGCGGGACACCCTGGTTGACATCGCCAGCGAATTCGCGCCGAATCCTGCCACGTTTGCCTCAGCGCGGGACGCTTTCATCAGGCGAGTTATCCCTCGAATCTTCGAACCACGTCAGGGTCAGCAGTTACAGGGCTGGGAAATCCCAGAGAAGTGGAACAAGGTCGAATCGGACACGAGAGCCGCTGAGCTTGTGGGCGCTTTTATGCAGACCACCCGTGACTTTCCCAAGCGCACTGTTGCTGTCGCGGTCGGACCATACGATGCAGACCCTGGCAGAGTCTTCACGGAGGTCTGGGCACCTGATTCGCCGATAGACATTGTCGTGCACTTCCGAATTCGGTGGAGCAAAGATGATCCGATGCCGGAGCAACGGATCGAGGTCAGTCCAGGGGATCCTGAGGAAGGTAGGCCAGGAGTCATCCGTTTGATACTGGACTTTGCGGACAATGCGATCGACCATCCGGGGTTGGAGGAAGTTGTCGGAAAAGTGCTGCTCAACCCGTTGGGAGCCCTCTATCTGATCAGCGAGAAGCACAAGCGTACCCTCTCCAGAGACTATGAGGCCCAGTGGAGCGCACTTCAGGAGCAGCTTCTTCGCGAACTCCTGACAAAGCTATTGGGCGACCCACAGGTCCGTCAGCAAGCGTCAGAGCAAGTGGGGCAACACATACCGGGAGACGCGCTGGCTCTCATAGGCAGCGTCTGTCGGTTCATACTTCTCAGCCGGTACCACGGTTACTCGACGTTGATTCGGCAGCCCCAGTGGGAACAGAAGGTCAATCAGTACGTCGTCGCGCTTAAGAACGCCGACATTCCCCTTAGCTGCAAGCGCGGCCGAGAGCCGTGGATCGAATCGGGGGACGCCGTAGCCAGAGTGTTCAACACCAGCCGGATGAATCTCACAGGCGGAGCATTCGCGGGCTTTGAGAACTTAATAACCATCAAACCCGCTGACAGGAACGACCTTCAGGTGGATTTCAAGCTACATCCTCTGGAAGAGGCAATCATCGAGAAGATAACCACGGACAACCCGCTTCCTAAGAAGAAGTTCGGCGGCGTGGAGTGCTGGTGTGTGCCCTTCGAGGATGTTAAGTCCGTCATGCTCTGCTCCGGTTACAGCTTAGACGAACTACTGCAGATTGTGGAGATCGGAAAGAGCCGGGGCAGCTTTGAGACGGCTGAGTCCGGCGGCAAACCAGTCCTGTTCTGCCGGCCATTGGACCTCGATCAGATGAAGACTCAGCTAAGTGAGAAGCTGACTGATCTTCAAGCGGAGATAGACGAGTTCAAGAAGCTGCCGGAGTTCCCATCGTCGTTCGATTCAGCTGCCACCAAAAAGGCCATCGACGGACTGAAGGATGAAGCCCAGTATGACAGCCTTCAGACCCGAATGAACAGGGAGTTCGAGCTTATGCACAGCCGGCTTCCGAACTACTTTGAGCGCCTGAAGGGCGACATCGAGGGCGTACAGACCAGCGCAAACAACGCGTCGCAGACGCTCAGGACTTCGCCCGAAGTCGCCAGAATACAGAACCCGCCCAAGGGCTCATCGAAGTGGGCTTCAGACTTGAACACTTATATCCTCGTCAGCCTCAAAGCAGCGGTCAAGGACGCTGCCGAAGAGCTTCAGAGAATCCAGGCAGCAGCTAGCAAGGCACTGATAGAGCACAGCGTTACGAAACTCGGGAGGCCGCTCGAGAAGGTTGCGCTGTTGCTTCACGGCTGGGTGGATGTTGGTGAAATGCGACAGCAGATGAAGGATGCTCAGAGTAAAGCGTCTGCCGTAATGAATTACTTACGGGACTATGACCAATGGCTACGTTTGTTGGCCCGGTCCGATGAAGTCTACCGGGAAGTCATCGAGCTAAAGAAAGAGACTGCCCATGTCGGGAAAGCCAGCGAGCTGATCGGGAAGCTGGATACAATATGGGCGGACATCTCCGGCCATCTTCAGACCCGAAACGTCACCGGGCTGGGGAGTTATAAGCAGTACTTCCAGCAACTGGACACGCTGGACGAGGAACGCAGAAAGTACATCCAAGAGCTCCGGTCTGCCTTCGAGGAGCAGAAGAAGGTCGCAAATGAGCTTCTCCAAGAACTGGATCTCGGTAGCGACTACCGTTGCAGAGAAGTGTTCAACTCAGATGATATCCAGGGATGTTACGCGCGGCTCTACAGTGAAGCTACGAAGCATGTTCAGGAGGCCATAGGCGTAGAAAGGCAAGAGGCTGACTCCCAGCATCAAGAGTTGCTGTACACTCGTGACATCTTGGGACAGATACCCGCCGACGAAGCTGATCCAATGCTTGCTCAGTTGGGCGCCTATTCTCAGTCTCTTGACTCAATACTGGACAGAGCGAAGCCCGGGTGGTTCAAGGAGCTTGTGTCTGATGGCAACGAAGACAAGGCCGCAATCAAGGAAGCACTTAAGGGCACCCGAGACGCGGTCCGTTCCATAAGGCTTGCGATAAGGAAGCCGCTGGACGATCAAGACGACCAGTTAACTTCGGACGCGAAGGTAATGTTGGACATGATCTCGGACGGTCCGGGCGTGAACCTCAAGCAGATCATTCTCAGGATGATGCAAGGCGGCCGCAGCTCCGGGGATGTGCTTAACATTTCCTTGGACGGTCTCGTCGAGCTATTCCGCAAGAGCAAAATCCAGATAACTGTGGAGCGTCCGAAGAAATGAGCCGCCGTCTGAGTCACGAGTCGAGAGAGCCGGGTGGCGACACTGACGCCCTCGTGTCGGGACTATCGGCCACTCTGAACTCCTATCCGCCGGCGTTCCGAGGCAATCCGCTGAACCTGCTCTTTCTGGATGATGCTCGACCTATCCGAGAGGCGTCGGCCTTTCTCAACCTTCTTGACCATCCGGCGCTATGCGACGAGCGCCGTGAGTACCTGTTGGACGATCCCGCCAACTGGCCTTTTCCGGCGTACAACATCAGCCGGCGTCCAGATCCGTTCCTGCTATCTGAAAGGCTCTATGATCGCTTCGACTCGGTAAAGGACGTGATGACCACCCAACGGGACGTAGGGCGCATACTGGCAGAGAAGGCCAAACTGCTGGAACCGGACGTTGTAGCCCTGATGGTTGTGGATGGACTATCTTATTACGACCTGCCGGATGATCCGGAAAATCATCCCTGTTTCGTAGATGGGGCAACTACTACTGAGGTCGGCTACCGGGAAGTGATAGGCAAGCCCTCGATATCCGAGAGGCTGTTCTCGATAGGGTACCGCCATCAACTTGGATTCACGTATTTCGACACTGACAGCAACACCTTGGCCAGCGACCTCTATGGCGTCTTCGGCTCCAGCCAAGTGTGTAAGATTCGAAGGTTCGATGAGTGTGTTCGGATGATTCAGGCGGAAGAGATGAGTCGGGGATACATCCAGATCGTAGCACCAGGCTTAGATGGCCTTTGCCATCGCCACCAGGACCAACCTCCTGTTAAGCATTATCTGTCCGAGTTGTTGGCTCGGTATGACTCCTTGGTTGAGTTTCTCTGTAGAGGGAATCGCAGTGTGTTGGCTTGTCTGACTGCAGATCATGGGATTCTTTGGCGCGAGCAGCTAGACGGAAAGTGGACTGCGGTCGCTGATCTGCATCCTGACGATTCTCGTCACGTCCGCTACATTCGCGGCAGCCGTCTCCGTCACTATGCTTGCGTTAGAACTTGCATGGGCAATGCCTATTCTTTGCTGAAGCTACCGTTTACCACGAGGGAACTGAAAAGCAACGAGTGGGGCGTGCACGGAGGAATCTCGGCGTGGGAGTCGGTAGTCCCGTTGATTATCAGAACGGCGTAACAGTGCTCGTTGGCGTGGAGGCTAGAAATGTTAGACAATAATCTGGTCCTTGGCAAAGAGATGGACGACGGCAGCCTGGTTAGTATCCCATGCTGCACGTCCCAGAGGATACTTGTTTGCGGCAAGACCGGAACAGGCAAGTCTTACACTCTCGGCGTCCTCATTGAAGAGTTGTCTCGGCTCAACAATGATATCGTGTTGGTCGTGGACCCGCAGGGCATATTCTGGAGCATGGCTGAACAGAATCCTTCATTCACGGAGACGGACAAGCTGTGGGAATACAGCCGAGATGCCCGGGGCTTTAACGTGAACGTTTTGGTTCCTGGCGATCCAGTGGAACGCTACGGCGGCGCAGATATTGTTGATGAGATGCGCAAGCGCGGCATCAACATTCAGGGGCTGAGGCTCAACCCGTCTGACCTGACACCCGAAATGTGGTGCGATCTCTTTGATTTGGACATCAACGGGCTTATGGGCATCATGCTATTTAAGGCTGTCCGCCAATGTGGTCAGAGACACGGTAGAGAGTTCTTGATAGACGATATAGCGGCGGAGGTCATAAAGATGCACGGCCTCGACCAGACGAAGGAAGCCATACAAAGGAAGTTAGATATGGCACACGACTGGCAAATCTTCGAGGAACACCGCTATCGTGAGATCTGGGAGATACTCCAGCCGGAGGCGATAAACATTCTTGACCTGAGCGTCATCGCCCAGGGCCGCTACGGCCTCCGCAATCTTGTACTGGCAGTATTGGCTACTTTCATATTCCGCATGCGCACGATTGCCCGCCGTCGTGAGGCCCTGGGACTGGCGTCGGACATGAGAAAGGTGTGGCTGGCCATAGACGAGGCTCACAACTTCTGTCCAAGCGGTCGAAGCACGTTGTCGAAGGAGATACTCATTCGATGGGCCAAAGAAGGGCGGCAACCCGGGCTTTCTCTGTTGGTGGCGAGCCAGCAACCAGCAGCAATAGATGCTGAGATCCTGACGCAGTGTGGTATTCGCATTGTTCACAGGATAACGTCCCGGGATGATTACAGGGCCATAGACGCGTTGAGCCAAGACTACATATCGGACGGACTCCCTTCCCGGATAAAGCAGTTGAGTGGTCCCGGCCAGACCCTAGTGATCGACGACGAGCGTGAAAGCGTAGTGCCGGTCCAGGTTCGCCCACGTCAAAGCCTGCATGGTGGGGGCAGCGCCTGACATCCCATCCCTGTTAGCGGAAACGGGAGCACGGTGTGCGGTTTTGGCTACCGCTGGCAACACAAATATGAAGTATTGCGAGCCAGCAACACTGCCCTTTGCGCAGGAGGAAGATAGCGAAGATTCGAGAACAGGCCTCGGCGCTATGCACCGCGTCTTTGCCGGCACTGCTAGAAAAGACGTTTCGGGGGGAGCTGTAGGCTTAGGGCAGCACTAGCGCAAGAGCACGTCCGGTGGCGGGTGGAGGTGATTGTGGATGAAGACGTTACAGGTGCAGGTCAAGGATGATTACCTTCAGAGAGTGGTCGGGGGTGCCAAACCCATCCACGCTATCGCTGAGCTGATCTGGAATGGGCTTGATGCCGATGCTGAGCTAGTGACTGTGGAATTTGCCCGCTCTCCCTTGGGCGCTATTGACGAGATAGTTGTCACAGATGACGGACACGGCATATCCTATGCTGAGGCGGACGATGCCTTCGGCAATCTGGGCGGCTCATGGAAGCGGCCGGGCCGGAAGTCGAGACGGCACAAGCGGATACTGCACGGCAAAGCGGGCAAAGGCAGGTTCCGGGCGTTCACGCTGGGACATAGCGTGATATGGGAAACGAACTACTCAGACAACGGTGCGCTATCTAGTTATCGCATCCATGGCAACTTCGATAGGCTGGCGGAGTTCAGGCTTGAGGACCCTCAGCGCGACGGCCACCGTAAGACGGGCACTGCCGTGCGGATTACCAATCTGCGAAGGGAGTTCGAGTCGCTTACACAGCCGGACGCGATCGCCGAGATAACGGAGACCTTCGCGCTCTACCTGCGCAACTACCCTGGAGTCTCCATAGTCTACGATGGCCGTCCCGTTGACTATTTCCACGCCATTGTCAGCGAGTGCAACTTGGAGGTTGCCATCCCGGAGCTGGCGGAACTGGTAGGGGAGAATCCGATGCTAACCGTTATCGAGTGGGCGTTCAAGACGGAGAAGAGAATTCTGCTTTGCGATACCAATGGCGTCGCCAGGGATGAGATACCCGCTGGCGTCTCCTCGACTGCCAACTTCACAGCCTACCTGAAGAGCCAGCTTATACAGGACAGCGTAGATGAGAATGCGCTGCAGCTTCTGGAGCTCGACCCGCGTATCCGGGTTCTCGTCGAATCCGCGAGGAAGACCCTTCGAAGCTATCTGCGGTCGAAAGAGGCCGAGAAGTCAGCAGATATCATCGAGCAGTGGAAGCAGGAGGGCATCTATCCTTATCCAGACGAACCGACCGGCCCACTGGATCAGGCGAGACGCGATGTCTTTGATATCTGCGCTGCGAGTATAAGCAACTACCTCCCGGAATTCGACAGCTCCGAACAGAAGACCAGGAAGTTCCAATTGCGGTTGCTGCGGGAGACCCTCGAAGAGAGGCCCGAGGAGACGTTGAAAGTCGTCCAAGAACTCTTGGACCTCCCCCAGGCGAAGGTGGCCGAGTTGGCCGAACTGCTTAGGAAGACCAGCCTTGCCGCCGTTATCAACGCTGCAAAGACGGTCGCCGACAGGCTGAACTTCCTGCGGGGGCTTGAGATCCTCGTCTTCGATCCCGCGTCGAAAGAGGCTCTACGGGAGCGAAGCCAGCTGCACCGAGTGCTTGCGGACCACACTTGGATCTTCGGCGAGGAGTTCCACCTCAGCGTTGACGACCAGTCTCTCGATGAAGTGCTGAGGAAGCACCTGAAACTGCTGGGGCGTAAGGATGAGGTCGCGGCACCGGTGCTGCGTGCCGACGGCAGCAAGGGGATAGTGGACCTAATGCTCTCGCGGCGTGTGCCTCAGCCTCGGGTGGAGGAGCGGGAGCACCTGGTCATAGAGCTCAAGGCACCGAGGAAGAAGATCGATCAGAAGGCCATGACCCAGATTCAGGACTACGCATTTGCCGTGGAAGCCGACGAGCGCTTCAAAGATACTGGCACGCGCTGGGTGTTCTGGTTGCTTTCGAACGAGATCGCAGATCCGGTGCAACGGATGGCGCGGCAGAAGGACAAGCCGCTGGGACTGCTATACGAGAGCGACGATGGCAAGACCAGAATCTGGGTGAAGACATGGGGCCAGGTCATTGAGGACTGCAAAGCACGACTCAAGTTCTACGAGGACCATCTCCAGTACCAACCGGACTGCGAGACGGCACTGCAGTACCTTCGCAGACGGCACTCTGACCATATACCAGAGTGCTTGATTACTGACGAGAAGAATGGCTCAGGAGGCAGCTATGTTCGATCAGACGCAGCGTCTGCTCCGCCAATGGGGTGACAGTGTGAGCGCTCCCATCCCAATGCCACTCGACGATGACGGCTATCTGGACCGGAAGTGCCCGTCTTCACGGTGCAAGAGTGAGTTCAAGGTGATGATGGACGACTGGAAGGAGAAGGTGCCCGAAGAGGAAGCCTACTGTCCTATCTGCGGACGCAAATCGGACCCGAGCGCCTTCAACACCAAGCAGCAGAACAAGTACATCCGGGACTACGCTTTCCGCTACATCAGCGACCAACTCGGAGAGGCCCTGCGGCGTGATACACAGTCATTCAACCGGTCGCAGCCGCGCGGTGGGTTCATCACAATGTCTATGTCCTACAAACCGGGCCCAAGGCAAGTCGTAGTGCCTTACGAAGTTGCGGAGATGATGCGGCAGAGATTCGAATGCGAGGGCTGCCACTGCCGCTACTCGGCCTTTGGCGCAGCTTTCTTCTGTCCAGCTTGTGGCCACAATTCCGCTGCGACTATGTTCGAGGTGGCCGTAGATGCCGTCAGAAAGACTGTGGCGCACATCCCAGATATCCGACAGTCAATGCCGGACCGCGATACCGCTGAGAACGTGCAGCGGCTGATGTTGGAGGAGTCCTTCACGAAACTCGTTGCGGCCTTTCAGCGATTCGCCGAGGCTACTTTCGACTTGCTTCCCACTGCCAGCCATTTCAAGCGCCGCAAGAATGTGTTCCAGAGTATTGCGGAATCGAGCGATCTGTGGCGGAAGGCTGCTGGTAAAGGTTATGACGAGCTCGTCCCCAGGCCGGATCTTGAGGAACTGGTAAGATACTTTCAGCAGCGACATCTACTGGCGCATAAGGACGGGATCATTGATCAGGAATACATCGACAAGACCGGCGATAGGGCCTACAGAGTGGGCGAGCGGCTGGTGATCCGAGAAAAGGCAGTGCTGAGGCTGGCTGAACTGCTCTCGCTACTGGCCTCATGCCTTCGCAGACTCACCTGACAGCGATATCCCCCGGCGGGGTTGCATGTTGCATACATACTCAACAATATGGTAGAATAAATCGGTGAAGCTGATGGAGCCGACTTTTGGTTCAACAATAAGAGACCGCCGGAAGGAGTTGCGGCTGAGTTTGCGGGAAGTGGCGGATGCCGCTCGCATTGATTTCACCTATCTCAGCAAAGTCGAGACAGGGAGATTTCCACCACCATCGGAGGAAGTGATACTCAAGCTCTCCAAGACCCTGGAACTGGATGCTGATGAGCTTCTGGCGCTGGCGAACAAGGTAGATGCTGCGATACATGAGTTCATTGTCAGCAACCCCGAGGCCACCAGACTGCTACGGGCATGGAAAGATCACGGGCCATCCAAAGCAAAGGAGATACTCGACGAAGAGATGGAGAAGACGAAGGACGATGCTCAAGAATCTTGACGTTCCGTTCAGCAACAATGTCTTAGAGCAGAAAGCCTACGAGCTGATAAGGTTTCATGCGCGCAAGGATGACTGGACTCCTGCTCTGCCCATTCCCGTGGAGGCAATACTGGAACGGACTCTTGATCTGGCGCTTGTGTACGAAGACCTGTCCCCTCTGGGAGAGTCGGTTCTGGGGTCGCTCTTCCCAGTGGAGAGGACTGTATATCTGAACGAGAACTACCTTCAGAGCTTTGATGACTGTCCAGGTATGCAGAGGTTCACCATCGCCCACGAGATCGGACACTGGCAGATGCACGTGAACCAGGCCGTCCTGAGTCAAGGTCTCCTGTTCGGAGACTCAGACACGAGGATCATATGCAGGGACGGAGACCGCGACATGAAGGAGTCTGCGGCAGATCGCTATGCGGCAAGGCTTCTGATGCCTAAGGACCTGCTGCAGGAGGCAATTCCGTGCTACAATGTCCAGACTTCTTCCGGGTTCCGACGGCTCGCCGAATCCATCGGCGTGAGCTTCACCGCGTTACACTACCGCTTGGGCGACATGGCGGTCCAGCATGCATGGTGAGCGGTTTTCTTATGAATAAACGCTTGCGTTGAGTAGCAACGCAAATGGCCGCGAGTAGACAAGCGGTGTGGGGTGACGGCCACACCGCAAGCATCTGCTCCGGGAAGGAGACACTTATGAATAGTAACGGGTTTCGGCCAGGCGTGGCGCCTGGCACGGGGCGCACCCGACCTGGTGCGCAATCAGGAGCAATGTCAGGGGGTGTAGAGGCCCAGGGGATTCTGGATAGCCGCCTGCTCCCCGATAGCGAGTTCCTTAAGCTTTGGGACTCGATCATAGTGGATCAACAGCTCAAGGACCGGCTACTCAGCCAGGCTATCTTGAGTTTTACGCTGCGTCCTACCGTGGACAAAGCTGCAATCCCGTTGCACGGGGTTATCTTGTTGGTAGGCGAGCCCGGAACCGGCAAAACATCGCTTGCGCGCGGACTTGCCGCCAGGACGGCTGAGGTCTTCGGCAAGAACTCGAACTTCACCTATCTTGAGGTGGAACCACACGCCCTAGCGAGCGCCGCCTTGGGCAAGAGCCAGAGAGCCGTAACCGAGTTGCTGGGCACCACGATAGCGGAGCCGGCACTACGCGGTCCGCTGGTGGTGCTCTTGGACGAGGTGGAGACGCTTGCCGCCGATAGAAGCAAACTGAGCCTAGAGGCAAACCCCATTGACGTGCATCGTGCTACCGACGCCGTCTTGGCTCAGTTAGACCAACTGGCTGCGCGGTACCCTCGGTTGCTGTTCGTCGCTACTAGCAACTTCCCCCGGGCTATCGATGCTGCTTTCGTATCGCGGGCGGACCTAGTCCTGAACATCGGAATGCCTAACGCTCAGGCTTGCACGCAGATCCTAACGGATGCGGTACAGGCGCTGGCCAAGCATTATACAGGGGCAGGCAAGATCCTGTCGGACTCCCGCTTTAGGACGGCGGCGGAATTGTGCGTGGGGCTTGATGGTCGCCGCATAAGGAAGATTGTTCCAGCGGCGTGCACATTTGACAAAGAGACGGCTCTGGACCCCAACAGACTGACAGCGGAGCTCCTACTGCGAGCTGTGCAGCACGAGAAGGGTGTCTCTGCTGGTATCCAGGAGGAGACAAGATGACAGTAATAGCAAGGCGGGTGATCTCGTCGCCAGTTCGGTCTGCGGCAGATACGTGGGCTGCGATAGCCGATCTGCTCGCACCAGCGTCCGCGAACAACGCCAGGGATGAACTGAGTGGCGTCGCGGGAATAGCGAGCTCATTGATCGCTTCTGAAGCTATGAAGGAAGCGCCCATCGTGCTATGGGGCAGCGGGCCCCGCGTGCGGATCTACTGCCTTTATGGCGAAGACGCCGTGTCCGGCGAAGATGCCAGCGAGTCGGCGCTTCCGTTTTGCCCAACAGATGGGGATTGGCACATGTCCTTGCCCTGCCCAACGGAGGATCTCCAATGGGTTCAGGCTGCTCTCACGCGGCGCTCGGTCAGGGTCAGCGCACGCGATTTGGCGGAGGCCGTACCGGATAAAGGCCGGGATGCCACCCAAGCGAATACGGTGGCCAGTAAGGAGGCGTTCTTCAGACGATGAGCACAGTAGTTATGGTAAACACATACACACATTCCGTGACGTATGTCGCGGACAAGCTGCTGATGTCTCTGAAAGACATCATCGTCGCCAGCGGACTCAGCCCGGAGAAGATGGCAGGTGAGTGGGTTGTGCTGGAACGGGGCCTCAGGCGGTGGCTTGAGACCAGGGACCTGACTGAGTTGGTACTTGAGGTGTTCAATCCGTCAACGGACAGGCTCGTCTGCAGATGGGACTTCACGATCTGCTACAGCTTTACCGGTGACGGCGCATTCTGGGTCGATACCGATGATCTGAAATACCACATTCTCAAAGCCGGATGCTGGCCCAGCAGCCGCGACTACCGGATCGTCGCGAGCACGAAGCCAGGTCGCGCTGACGTATCCGGCTGGAGCAGCACCACACTGCGATCTACTGATGGACTGGTCCGGCAGAGCATAGGCACGACCGTGGACGGAAGCGGGTTGAGTGCGTCAGCCGGTTATTGGAGGAGGGTGTAACAATGATAACCATAGCGGATGCTCTCCGAACACTCCGAAGCCGCCTTGAGCTGAGCGACCGCGAGCAGCAAGATGCTTCGCGGCGCCAGAAGGAGATCCGCAGCTACCTGGACTGCTGTTTTGACATCGAGCACGATTTCCTCACAGGCTCCTATGCAAGGTGGACGAAAACAAAGCCTCTGAAGGATGTCGACATCTTCTGTGTGCTCGGGGAGAAAGAACGGCATTACCGCGATAGCCTGCCGTCTGAGGTGCTCGGCGCGGTTCGTGACGTGCTCGCGGACAAGTACGGCGCGAACCGGGTGAGCTGCCAGCGCCGGTCAGTAACGGTGGATTTCGGCGTACAGGCAGTAGACGATGAGACAGATGGTAAGGTCATGAGCTTCGATGTTGTGCCGGCTTTTTCTCTGGAGGACTACTACGATATCCCTGACACCATCACGGCAGACTGGGTGAAGACAAACCCCAGGGTCCACTACGACAAGGCTGTGGAGGCACAGCGGGCGTATTCCGGAGAATGGAAAGGGCTCGTCCGTATGATGAAGAAGTGGAACAGCCAGCAGGGCAAGCCGATCAAACCGTCTTTCCTCATTGAGGTTATGGCTCTGGAGGTTCTCTACGGCGGCTTCCAGGGCGATTTCCGCTATGAGATGAAGTCCTTCTTCGCATCCCTTGCTGACCGCATCCATGATGAATGGCCGGATCCTGCCGGGCTGGGGCCAGCGGTAAGTGATAGCATGGACTACTCGCAGCGCGAGAAGGCAAAAGCCGCGCTTCTCAATGCACAATACGCGGCTGCGCAGGCCATTCAGTTGGAAAAGAGCGGGAAGAACGGAGAGGCGCTAAGGGCGTGGCGAGACCTGTTTGGCCCGTTGTTCCCGCTATCGTGAGGCGCCCAAAATGTGCGCCGAATGGAGGATAACATGGCGAATCAAGTCATCGCGCGGCTAAAGGGCGATGATTATCAGCACCTTTACGCTTGGTGGTTGGCTCTCGAGCTGAAGATGCCGCAGAGGATGGTCCGACGAGTCTGCATCGAGGATGCCGAAGCCGGATCAATGGACGACGTTACCATTGAGTACGAGCCTGAGACCTTGAAACCGAGTCGGTTCTACCAGATCAAGTATCACGTGGACCAAAGGAATCAGTATTCCAGCGATGTCCTGATGGCTCGCACCAGAGAAAGATCGAGCCTACTGCAGAAGTTTTGGCGGTCGTGGAAGCTACTACGCGACTCGAAGCCCGGCCCGATTGAACTATATCTGGTTAGCAACTGGACATGGGATCGACATGATATGTTCTTCACCGCCTGCGTGGACGAAAACGGAGGCATCAAAGCCAGCTTCTTTGAGCACAAAGAGCATTCTGAGGTACACGGGAACTGGCTTTCTCATTTGGATGCCGGTCCCGACGAGCTGAGGGAGTTTGCCGGCTGCATCCGCTTCAAGATCGGCTCAACAGGTGCCGACGACCTACGCGATTTGGTGGCCGAGCGGATGTGCAGCCTTGGGCTGAGGCCAGATGAGGATGCACTGCTGCTGGCCGTGAGCATCGTAAGGGAATGGATCAAGGCCAGTAAGAAGGACATGTATTTGCATGACCTGGATGAACTTGTGAGAAAGCACGATCTCCTGCTGCCCCAAGGCCAGGAACCATGCATCACGGTGCACCTGAACACGATTGTACGTGAGAAGTATGAGCTTGAGCCCGACTACGTGATCGACTGGTGCGACTACTTCGAAGGTAGTGCAGCCGCCAAGGGTCGGCAACTTCAGCCCCAGTATGATTGGAATGAGCACCTTCTGCCAGAGTTGGAGAGGCTGAAGTGCGAGCTGGGCGCGTCTACCTCCATGAGGCTGATCAGGGTGCGAGGGAAGGCGAGGCTCTCCGCGTGGTTTGCGTTTGGCCATATGTTCAGAGATGCAGCCGGATACACGCTTGAGGTGGACCAGAACGGAGTTCTTTGGCGCACGAGTGATCGAAAGGCCGATGGTTTTAGGGTGATAGTCAGCGATCAGGGGAGTAACTTCGACGGTGAGATCATTGATGGAAGCGGAACGACAGTGGCCGTTGGTATAAGTGTGACTGGCACCATCGACGACGCAGTGCGGGAGCATCTTCATGAACGCAGTGAGGAGATAGCAGCGCTGTTGCTGCTTCGGCCTGAGCGCGAGCTGGGTAGAGACTGCATCCGTAGCACAGGAGACCTGGTTGCGCTTGCGGATGAGGCTAAGGATATGGTAAGGGCGTTTGTGCGCAGATGGCGTGCCACGAAGCTGCTGCTCTACTACTTCGGTCCGCTGAGTGGCGCATGCTTTCTAGGCCACCGGTTCAATGCGGTGTGTCAGGAGATACAGTTGATGGAAGACCAACAGCCAAGCTACTCCCCGTCTTTCATGTTGCGGTGAAAGGTTGGACGTCATTCCTGCCCCTTTCCCGTTCGGCGGTCTTGGCTATATGGTTATTCTCTCGATCTCATCAAGCGTTATCTGGTCAGTTGTCCTGTCGTAGAGCTTGGTTGTCCGTGGAGACTCATGCGCAGCAATTGCCTGTGCGTTTTCTATAGTCCCGCCGTTCTCCAGGTAGGCAGTGATCCCGGTGGCCCGGGATGTGTGGCAGGAGATGTTAACAGCGAGTCCTGCGTCTGCAGCCCTCCTCTTTATCATCCTCAGGGCATCGTTCCTGGTCATCGCGCGGGTCGTTAGCACTTTGGTCTTTCCTTCAGCAGTTCGGAAAAGCGGACCCCTGCGGTCATCGCTGATGCCGGCAGCAGCTATATAAGCGTCCAGATAGGCCTCAGCATTGTGATGCACGGGGACTTCGTGAAACTTGCCCCCCTTCTCGTGAAGCCGGATCCACCAGCGCTTTCCGTTGGCGTAGTAGTCCTCCACGCGCATATTCACTGCTGCACTGACCCGGGCAAAGGAGTAGACCATGAGAGCTATAAGCGCGCGATCGCGGAGCCCGACCACCTGGGACACATCGATGCTGTCGAGGAGCCGCCTGGCGTCGGTAGCCGATAGGACAGGAGTCTTTCCACGCTTGATGACATACTTCGGTCCTCTGACTGATGCAGCCGGGTTCATTGGGATTACCTGGCGGACCACCAGGTAATCAAAGAGCATCCGGATAGCGGCAAGGTGCTGCTTCACTGTCGGTGCGGACTGAGACCTCTGAAGTTCCTCGATATACGCCGCTACGAGCATAGGCTCAAGTTGATGCAGAGACAACCTGTGCCTTTCGCACCAGAGGAAGAAGTCCCTTGTGGCACGGGCATATGCCTGGCGGGCGGGTATTGGGATTCCTGATATCTGCGGTGAAGAACTCCAGGAACCGCCTGGACGCGTCCTCGCCGGCATCCTGGATGACCCGAGGCAATATGAAAGTGTGCCTTCCGGCAAGGGCGTTGCCGGTGAAAGGAGTGATTTCGGTAGCCAAGACTGCTGGCCTCCTGCTGTATCGGATAGTGCATCATAACGTCCTTTGTGGGTCGGTAAAGTATAGCAGAAACGCAGGCTGGCGTGCAAGCGGGGCGTGGACCGAGGTTGCTCCTCTCCCCAGGCTCGATGTAGCTCCAGCGACGACGAATCAGCAACGATCGAGCCCGTTACCCGGCTGACACATCCTTGGGTTCGCTCGGATTGGAAGAATGTGACTGCGAATGATACAATTGGTGGTCTGATAGTAGCGCTCGTATGCATAGGCTCTAGAGTACGGCTCAGAGCGGATGGAGTGTCGCGCTGGCGTTGATGGCGAGCAGCTTCACCGCTTATCCTACAATGGGTGTAGAGCGAACCGTCGCTTGAGAAGACTTGATGACAGGCCTAGTTTGGATGCAGAGGGCAGTGAGCACGAGGTACGTGTTGGCGGTGAGGTCTCCATGTTGATTCCAGATTACGAGACGGAAGTTGATTACCTGAATTGTGAGGCAATCTCGCAGACTGTTGTCGAGATTCTAAAGGTCAACCGCAGCGGTCCGGTGACTATCGGAATCCATGGCGACTGGGGAGCAGGCAAATCAAGCGTCCTCAAAATGATTGAAAGCGAGCTGGCGGAAGATGGGGATGTTGCGGTCCTCTGGTTCAATGGTTGGACGTTCGAAGGATTCGATGATGCGAAGACCATTCTCATTGAGTCCACAATCACGGAGCTGTGTCGACAGCGCTCAACCATAGGGAAGGTTAGGGAGGTGGCGGGCCGACTGCTGAGGCGGGTCGACTGGCTGAAAGTTGCGAAACGATGCGGCGGCGGCGCGTTCAATGTCCTCACGGGTCTACCTTCCCCGGATCAGATCGGCAGTGCAGTCGCTGCTCTACAGAACGTGGTTCAGAATGTCGCGGATATCGACCCTGCCGATGTGCGGACGCAGCTAGAGGCGATTGGTGGCTTCCTGAAACCAGCGGAGGACGGTGACAACCTGCCGGAAACGATCCACGCGTTCCGTCAGGAGTTTCAGGAACTGCTCGACCAAGCAAAGATCGGTCAGCTCGTGGTTTTGATCGACGATCTCGACCGCTGTCTTCCGGCAACTGCTATCCAAACGCTGGAGGCCATTCGGCTGTTTCTGTTCGTTCCAAAGACCGCATTCGTTATCGGCGCCGATGAGGCGATGATCGAATACGCCGTGCGGCAGCACTTTCCTGATCTGCCCGCAGCGTCCGGACCACTACCGTATGCACGAAACTACCTTGAGAAGCTGATCCAAGTACCGTTTCGAATCCCGTCATTGGGCGCGCAGGAAACACGTGTCTACGTGCTGCTGCTGCTCCTGCAGAGTCTTGTCGGCGAAGATCATCCTGGCTTCGGCATTTTGCTCGAAAAGGCGAAGGAGGGTCTAAGAAAGCCTTGGCTCGGGACGGACCTTCCGCAAAGCGATGTCCAGGCCACGGACCCCGCCAGAGTCGAAGAGCTGAACGCGGCGTTCGTCCTAGCGCACCAGATAGCACCCATCCTGGCGGAAGGGACCAAGGGGAATCCGCGGCAGGTCAAACGATTCCTGAATGCGCTGTTGCTCCGGCAGTTGATTGCGCGCGCCCGGGGATTCGATGAACTGGTGAGCCGGCCCGTGCTGGCCAAGCTGATGCTGGCGGAACGCTTCCAACCCGATTTCTACGAACATGTCGCGGCACAGGCGATGTCGTCTGGCGACGGCAAAGCGGGGGATATCGTTGCCCTCGAAAGGTTCGCAGAAGAGCCTCGCGACGGCACGGAGCACGAGATGCCTGGTAAAGACACTGCCACTGACAAGGTCTCCGTGGAACCGGGGATAGAGAAATGGCTTGAGCGTGATTGGCTCAAACGCTGGCTCACGATTCAGCCTCAGGTCGGCGACACTGATTTGCGTCCTTACATTTTCGTCGCGCGCGACAAGCGCTTGCTGACCAGTGCTGGCGGACCGAGCGGACTGGATGCCTTGATTGCAAAGCTCTGCGGCTCACAGTTGGAAGTCCGAACCGCCGAAGCTGAGGTCAAAGCGCTCACACCGGGAGATGCTGAAAACGTCTTTGCGGCGCTTCGTGAGCGGGTTCTCGGTGCCGGCAGCTTTACGCAGGAACCGCAGGGGATCGGTGGTCTGTCGATCGTCGCGAAACATCATCCAAGGCTTCAGGGCGAAGTCGTGAAACTGCTGGGCAGCCTTGATCCCAGGGGGCTGGGACTTTGGGTTGTGAAGGGCTGGAGCGGATCTGTCACGGAAGAGAAGGCGAAGCGTGAACTCCAGGACGTGGTGCAGGGATGGGCAAACCAGGAGGACAACAAGCTCCTTAAGCAAGCGGCATCCGCAGCATTGCCCGCACTTGGGAAGGGGACAGGCTGATGGGGACGTCTGGTTCTTCGTCCGGCTCCGGATCAAACACACCGCTCGTGCCGAGTTGGCTCGACGGGATGGACACGGATCCGCTGCCCGGCGGTGATGACTCGCAAACACCGGATGACGGTTCAGACGGTCAAGTCCCCCCGCCCGGCGACCGGGATAGCGACAAGCGGCCGCTGTTACCGCCGCCTGCCGAGCCGGAGCGCTTCAGGAGCGCACGGTCGAACTTCTCGCGGTTCGCTGGCTCCGGCGGCAGCGACGGAGGGGCCTTCGAAGAGCAGTACGTGACTACGTCCGCAGCGGCACGGGCGGAAGCGGAAATGCGGTTCGACGCATGGGACCATCGCGTGCGGCGGCAAGCAATGTACTGGGCGTTTTCCGGGGCTTTCAGCGCGATGGAGTGCAGGAGACTCTGCGCCAACTCAACCTCGAAAGCCTGTCGGGCCAAGGTGTGCAGGACGTATTCATCGGCTTGACGGAGGTCGTCTGCCGTGACGGTGGCCTCGTCGATGAGGCAATCGCGCGGGATGCGTGGCTGGAGACGATTGCAGCATTGGACCAGTTTGGGATTGACAATCTCGGGACGCTGTCAACGGAACAGGTACAGGAAATCTTCCTGAGCTTTGTCGCACACACCGTCGAGGCGCGGCTCTATCAGGAGATTGGCGTGAACGGATTCAGCCTGGCCGAAGACCTCGGTGATATCCAAGGGTTCGATGAGCAGTTCAGGGGTTACATTGAGAGGAGCGTGCGGGACTCCTTTGGGGGAGACCTGACGCAGCTATCGAACATGTCGGATCAAGGAGTCCGTGAGGTCGTAGACAGAACCTATCTGGACGCATGGAACCTTCTGCAAGTGCTGGGAGACCGGGAAACATGAAACGTCACAGCATAGTCGTCCGGCTGAACCCAGCCGACACGAACAATGTTCGCGTCAGCGATAGATCCTCGCAGATCACAGAGCTGCGTTTCGTCGACGGACAACGCCGCGTGGGTCACGGGATCGGCCAGATGCTTGGTCAGCTCGCCCACCGCGGTATGTATCCGCCCGAGGCTGCTATCGATCTTGCAATCCTGGCCGCGACTGTCACGGCAGCGGACACGCGGATTTCGCGGGCAGATGATGCGCAGGACAGTTGGACGCGAGAGATCGATCTCTATGTTCCCGTGACCGAACCGGAAAGATGGTCTGCGGACGACGATCTCATTGAGCGGATTCTGCAATTCCTCACGGGTGATATCTGGCGGGTCTCTTTTCGCGCAAGACAGAAGGAAATAGATACGCTAATCGACAGGCCGTCTGAGCCGGTAAGTCCAACATTTGATAGCGTCTCCTTGTTCTCGGGAGGGCTCGATAGCTTTGTTGGCGCGATCGATCTTCTCGAAGCCGGAAGGAATCCCCTGTTCGTCAGTCACTACCGAGATGCGAGCACCAAGAGCCAAGAGACTTGTGCGGCAAGGCTCGGCAAAGTTTATGGGGATATGGGTCCGCGGCGTGTCCGTGCGAATGTGAGCTTTGACAGGAATGACATGGCGGACATGGGGACCGAGACGACTACACGGGGACGCTCATTTATCTTCTTTGCACTCGCTAGCCTGGCCGCAAGTGCACTGGAAGGCGTGACACCGATCTTTGTCCCGGAGAACGGACTCATCTCGCTGAATGTTCCGCTCGATCCGTTGCGGCTAGGAGCGTGGAGCACGCGGACTACACACCCGTTCTACATGACGCGCTGGCAGGAGCTTATCAATAACCTTGGGTTGGGCGCGCGGCTACTGAACCCCTATCGGTTCAGAACAAAGGGGGAAATGCTTGCCGAGTGCCGCAATGAGGCTCTTCTGCGGGAAGCGATGGATATCACGGTCTCATGCTCGTCCATCGTGAAGGGGCGGTGGAAGGGACTTTCCCCACGTCACTGCGGATACTGTGTGCCGTGCCTCATCCGCCGCGCTTCGATCCATGCGGCGTTTGGCAATGACCCGACCAGATACCTCATCCCTGACCTGAAGGAGCGTGCCCTTGATGCCAGGCAGGCTGAATCAGCCGACGTGAGGTCGTTACAGATGATGAGCCGTCGCCTTGCACAGGCTCCTGCTCTCGCAGAAATCCTGGTGCACAAGACAGGGCCGCTCTCCGACTATTCAGCGACGGAAATCGCGGAGTACGCGGCAGTCTTTCGCAGGGGCATCGCCGAAGTGGGCGCAATAGTTGAGCATGTGGTGATAGAGACAGCGTGACCAGAGATGAGACCGTCAAGGGCTTTGATTTCCACTGCCACATCGATCTGCATCCCGACCCGGCCGCACTTATAGCGCGCTGTGATCAGGAACGGATCGCCGTGCTTGCCGTGACGACGACGGCGCGCGCTTGGCCTCAGAACAGACTCTGGATGCAAGACAGCCGCTATGTGCATGCGGCAGTTGGATTGCATCCAGAGCTCGTCGCGGAGGGCTATGCAGAGATTGACATGCTCGAGAAATACATTGGCGAATCTCGTCTGGTCGGCGAAGTTGGACTGGACGGGAGCCCGCAACACCGCAGCAGCTACGAGCGGCAGAAAGACGTCTTCGCGCGTGCACTCGCGGCCTCCCAACGGTATGGCGGTCGCGTCGTCAGTGTCCACAGCCGGCGCGCGGCGCGTGATACTGTATCATTGATAAAGGGACATACCGCTCCTGAAGATGTGATCTGCATTTTGCACTGGTTTTCAGGCTCGGTCGCGGAAGCTGTACGAGCAGGGGATACTGGCTGTTACTTCTCAATCAATCCAGCAATGCTGACTGCCGATCGCGGGCGAACACTGATAGAAAGTCTACCGAGAGATCGAATACTAACAGAAACCGATTCCCCGTTAATGAAGGCAGGCCACAACTGCTCGATTCCACTAGAGACAGCTCGCATGGTGGCGGAGTTGGCGGTTCTGCTATCCGAAAAGCCAACTTCGATGTGGGAGATTGTCCGGTCAAACTCACTGCGCGTATTCAGGTTCGCGGGAATCAGCTTTGAGGAATGCACGTGAAAATGTGTTTGGTTACGCGGATGTGGGTGCTAGACTGGTTAGTGCGATGAGTCCGAGCTGGCGCATCAGAGCGGAAGCATCGCGACAAACCCTTGGGCTTGTTCCCGGCGGCCGGAATTCGGCCTGGCAGAACGGCAGAACGCTGCTTCGCCGCTAACGACACGTCCGTGCTGCCTTCTGCCCCGCAAGCCGGGCACTGATGCCAATGAGACTCATTCTGGCGGTATCCCCTGTCGCGAAAACGGGCTTCCGCGTGCACCATTGGTCCGGATGGAAATCGCCTTATGTCCCAGATCCCGCAGTGCTCTCCGATGGCCCTGAGCAGGCCGTCAGCGAAACGCAGAAGGCCGTGCAGTCCGGCGCAACGCGGACCTCGACGACGTGTTCTACGTATATGTCTCACTGCGGCGAGCGGGTGGTCGCTAGATCTGAGTCCCTAAGTCCGACGATTGCCCGATCTTGGCTTCTTCCTTATCTGCCCGACGTCCAGAGTTCGCGGGGGCCGGGCTACACGAGAAGCTGCCCCAGGCGACTTGCAGGGAAAGCGGTGCTAGACGGCAAGAGCGTCTTGCCGTCTAGCGCAATTCTTACCCCCTTGTACAGGCTCGGGTTCTCTGGTAGCTTATGGCCAAAGCTGGTTCCTTGTGAACCGCACCGAGGAATGCCGATGAAACCACCACTTGTGTGCAATCGCCTCAAGCGGTATAGGAGGGAGAGGGGTCTCAGCCAGAAGGATGTGGCCCGAGCCCTGGGGTTGAGCAGCAGCAGCATAGTCTCCCGATGGGAGAACGGAACCTGTCTGCCGGACACCACCAATGCGCTCAGACTGGCCGCGCTGTACCGCAGTTGTGTCGATGTCATCTACGACGAGCTGCGGTCCGACCTGGCGGATGAGATCGTTGGCTGCGAGACGGCGATCTGCGGAACCGATACGGCGCGAGACGCATAGATGCGCGCCGCAAGTCCGAGGGAGGGCCTTATCCACGAGCAAACCGAGGTGCCTTTCGCGTTTCGACCGGGGCGTTAAGGCGGTTAGGAGTAAAGGGATGATCATTGGTCGACCAAACAACGGCGAAGCCAAGGGTGACACCGAGTGGCGAACTGTTTGCGGGAGTCAAACACAATCAGACGAGCACGCAGTCAGGAACTTGAGGGACGGCAACTGGTACTGGATAGACCGGGCCCTCATCCAGCACTACGTTCCGAAGATAGGGGCCATCGGGGTGGCGGTCTACAACTACCTGGCATCGCTCACAGGTCCTGCTCAGTCGTGTTTCCCCTCGCAGAAGCGCATAGCCACGGTGTTCGGATGCTCCAGGGCAACAGTCAACCGGGCGATCAAGGCGCTGAAAGACCATAAGCTGATAAGTGTGGACAGGCGTGGTGCCGGTCATCCACACGTCTATCGACTCCTTCGTCTGCGCTGCATCAGTGGAGGAACCTCACTGTCGCATCAGCGGGATCCATCTGTAACACCAGCGGACACAAACAATAACCATAGATCAATAGTTACTACCAAGAGCACCGAGGAGGCCGAGATGCATATGACTGGGAATGCCGTAGCACAACCTGTCTTCAGACCCCGGACGAGGGAGGATCTTCTTGCAGTAGACCTGTCAGAAGCTCTGAATGACAAAGGCAACCTGTCAATCTACCGCCTCTACGCCAACGCATACCCGGAGCGGTTGCTGAGAAGAGCCGTGGGTGAGGCCAAGGAGTTACCCAGGAGCAGGATCAGAACGAGCCGGGCGGCTCTGTTCAAGCATCTGGTGAAAGTATATGCGAGAGAATCGAACGATAATAATGGCAATTAGCCCAGGAACGAGGTACTTCGGCATGGCGGTCCTCGCGGGACCTGAGCTTGTAGATTGGGGAGTGAAGACCGTCAAAGGCAGATGGTCGGATACGAAGCAGGAGAGAATCAGGGCCGCCGTGTCTCATCTTATCGAGAGATACCGGCCCGATGTTCTGGCGGTAAAGAAGCCTCATCCCTCCCGTACGTCTCCGTGCCTTGACCGGCTCCGTCTGGATGTAGAGGATCTGGCTAGGCGAAGCCAGATGAAGCTTCGGGAGTATCGCCTTGAGCAGCTTGAAGCCTCCTACGGCCAGGGCCAGCGGATCGGCCGATATGAGATGGCCGACATACTATGCACGAGATATCCATTTCTATCCCAGGAGCTCCAGAGAGACAGGGCGACAGGCAAGCCATACTACATCAGAATGTTCGATGCTATTGCGCTTGCCACAGTCTGCCGCGATGAGATCGAGAGGAGAAGATGATTTCAGCAACGGGAAGCGAAGTCAGAAACCCCGATACCGGCTGGTGGCGCAGGTCTAAGCCCAGAGTCTTGGCCATCGACCCTGGCACGAAGGAGATGGGCATCGCCGTCCTGGACGGTGCCGCCCTCGCCTACCACGGAGTGAAGGTGTTCAAAAAAGGAAAGTCGCCCTTCGAGAGACTGAGGCAAGCGCGACAGGCCGTCGTCGGGCTGGTGCGGGATTTCAGGCCTGATGTTCTTGCCCTTGAGAAGACGTTCGTGGGCAACAATCGCAGTGTCTGTCTGCTCAACGTGCTGGGGGATGAGATCCGGGCTGTGGCGAGGGAGGAGAGGGCGGAGTTCGTGAGCTATGCCCCCAGCACGATCCGGAAGGCCGTGACGGGCAATGGATGGTCGGATAAAGGGGCCGTTGCCGCAGCCGTGGTCAGGCGATACCCCGAGCTCAGAGCCTACTCCGCGCAGGATCGCAAGTGGCGACAAAGGCTTCACGGACACATGTTCGACGCCGTGGCTCTTGGAATGCTCGTTACATCGAGACGAGAGATCGGGCGGGGCTGATTGTGTGCAGCACCTTGCTGGCCACGGCGCACACGATTCGGCACATTCCAAGATCCCTGGACGTAGCGCAAATACCGGTTGCTCGAAGGATGCACAGTAGGCACGTTAGGGACGTCTGGCACTCCGTCCCAAACTTGGAGCTGCGCGCCGCATGTATTCGCAAGAATTTGGCAGAGGCCGCAAAAAAAGTCGTGACAACAGGTCCTCGGCAGCCCTATTATCATAATAGGGCTATTGTGCGTCCTTGATATGGCTAAGGCGGAAAGGTAGATGGATCAAGACATAGCGCCTGAGTTGGTCGAGCTGGCCAAGGCAGGCGATGAACAGGCGAGGGACATCATCCTGGCCAAGTGCAAAGCAGACGTGGAGTCAGTATCCCGGCGGTTTCGCTCTGCGCAGCACCCGGCGGAGGAATTCTACGCTGACGGACACTTCGGCGTTCGCGAAGCGATTCGCCTGTTCAATCCCCAAAGAGGCATCCCCTTCCGCGCCTTTGCGATACGGCAGATCCGGTGGCATATGATCGCGGCCCATCTTGATTTCCGGGGGGCGAAGCGTCACCGCAAACTCTGCCAGTTGATCCAGCATACTGAGGAGGACCTGTTGGTAGCATTGGGACGACAACCCTCCACCGTGGACATAGGCGAGTGCCTTGGCGTGAACCCGGTGACAGTGCAAGTGCTCCTCAATCTTGTGATCAATCCTGACATCGCTAGTCTGGAGGAGTTGGGGGACATCTTCGGCGATTTGGGCGCAGGTGACCCTTGGGCTCACCTTCTGCGAAAGGAACGTAAAGAGGCCATATCTCGAATACTGCGGAAGGACGAGCTACTCTTGGTTAACGACCAGTTGGACGGCGTGCCTGTTCGGGAGACTGCACACAAGCTCGGTATAAGCACTGGCAATGTGCGTACCAGGTTATATCGCGTTCGGGAGAAGTTGAAAACGCGACTGACTGAGGACTTGTGGTGATCTTGGCGACCAATCCATCTACTCGATGTGAGTCAGCCGGAGTGCGGAAGGAGGGACTCATGGTGGGAGAAGACATAGACAAACTGATTGAGACTCTAAGAGTGAGTTCAGTCCCGGAACCGGACGAGAAACTCTCGCCGTGCCCGGGCGAAGACAGCATCCTCGCCTATATGAGCGCGGTCGACGGCGGCAGAACTGGTGACCAGTTGACGCTGGAGGAGTTGAGAACTGCAAGCCATATCTTCCGGTGCCGAAGATGCTACAGCTACCTGCTAAGAGCTGAATCGGAGGCAGACGCAGAGGCGCTGAGCCCGGAGATCGACCCATTTCGTCTCCACCGGACCGATGCGGGCAGGATGGTCACTATCCTTGGGGATATGACGCGGCCGGGGTGGGTTCGGTCCCTGGCAGCAGATCGCCTTGCGGAACTGGCTGATAGGACAGCCCTCCAGGCTCTTCGCAAGGCGGCCCAAGTAGACCCGGATGACGAAGTCCGTGAAGCCGCAAGCGACGCCATATCCAAACTCGAGAACGCCCTAGCAGAACAGGCCATCCATGGCCGAAGGAACGCCAGAGATTTCCTGCGGTCGCTGCTAGCGGTCGCAAGCCTTGGGGACCAGGTCCCGCCGCGTGCTCTGGCGGCGCAGTCGACTGTCAGGCCGGAGTGGGAGACTGAGGGAACCAGTTGCGACGGTTTCCACTGGAGGATTCACGAGGAAGGCGAGGGGGAGGTCTGGCTTGAGGTAGACACCTCTGATGCTTCTCTGGACGGATCGACAGTGCAAGTGCTCGTCCTGGGCGAAGACCAGGAACCTATCGTCGAAGAGAGGCTGACGCTGTTACGATGCCCCGATGGCCACTTCAGGGCAACCAGATTGCTTGGTCTGAGCCTACCGTTGACGGCCGAGAGCGTCATGTCGATAAGTACGATCGGATCTCAAAGCGAGGGGCAGTAGCAGCCGAGCCTGTACGGAAGGGGTGGGAGTAGCGTGGCAGATCTTCGAGAGATACTGGAGTCCCTGGTCGGAAGCGATGAGAAGACGGTGGCCAGATTGTGGCGGCAATCGGTGATGCCTGATCTCCTTGAGGCCTGTAGCGTGTGGCAGGGAGATCTCCGTATCACAAGTGGCTTGTTGACGTGGCTTGACACCCAAGGCGCAGCCCTCATCCGCAGATGGCCTGACGGCTGGGCTGATCACCAGGTACGATGGGCCAAGGTCATTCTGGATGCAACTGTACGTCTGCATACGCCGCCGGATCGGCGCGGACCAGCAGAGGTGCCTGAATCACTTGCTGAAGAGCTGGCCAGCCGATACGAGGTCGCGCCGACCCACCCCTATCCACTGGCATTCTGGCGTGACCTGATTTCGTATCTCCGTGGGCTCCGGCGTCCCGTCAGTAATCGCTGTTCCATTCTGTTTCCCCTGGTAGGGAACAAGGCTGTGATCGCGAAACTCAGGCTTGAACTGACAGGTGAGGGTAGCGGAGAGGTCTTTCTGGCCCCCGAACAGGTTCTGAGCAGGCATATGGACACAGGGTTTGCACAGATCTTCTCAGACGCGGCGCAGATTGTGAAGGCCCAGCTGGGAGTTGGCGAACTCCACCTTTCCGACGTGCGTGTCTGGGTCGAAGCGTACCGGCCTTGTGAGGATGTGACCCTCAGGTCCTACCAACTGAAAGATGATTCTGCCGGCGGAGCACTGGCAGTAGGGTTGCGGAACCTGTGGACAGGGAAACTGACGGACCCTAGTCTAGTGCTTTCGTTTGCCCTGAAGAACGAAGGCCGAGAGCTGGACGGAAAGTGCCACCCTGTGGAGGGGGACTACGGGAAAGTTGAGGGTTGCAAGAAGGAGGGTCTCGCCACTCTTGTGATGTCGGAGGAGCAGAGACCAGACGAGGCGGAAGCCTTCGATGCGTGGGCCACCGACCAGGGTGTCCGGATTCATCGCGTCCAGACCCTCGCGCAAGCTGCTGAGTTTGCTTCGGGAGTCCCTGAAGAACTGCAGAAATACTACGAGACGCTCATCCAGGAACTGCAGCAGACATCCTGGCGACACAAGAACGGCGACGGGGTCAGGCTTGGCGAGATCGCTATCCCGATCAAGGTCCTGAGGGAGGACGGGGTGCCTGAGCAAGGGGAAATCCGCGACAGGTCGGGTGTGAGGCAGTATCTGGCTCAAGACCCAGTCCTAGGACTTATGGACCCAGAGGTGGCCCGGCTGTACGAACCGCCGATGGAAGACCGAGCGGCGCTGCCGTGGGAGCACGAGCTCAAGAACGCCAACAAGGCCGCGATCTCCGGCGATCCGGGTGCCGGGAGGAGCTTCCTGATCTCGACCATGGCAATCCAGCTTGCCGAAGAAGGACTATGTGGCATTCGGGGCCGGAAATCCATTGACGAACTGCCCCTCCCTATCGTAGCGGATGTGGACCGGCTCGCCGAGGTGCTTTCATATGAAACAGTCGAGGATCCCGCTCCTCTACTCAGCGTAATGCGTGCGAACACCGGGCTGGGAGAACAGTTCAAGTTTTGGGCGATGGAGAAGGTGAAGAGGTCGAGCCTGTGTTACCTGATCCTCGACGACTGGGACCGCGTACCAGCCAAGAAGCGGGACGTCCTGGTGCGCTGGATGAACAACGTTGACGTTCGATGGGCTTCCCGGAGAATAGTGACCTGTCGCAGCTTGAGCCGGCTCTCTGCCGAACTGCCCTGGAGAGGCGTGGCCGGGTACAAACTGGCTCCGTTTGAGCTGTCGGATATCCGCCGGTTCGTGGATTGGTGGTTCGCCGATGATCCTGTAAAAGCATCCTCTCTCAGGGCACTGCTTGACACCTCGTATTCGCTGGCCCTCGCCTGTCGCAATCCACTGATGGCGACCCTTACGTGCCTGGTACACGAAGAACATGACATCACGGCGGGGGTGACACAGCGCGGTGTTTACGCTCGTGCGGTGCGGCACCTGCTCGAACGCTATCACAAACCGTCCGGCAAGACTGACATGGCGAATCCTGTGGATCAGCGGCGTCAACTTCTCACCGACATCGCTTGGAGCGTGTTTCCGGACGACGCTGACAGCGACAGATTCAGCGGGAATACAATTGCGAAGGCTTTGGCCAGAAGTATGCGCAAGGGAAAGACCAGCCCCGAAGTCGTCATCGCACTCGATGCCTTGGAAGGCAGCGGGATCCTCACGAACCTCGGGAGAGATGTTTGTACAGACGAGCAGCAGTTCTCGTTCCGTCACAGGTCCTTCCTGGACTACCTTGTCGCCCGCCATCTGGGCCGGGAGGTCAACGAGAAGCAGGCCGGCTGGTCCGCGACTGTCGTTGTGGACAACAGAAAGACGACCTTCGGCGAACTGCTGGACCGCAAGGCGTGGGATCCTGCATGGCGCAACGTAGTAATATTTCTGGCGGGGGAATTGAAAGATCCTGCTCCGCTACTAGAGATGCTGAGCGACGTCAGTAGGGACGACCGCTTCCGGCACCGTCTGGCGCTTGCCGTACTCTGCTTGCCGGACGCTATGCACGTATTGCGCGCAAGGCAGCAGGACACGATAGGTAAGCATCTACAGCCCCTGGCTGATGGGATCACGGCTCAGGCGATCGCATTCTGGCACGACTGGTACACGGGCCGACATGGCTCGATGCCGAGGTGTTGGAGCGGCTGCCTGACCGCGCTCGCCGCTGTCAATGCTGGTTGCGAAGGCCAGCCGCTACTGGATTGGCTGTCCGACGAATTTGCTGGCGGCGATGCGGAATTCGCGTCGTTCACAGTAGAGGCAACGGGCGAAACGGCGCTGAGATATCCCCGCCTCCTAACCACGCTGATCGATGAGGCCCTCAACTGTCCGGATCGCGAACGCCGTCTACGTGCGGCACGTGTTCTCACCCGATGTGCTCCCGATGCTGATCAATTGCCCGAGCTTTTCGACGCGGTGGTCAGGGAACTCGGTAGTCCTAACCCCGAACTGCGAGTCTGGGCAATCGGCTTAGTAAAGGGCTCAATTCTCCGGCACGACGAACTGATCGACCTGCTCCTGAGTCTCGCGCTCGACGGACCGGATGACCTGCACGAACAAGTTGGAGCCGTGCTGGCGCTACTGGAGACTCAGGTGCTCGAATCTCGCGTAATCGGTCCCCTCTTGGAGCATGTGCAGCGCGGAGAAGGCGATGTCCGCGTCAGGGCAGTGCAGCTGCTCGGCGGAATTGGCGAAGTCGCCGCGCGATCTCCCCGCGTGGTGCCACGCCTCGCAGAAAGCCTTGATCACCCTGCCCTTGCTGAACACGCGGCTCATGCGCTGGGCAGTATGGCGGATCCCGTTGTGGTCGGCATACCGGAGGTCCTGCCAAAGATGCTGCGTCACGCTGCCGGGGCATCCGACGACCAGGTGTACAGGTCCGCGCTCAGGGCATTTGGTGCAGCCCTGCTTTCCAGACCTGACGAGATCACCGGTGTGCTCTTGTGCCTGCGAAGTGCTGACAGTCGGATGCGCAGGGCGGCGCTCAACGTCCTGTACTCGTTATGCGAGGCCCTGGGAGCATCGGGACTGCCGGAAGCAGTAGTGGACAAGAACCTTGATGCGCTCCGCAGGCTTGCGGAGATCAGGCACCGCGATAACCTGAACTTGCGCCGGCTGGCAGCGGCAGATCTGGCCCATCTTCGTCTTTACCTGGCAGACTACCCGCTCTACACGCGTTTCTCCTTGGTCACACTCAAGGAAGCTGTGGAACTGATCGGACACAATATCGCGGAGGGGCCGCGGATAGCGGAAGAAGTATCTGACATTCTCGCCGACAGCTGGCGGTATCTACGGTGGAGTTATGAAGTGGAGAGGCACGTCGGCACCGACCGGACGCTCACAGGCCACCTCGCGGACGGTATCCCCTTCAGATTGTTGCGGTGCGACGATCCCGCAGATGTGCTGGAGAACTACTTCCAAACGGGGGCCTCGCCCGCAGCTCTGCCTCCCACACACGTGCTTCGGACAGCCATCGACGCCCTGTCCGATGACGCAGGTGTGCTTACCCGCCTGGAAACCGCACTGAGGGACGAAGATAAGGGAACACGCGCCATCGCCGTGTCCCTGCTGGCATTCATCGGAGAGCGATCAGCCCGTGTTCGCGGGGTGATCGAGGATCTGCTGGATTTGCTGCGCGCTGAGAATCCGGAACTGCGGCTGCTATCGGTCCTGGCACTCGGTGAGATGGGAAGCGCTGTCGCTACGGATGGCAGGGTTGTTCGCGAACTGAGTGATGTAGCACGTGACGACGCCGAGGACAGCGTACAGGAATCTGCAAGGGCAGCTCTCCGCTTTGCGGTAGACCCTCCTGGCCTATGGGAACAAGACAGAGCATCCCGCCTAGCCGAGTGTGTCGACGAGCCGAGTTCTACGCCGGGCCGACGGTTGATGCTGGTTGAGCTTCTTGAGGAAGTTGCGCAGCGCCAGGAGCCTCTCCCCGATGCCGTGGGCGCGCTGGTGAAACTCGCAGAGGCTGATCCGGACGAGGTGGTCAGAGAGCGTGCGACTCTGGCGCTGGCCAATGTCGGTCCACAGAAGGCCGGACACCCTTCAGTGATGCCCACGGTGTTGGATGGTGCTCTGGCGGGGCCAGAGGATAACGTATCACCAGAGATGATGGAATCCCAAGTCGTTCAGTTCGTGACGCGCCTTCTGAGAGATGGGCTGATACCGTGGAACGTCGAAGTACGCGACAGCAAGAGTGCGGTGATCCGCGAGCCGAACACCAAGCAGAGAATTGAGGCTGCGTCGCGCGACGGACTGCGCAAAATGCTCTTCGCAGACGAACCAGACCCTGCCTGGATTCAGCCGCTCATAGCGTCAATGGCAGATCTGATCTCTGCAGGCGATGGCGGCAATGAGCTGGCTGTCCTTCTGCTGCAAGCGGTCAATGAATGGGGCTACCGCATCATACCCGAAGGCGATATCTGGGCCGTCAAGACGGTGGCCGAACTGGCGGACATACCCCGCCCCGGACGACATTAGCCCTGGGTAGATTCCCGGGTTCTCGGGCGTAACCCGCAATCTCCCGCTTAACCTCCGACTTCTGACCGTCGCCGAAGACCGGTCTCCTCTGCTCGGTTGGCAACGCCGTGCCGAATGCACAGAACCTGCCTGCCATTTTCCACGTCTTGTGGCAACCGGAAGCAGGGCTCATAGGTGGCGTCGGGACGTGCATCGCAGCCTGTGCCTTGTTGGTGCATCCGCAGATTTCGTGTAACACTGACCAAAGTACGCCCTATTACAGTAATGAAGGGGTGTTGCTTGCTGTTTCCCCGGACCGGTATGACGGGGAAACGAGCTGCAGGCGAGCATTGCGCAGCACGGTCGGAGGTGACACTTGTTGATACTATATCGAATCTGGTACCTGCTTTACCGACTGCTGTACCGGAGCGAACTGGCAGGTAGAAGGAGTTTGTTCTTCGACCTCTTGATCGCCGAAGCAGATAGGGCGGTGCTCACCTTCCTCAACCTCAGTGCCGCTGGTGACAGCCTCATCGCCCAAAGCGAGAGCGAAGAGGAAGCCAGGGAGCGCATCATGCAGGCCCCACGTTTGCCAGAACTTTCGGACGGCCTTAGAAAGGCACTTGAAGGCGTGGCGCTCCACATCATCCGATCCGCCATCGTTGATGCAAGGAACCGACTGATGTTCGTCAGAAACAGGTTACTCGCGGAGACGGACCTGCAGATGAGACTGCTGGATTACAGGGCCAAGCTCACCGACCAGTTGCGGCCAGCTCTCGATGCCGAACTCCGTGCAGCGTCAGCCGTCCGGACGCCGCTTCGAGCGGCGCAGCCATTACCCGAGGAGGATGAAGGGACGCGGCGCAACCGGATAGCGGAAGGCCTCAGAGCAGCCTGGCTCGCGGCCAAAGCTTGTCGCGTAAGAATAATGTCATTGGCGTCGGCGGTGCTCGGGCTACTGCTCGTGCTGACGGACGCCGCGTTCACATCCACTGCCATTCGAGATTGCTTCGACAGATCGTCGGTCTCGGCAGGCTATTTCCCACTGCTGACCTTCGGCTGGCTCGCAGCGATCATCTGGGGGGCTCACGAGATCCCGAGGCGGCCCTACCTCGGATCCGCGGTTCTGGCCGCGGCAACGGTGCCACTGGGCTGGTTACGCGTCTGTGCAGGTGCTCAGGATCAGGACATCTCCACAAGTAGCCAGACGATGCTGGCGCTGCTCGCCATCCTTCCGGTGCCACTGCTGCCGTTCATTTCAGTGGGCTTGTTCACCAGAGCACAGGAATTGCTGGCGACCGCTGACGGTGTAGAAGAGCAGGCGGAGCATACAGCCTGGGAGAGCAAGGTCGACCGGCTTCTGAGAGAGGATGTCCTGCGAGGAAGAGACGCCGTCTTGGCGGCCAAGGAGGCGGCACGCAGGACGGCCAACGAAGTCGAAGTCGCTCACCTTCGGAATCTCGAACAGGAACTCAGCAGGCGGATCGACCAGGTGAACGTGGCACTTGCCAGATCCGAACGCAGGACAGCTCGCTTGCTGAGACAGGTGAGCGAACTCTGTCTGGAGGGGCTTCGGCCTTCGATCCGGCGCCTTGCCTCAATGATTGCTGAGGAAAGTATGAAAGGAGGAAACAGCCATGCGGTTCGCAGCCGCAGTACTCGCCCTGGCAATCCTGGTTTCCGGTTGCCAGGGACCGGAGAATGATCGTACGGTTCGGACGGTGGTTTCAGACAACAGCGGAAGCCTCGATTACAAGACGGAAGACGTGCTTGCGCGACTCGAGGAAGAGGCACTTCAGTTTGTCAAGTCCGGGATGACGGGGGACCGGTTCCAAATGGCCGTCTTCACGACCACCGGCTCCGTTATCAGCCACGACGTTTGTGTCGAATACGAACTCAAGATTGTCCCACCAGCTTGGGAATCCTGCAAGAAGCAGACCGAAGCCCTGCGGGGTCTGATCAGGAAAGCGTGGCGGGAAGCCGGGACTGTTGAGCGCACCCCCCTGCTGGAAACCCTGGACTTCATCGGTTGGATCGAGATGGACGGTCCAACAAAGCACTGGGAGGTCGTCATCATTGGCGATCTCATGCAGGCAACCAAGGCCTTGACGGTAGACTCCGTCTATTTGAAGGGCCATTCGGATGAGGAGATTCTGGACGATATGAAGAGGATATGCCGAAGACCCAAGATAGCTCCCTCCTCCATCCAGGTCTACTACTATCCGGGGCAGGTCGACCGCGGCCACCTGGTTTCCCTGCGCGACTACGAAAGAGTCCACTGGGCCTTCTCGCACTTCCTGCAATGGTGGGCAGGTGCTGACTGCAAGGTCACTTTCAATTCGCTCTAGATCGAGAAAGGAAACAATATACAATGACAACACTAACCAAAGCCCGAGACTTCACTCTCGGCGGTGCGAATCGAGGCGGGCGGGCGTTCAGCGCTCTGGTCCTCCGACCGCCCCGCGCAAGCTTCAGACTATCCGACTATGTTGGCACGGCCGACATCTATGATCCGGAAGGAGATCGCGCCGCAACCCTCGCCCGGTGCTACGAGGACCGTGGCATACAAGCCGCGGGACATTCGTCTACTATCGAGGAAGCGCGGGAACTGCCGTCGGGACTTCGCGGCCTTTTCGTAGACGACCTCTCGGCGATGGACTATGTCCTGTCCCGGAAGCCCAACGAAGATGAACTGCAGCTCAATTTCCTCATGGCCACAGGTTTCCCGTATCCGGGTGGTCAGGTGCTCGACTTCGCAGCGACTGTCGACCGGCGCGACCACGACAGCCGCTACCATGCACACACACTTATTGCAGCCTGTAACCGGCTGGTTGGAGGTCAGCGTATCACGAGCCGGATGATGATGAGGCCGGTCCAAACGGTTCAGATCGCTACCACGCGTACAGCAGCCCTTCAGAAGCTGGTTGGCGACGCTCAGGCGTACTTCGCCGGCGAGGACAGCGATTCCGGCCTCTACGTTGCCGAGACGTTCAACCCGGCTCCGCCCCACGTCTATCGGGCCCGAGTAGTGCCAGTTCTGCAAGAGCAGACCGACGAAGTCTCCGAGGAGAAGGCTTACGCGCTTGCTCAGGACTCAAAAGAAGATGTGCTGGCGGTGGTCTTCGCCCACAGGACGGCAGCCTGGCTGCATGTCGAGTTTCTTGCGAAGGACGCGTCCTGGCAGAGGAGAGGAAGCACGACCTTCCCGACCTCACCTGCCATCCGGCAGGCGTACGAGGCTGCTCGGAGTGCTTGGGCCGCGCGAACGGCGTCAAGCTTCTCCAGCGGCGGTTCCGGCGGTTCGCAGGTGACGGCGACGGACTAGGGAGAGAGGAGGATGTCATGTCCACAAACAGACGATACACAAGAACCAGAACTGAGATCGCTGGCAGCCACAGACCTGCGTCATTGGACAGACCATGGGTACCTGATGACATCAGCCACAGAGCCGGTTACGCTACTCATTCGGCGACTCGTGACCGCTCGTCCTCGCAGAGGACGAGCAGGAAGGGTGTGGATAAGCTGCTTCTCACTGCCGTCTCGCTCCTGCTGATAGGCGTTATCGGCACCGCACTCGGGGGCGGCAGGTTCTTCCACCTGCTTCTTGGGATAGGGGGTCTAGCGTCAGCACTTTGGATCATCATCCATTGGCCCACCGTGCTGCCAGAAAACGACATAATGGATCGCTGGGACGTTCTGATCCCCGGCGGCAGAGGCAGAGGTTGGCAGATACTTCGCGACACCCAACGGTTAATTGCCCAGAGCGGAGTACCGAACGTTAGAATCGAGCACCGGGATGTATCGACCGGAGTTCTCCAGGGATTTCTCGGCGGGAAAAGACCGTTTGTGATCGTCTCGCACGGCCGCGGCCTCAACCTCACCCGTACGCGGATGTTCATTGGTTGCAGGAGCTACGGCACCAGTCTACAGGTTGCGTGGTACCTGGTCCAGCAGCCAGGATTATACAGGCAGCAAGACGGCGCAAAGCGAGACCGGCTGCTCGGGCTTGGCGTCTTCGGCCAGGGGGAGCTGAGAGCATTCGCGAGCACCGTCGACCGCTCCGTGAGGCTCGCTATTGAAGAGGTTATGCTCGACCTGATGCAGGACCCCGCAAGCGTTGACCGCCAGTCCGAGGGATTCCTCGGCATTTCGTGATGCAAGGACCGGACTGGCAGCCAGTGAGCGGAGCCACGTTGGGGGTAAACGGATGAGTATCTCGGTAAGGGTGTCGTCGGAGGGAGGTAAGCAGCCAGAAAGGCGATCTACACAGCGCGAGCGCCGGAGCGGGTCCGCACTGGACGTCTACGATGCCGACCTTCCCGGCACCCTGAGCCTCGGCGTTTCCTACAGCGAGAAGATGGGTCGCTATGAGGTCGCCAAGATCGCCGATCGCGACCGGGAGACCCATCTTTATGTGGTGGGCGCCACTGGGACGGGCAAGACCAAGTTCCTGGAATGCCTGATCCGGCAGGACATCGACCGGGGCAACGGGTTCTGCGTGATAGATCCCCACGGCGACCTGGTCGAAGACATCAAAGGCTTCCTGGCCTGCCGGTACGCGGAGTCTCAAGACCCTCGGGAAGTCAGCGAGAGAACCGTCCTCATCGACCCCACAGACGCGGAATCCACGGTGACCTTCAATCCTCTTGAGATGATTCCCGCCGTCTCCGCTGCGGAGCAGGCTGCGCAACTCATAAGCTCCTTTCGGAAGATATGGTCGGACTCCTGGGGGGTGAGAATGGAGGACCTCCTGCGCAACACGCTCATCGCCCTGTCGGAAGCAGGCATGACGCTGGCCGAGGTCCCGACCTTCCTCACGCGCAGGACGGTTCGAGAGGTCGTGCTGGAGAAGAACACCAACCCCGCTGTCAGAGAGTACTTCTACCGGTTTGAGTCCCTCACGGACAGGTCCCAACTCACGTGGATCGAGCCGGTGATGAACAAGCTCGGCGCTCTGCTCGCCGACAGCAGAATGCATCAGATGTTCTTCTCCAGCCAGAGTTCGTTCGACCTGAGAGAAGTCATGGACAACAGGAGATTCCTGCTGGTCAAGCTGGACAAGGGGAAGCTGAACGACTCCGCCGATCTCTTGGGGTCGCTGCTGATGGCGAAGATCCAGACGGCTGCCTTCTCCCGATCCGACACACCGGAAGGCCAGAGAGTCCCGTTCCACCTCTACATCGATGAGTTCCAGAACTTCGCGAGCGAGTCGTTCAAGGTGGCGCTGTCCGAGGCGAGGAAGTATCGGCTGTCGCTTGTGATGGCGCATCAGTCTCTAGCTCAGATCCCGGATGACCTCAGAAGCCTCATCCTGGGCAACACCGGACTCCAGGTCTACTTCAGGGTGAACCGACAGGACGCCCAGCTACTCGCGAAAGAGGCGTTCGAGTACTCTGGCTACGAGGTGAAGTCCGTCAGGAGCATGTCCCCCACCTTCTGGAGTCTTGGCGAGGAGTGGGAGCGCAGAACGGCCAGCCTGCAGAAACTGCCGCCCAGATCGTGCTACGTCAAACACAAGTTGAAGGGCGGTGTCCTGCCGATACGCACGATGGAGATTACTCCGGCTGCGAAGGCCCTGGGGATGAGCCAGACCCAGTACGCGGGTTTCCTCAAGACGGTGCCGTTCGGCAGCAAGTATCTCCTGCGGCGCGAGGAGATAGCTGCCCAGGCAAGCGCGCGGTTCGCACCCGTCGAAGAAGAGGCGAGGTCGCGGCAGGCTCGCCGCAGGGAACAGGCTGTGGCGGCGGAGCCGCCGCCGAGATCGGCAAAGAAAGAGGAGCCGAGGAGCGAGCCGCAGCCCTTCATACATGCCGGTGGACCGATGGACGGAGTCCTTGCGCCTCCCGGCAAGGAGTCGCAGCGCGAGCATAAGCGACTGCAGAACCTGATAAAGCTTGAGGCGGAGAAGGCCGGATACAGGGCGACAATCGAGCACCCCACTCCCGACGGCCAGGGACGGATCGACGTCGCTCTCGAACGCGATGGCACAAGAGTGGCGTGTGAGGTCTCCGTCACCACAACGCCGGAACACGAACTCGGCAACATCCAGAAGTGCCTGGCCGCGGGATGTGATCGCGTCATCCTGTGCTCGCCGGAGATGAAGACGTTGACGAAGGTCCAGGCGCTGGTCCGTGATACACTGGCCGAGACTCATCAAGCCAGTCTACTCTTCCTCACACCGGAGGACCTCGTTGTCCTGCTGGAGCAGGAGGCAGCGGATCAGGCGGGTCGGGAGGAAAGGATCAAGGGCTATAAGGTGAAGGTGCGCTATCAGCCGGTTCCAGAAAAGGAGAAGGAACGGAGGCGCGGAGCCATCACTGACGCAGTCCTTCGGTCCCTCCGTAGTCAATAAGAGACGGACTCCCGCCGTAAGCTTGAGCGGCCGCTGCAGACAGCTTCTGCGTCCTCAGGAGCACCGGCTCTCGCCATCGTCAGCCTGATTGTTCTCCCTCCCACCACGGCAGGCCCGCGGGCGCTCGCCGACACGCTCCCCCACACGCTGGACGAGCCACTACGGCGCTCGCTCGTCGGCGCCCTTGACAGGCAAGCCAGATGGAGGTATATTTCTTGGAAAGGCGGTGGAAACCGGGTCCTTGAGGTGAACACAATGCGTCTCGGGCTTATCAGGTTCAACATACCCCTCGGATTCCTCATCTGCGCGCTCCTCGTCGGCACGTCCGAGTCCGCGCGTGCGCAGTACGACATCTACCGCGCCAATCTCCACGTCCATATTCTGTTTAGCTGTGAAGCTGTCCCGTATGAGCCAGCCAGTTGGGACCACTGTTTCTCTCAGGTTCCATCCGATGCGATGACAAGCGCCTCGGCTGAGGGCTTAGACGTGATTGGGTTCAGCGACCACGGCGGTGCGATTGATAGCTCCGAGTGGACGGCGCTGGGCTACACGGCGGACGCCCACCAGAATCCGCCTGGTCCCGTCGCGCTCAGGGGATTCGAGTGGACTCTCAGCGGCGGCACAACGTCAGATCACGTGAACGTGTTCGGGACCGCGTCCTACACCGATACGCAGGCTTTCGGCAGCGGCACGCCGCCGACGTATAGCACTACACTTCCGGCGCTGTATTCGTGGCTGAAGTCTGCTTCCACGGCCCCAGGCTACGGTGATAGGCCGCTTGCTCAGTTCAATCACATCTTCTGGGGAACACATCTCAGCAACTTCGCTAACTGGGACGAAGACCTCGACAGCATCTTCTGCCTTGCGGAGATAGGCTGCGGAGAGGCTCCGTTTCCGTACTCGTCCGGGACGAATCCCAATGGAGTTTCCGGCGGGGCAAATCCCGCGAACTCGGAACAGTATTTCAGAACGGCGCTTCAGGCCGGCTGGCACGTCGGGCCGTCCATCGGAATCGACAACCAATCAGGTGTCGGAGACCAGGCCGCTACCCGGCACACGGCGATATGGGTAGTCCCAGGAAGCGGACGGGCCGGCGTTATGGATGCGCTCAGACGAAGACGAGTTTTCGCGTCGGAGGACATTGACTTCTCGCTGCGCCTCCGCTGCCAGGTGGACGGCCAGTCAAGCTGGTATTGGATGGGCGATGTCATACCGGCAGGCGCTTCGGGTTTCACGTTTGAAGTAACCGCATTTGACCCAAACCAGACAGACCCTTGGAAGGATTACTTCGCCTCAATCGATCTGATGTGTTCTGGCCGATCAAACCCAATCAGGAGTTGGGGCAGCGTCAACGACACGTACTTCTCGGACACCTTTCATCTGAGCTACCAGGAACTGCGCGCGCTGCCCATGACCTCCCAGGGCGAGACGGCGCTGTACTTAAGAATCCGGCAGACCGGCACTTTGGGAGCCGAGCAGGATTATGTCTACTCCGCGCCAGCATGGGTCCACAACTACACGCCCGTTCCCGGAACGATAACCACGAACATCACGTGGAAGGCCAGCGGCAGCCCATATGTCGTTAACTACCTGACCATCGCGGCCGGAACCCGATTGACCATAGAACCTGGAGCAGTCGTGAAATTCGCCACCACCACCCCTTACTGGGGCTTCGGTAGGATAGACATCAAGGGTAGCCTTGTGGCTGACGGCACGGCTGAGTCGCCAATCTACTTCACCGACGTCAGAGATGACAGCGTGGGTGGCGACACAAATGGAGATGCGGGCGCAAGCAGTCCATCTAGGGGTGAGTGGCATCACATTGCTGCAATGACGGCAGGAGCGAGCGCGCTGTTCGATCATTGCATAGTAAAGTACGGCGGCAGCTCAGCCTGTGGCTTCACGGAATGCGGTCACCCGGCCGCGAATATAGGTGCTGAAAGCGGCGGGCAGGTGACCGTCACCAATTGCACCATAACGGAGAGCTACTACGCCGGCATAAGTGTTGATGGAGCGGTGAACCCGCAGATCGCAGATTGCAGTGTCATCAATAACGGATTGGGCATATCATTGAGCAACTGCGGCACGCCCAGTGTTAGCGGATGCACGATAAGTGCCAACAATGGATATGGCGTCAACCTGGCGAGCTGCCTGTCGCCGACAATGAGCAGTAACAGGTTCATCGGCAACGCTTCTTATGCGGCAGTTCTGAATGGAGCCGTTACGGGAGACGTCGCTCTAGGCGGCAACACCGCCAGTGGCAATCGCATAAACGGTCTGTATCTAAGCTGCTACGTACCTATGAGTGGCCGGTTACGTGCAGACGCTGGCTTCCCGTACGTGGTGGGCGGATGGCTTGGTGTTTCCCCAGGCGCGACTCTGACCATAGACCCCGGCACGGTCGTGAAGTTTGACAAGAATGTCTTCGGTACCAATGGAGCCATCGGTGTACAAGGCAGTCTCATAGCTCAAGGCACCCCTGAGTCACTCATCAGTTTCACGAGCTTGAAGGACGACGCACTTGGAGGTGACACCAACAATGATGTAGGTGCAACGACTCCTGTGCCGGGTGACTGGGGTTTCGTTTACGTGAATGGGAGTGGAGCAAGTGGGGTCTTCGATTACTGCATAGTCAGGTACGGCGGCTACTATTACTACGACAGCCCAAAGGCCAACCTCGCCTGCAAGTCCGGTGGGACGATTACCGTCAGGAACTGCAGTGTGACAAAGAGCCAATACGTCGGGATATACTCCGAAGGCCTTCAGCAGACCGTGAAGAACTCTATCGTGGCCTACAACGGTTCGTACGGTGTTTACCTGATCGGCGGGTCGCCCCAGGTGCTCTACTGCGACATCTGGTCGAACGGAACGAACTACTACGGCAGCCCGGACTTAACGGGCACCATCTTCGCCGACCCGCTGTTTGTGAACCTGGCCGGTGGTGACTATCGTCTGCAGGACACTTCGCGCTGCATCGACTCTGGCGACCCCGCAATCCTCGACCCGGACGGGACTCGCGTGGACCTGGGAGCGATCCCCAACCTGGGCGGCACGATGTGTGCTGCGAAGCTCAAAGGCGATGGAGAGCAGGTTTCCCTTGCCAGAGGCGTCGTGTCCGCTGCGTTTTCCGACTACTACTATGTGGAGTCCAACAACCGGTCCAACGGTATACGGGTCGTGCAGCCCGGCCACTCGATAGCCGCTGGCACCCAGGTGACCGTGAGCGGTTTCCTCAGGACCAACCTGGACGGAGAGCGTTATATCGAGTCTGGACCTGTCTCCCAACACGGCAACGGCTCGGTCGAGCCGCTCTTCGCCAATAACAGGTCCCTTGGAGGCAGCGACTGGGTGTATGATCCTCTGACAGGTATCGGCCAGCAAGGCATTACGGCAGGTCTGGGCCTGAACAACATCGGGCTCTTGGTCAAGACGGCGGGGAGAATCACCCGGATCGGGGAGGGATACATCTACCTCGATGACGGTTCGCCCCTGATCGACGGAACGCTCACAGAAGGGGTACCGAACACGGGCGTGAGGATAGAATGTGACCCCACTGCTTACCTCATCGGTGATTACCTGGTCGTCACAGGCATAAGTTCCTGCTTCAGGACATCATCAGACAAGATCGCCCCGCGACTTCTTACCAGCAGACCGGACGACGTGCGAAAGATAGGCGGACCATAGCCATCTTGACCCACTTGCAGCGTGGATAGGAGGAGTGCGCTTCATGGAAATAGAGTATCAGGCTCTGCGCCAGGAGATACTGGAATGGCAGAAGAGTCGATTTACGGTAGCAGGCGGGACTGTAGCTGTTGTCACAGCGTTTCTCGGCTGGGTAGTTACTGCTCCCGACAAGTGGTCGTGGGAAGTAGCCGCGCTCCTGCCCCTCGCTTTCCTGACGAGCGCCTGCTATATGACCTGGCTCTTCGCTCGGTTCAATGCGATGATTGGCACCTATCTGGAGGTCTTCCACAATAGCCTGTGGGAGAAAAAAAGCCGCGAATTCAGGGACGACTGCATCTTTCTTCGGCTGAATGGCCTGATTGCCGGAATGTACCTGTCCCTGGGCATTATCTGTCTGGTTCTGCCGCACGCAGTCTGCCGGAGGCCTACGTCCGCAGCCGGGATCATTCTGCTCGTACTCGTCTTGTCTGCCTTCGCTACCGGCCTTGCGGGCTTGGCCTTTCGGTCGTATCCACGGTCACAGTTCGAGAAGAAATGGCAGGCCATCCGTGACGCGCGGAAAGGATCGAACGAGGAGTTGTAACCAGTGCCAGGCAATCGTGGCCCATCTGAACTTGATCCCATACAAGCTGCTGCGATAAGCTCCTCCGTATCTTACCACATTGGGAGGTGATCTCCACGACTGGACGGGAACCACACTATTCTTCTCGCCGAATCGCCCATCACGAGGCGGCGCACGCCGTCGTGTACCACGTTCTTGGGCGATCCTTTGACCACGTTAGCGTCGTGCCTGATATCAACTCGCTCGGACGGGTGAGAACACTTGCCTCGGATAGTGACCCGGATAAGCTGGGAGAGGACGAGTACAATCGCCCGGACGAATCCGTAGACGAAGACATCATGGTTTGCCAAGCTGGAGGTATCGCCGACAGGTTACTGGGTGTCGATCCGGCGGCAGGATATCCCAGTTATGATGAGGTAATTCTCCCAGAGGAGGGGGACGACCTACACAGAGCATTCGGGCTTGCTCAGGAACACTACGGTCCAACATTCCAGTCACGGTATGACGAGCTTCACAATCGTACGGAGGAGATACTGAAGTCCCACTGGGCTTCCGTGGAAGCACTGGCGATTGCGCTAATGGAGCGTCGATATATCGCACACGATGACGCAGTGAGGATTATCTCCGGGGCCTCTCCGTAACAGGCACCCGTTGAGACACAGCAGGGCGCGAGGCTCCTCGGCCACGGCGTGCAGAAGCGTGTGGGCCGTCACGTGAGGAGTGACTGCAGCGCAACAGTCAGCGCCGTTACCTCGACCTTGACCCTCTCCTCGAATGGAAGCATTGAAGCCGGCGGTTCCAGCGTGATGACGTGCCCTCCGCAGGTGCGGTAGGTGTAAATGGCCTGGGGCAAACGTGTCTTGCGGAATCGGATGCTTTTCCGTCTGATGAGCCCGCCCTTGGCTTTCATCCCCTCGATCTCCTCCCGAAGGTCGATTGGGCAGCCCATTGCCTGCACAGACTCTATTATCTTCTCTCCCACGTGCCGATCAGGGCTCTCCGCGATCTCGTAGAGATACAGCCCAGGCGCGTCGATGTCCTCGTGCATCTCGAAAACCAGGTCGAAGCATCGACCCTCTAACGCGCGGGTGATAAGCTCGACTTCCGGCGGCGGATGCCGCGTGGCGAACTGACGATTGAGATCAACTCCATCGGCGTTCTCACGCGTGCCCAACTCATAGCCGCTTGGATTGCAGCAGGGAAGGACGACCCCGTAGAAGGTGGACAGAAACTCGTCATTCCGCGCGTTCCTCTCCAGGAAGCTCACCGCCGCCTCCACACCCGCAGGCTCGTCACCATGAATGCCGGCGGCGACCTCGACACTGTGTTTGCCAGGGCCAGGCGTACCCAGTTCCAGCATGACCATTGTATAGGTTCGCCCAGCCGCTTCGAAGCTTCCCAACCGCTGCAGGTTCACCGTCGGCAATGCTGCGATTCTGTCCAGCCGCTTCAGTAGATCGTCGTAGGATCGGAGGGTCATCGATGCCCCCTTACCGAGTAGGAGGGGAGATCAGCGACTCCAGAAACTCCAGGTGCTTCTGCGCGGGCACGCTGATGTCTTTCTCCCAACGAGCCGCAGTCTCGGGATCGACACCCAAACGTTGGGCCAGCGCCTTTCGTGAGAGCCCGAGCCTCTTTCGGAGCAGGATTATCCTGTCTCCTATGCTCTCGGCTCCCGAATTGAAAGGATTGTATCCGAGGAACTCTATGATACCCGGAAGATGCTCTACCCCCGGTGACACCCGCCCGGTCGTCCAGTTCGTAATGGTGCAGGGACAGACACCGATTCGCCCCGCGCAGGCTGTCCTGCATACGCCCAGGTCGATCATCCGCTTTTGTATATGTTCGCCGATAGTCTTCGGCTCCTGCGGATACGTTCGCGGAAGCGGCTTTTTCGCTCTCAAGGTGATTTCGCAAAAAGGGAGTGTAACCCGAGGGGTTATCGCACGGAAATATGATGAAATGAAACCTTGATACCAGTAATTCGTTATTTGCGTTTCTCTCAAGAAACCGGCACGCAGCCTCCACTCCAGCGGGCTCATCTCCGTGTATTCCCGCGCTGATCGTTACTTCAAGCTTTCCCGGTTCGGCAGTCCCAAGATGCATCAAGACCAGCGGATACGTGCGCCCGCCCGCGCTGAACTCGCCCAGAGTCTCCATCTCAATCGTCGGAGCCTCTGCAAATCTCTTAAGCCTTTGTATAAGTTTGTTATACGATCTCTGAGCCATGTTGTGCAATCAAGAATAACCAGATAAGGTTTTCTGTATTTCGAGCGAACATTCCTCCCCAGGCTCATGTAGGTATTTCCCAAATCTGATCAGCTTCCATTCTAATCGAACACGCGCGATTGCCATCTTGACACTCGGCGGCCTGACGAGTAAGCTGTTTCTCAGTGAACAAGTCACACTTATCCAGGGGCAGGCGGAGAGAATGGTTCCAGATGCATTGATCGAGCTGGTAGAGCGGTTCGAGCGCAACAAAGAGGCCTACAAATCCGGCGCGTATAATGAGACTCAGGTCAGGCGGGAATTCATCGACCCGTTTTTCGAACTGCTCGGCTGGGATGTGAACAACAAACAGGGCTGTAGTGAAGCATACAAGGACGTGATACACGAGGACGCAATCAAGGTCGGCGGCGCAACCAAAGCTCCCGACTACTGCTTCACAATCGGCGGCGCGCGCAAGTTCTTTCTGGAAGCCAAGAAGCCTTCGGTCAAGGTGAAGGACGACCCGGCCGCCTCATATCAAATCCGCCGCTATGCATGGTCCGCAAAGCTGCCGCTCTCCATCCTGACGGATTTTGAAGAATTCGCCGTTTATGACTGCAGAGTCAAGCCGGTCAAGACCGACAAGGCATCCACCGCCCGAGTGATGTTGTTTAACTATACCGAATATATTGACCGGTGGCCGGAAATCGCCTCTGTCTTTGCCCGCGAGTCTGTCTGGAAGGGGTTGTTCGACAAGTACGCCGAGTCCACCAGAGCCAAGAAAGGCACGGCGGAAGTCGATACCGAGTTTCTCAAAGAAATAGAAGGTTGGCGCGATTCCCTCGCGCGGAACCTCGCCCTTCGCAATCCCGGCCTCAGCCAGCGCGAGCTTAACTTCGCCGTCCAACGGACAATCGACCGGATAATCTTCCTGCGGATATGCGAGGATCGGGGACTTGAGGTTGATAGAAGGCTGATGGCATTGCAGAACGGAACGCGGGTCTATGCGCGGCTTGTGGACCTTTTCAGGCAGGCAGACGATAAGTACAACTCCGGCCTGTTCCACTTTCAGATGGAAAGAGGGCGGATGGAAACGCCAGATACGCTCACGCCGGGCCTGACCGTCGACGACAAGACCCTGAAGGGCATCATAAAGAACATCTACTACCCGGACAGCCCTTACGAGTTCTCCGTGCTCCCCGCCGACATCCTGGGCCAGGTCTACGAGCAGTTTCTGGGGAAGGTGATCCGGCTCACGGCGGGGCATCGGGCCACGGTCGAAGACAAGCC